>JAFAPY010000122.1 GCA_019246795.1 Streptosporangiaceae bacterium | reverse complement strand
GTCCTGCTCAGCGGGTCGAACGCCGACTCCTTCAGCGTGCCGAGCTGGTACTTGCCGTCCCGGTCGGTGAAGTAGGTGAACATGTAGAACGACAGCCAGTCCGGGGTCTCCTCGTTGAACGCGCCCAGGATGCGCGGCGACTCCAGGCTGCCCGAGGACCGGCGGAGCAGCTCATCGGCCTCCTCCCTGCCGTCGCGGCCGAAGTAGGCCTGCAGCAGGTACACCATGGCCCACAGGTGCCGGCCCTCCTCGACGTTGACCTGGAACAGGTTGCGCAGGTCGTACAGCGACGGCGCGGTCGCGCCCAGGTTGCGCTGCTGCTCCACCGACGCGGGCTCGGTATCGCCCTGCACCACGATCAGCCGCCGCAGGTCGGCGCGGTACTCGCCGGGCACCTTGTCCCACACCGGCTCGCCCTTGTGCTCGCCGAAGCCGATCACCCGGCCGGGGTCGCGCTCGGCCAGGAATATGCCCCACCGGTAGTCCCGCATCGGCACGAACCCCCAGTGCGCCCAGCCGTCGCGGCCTACGTTGACCGCGGTGCGCAGGTACACGTCCCGGGTCGGCAGCGCCGGGCCCATCGCCTCCCACCAGGACAGGAAGTCCGGCTGCCAGGATTCCAGCGCCCGCTGCAGCCGCCGGTCGGCGTGCAGGCCCACGTTGTTCGGGATCTTGTCGGCGTAGTCAGCTGCGGTTGTCATCGTTACACCCGTCTGTGATCGAATTCGGGGCGCTGGCCGGTGCCGTACCTGCGCAGCGCGCCGGCGGGGCCGGACGCGTTCGTCCGGGTGAAGATCCAGTTCTGCCAGGCCGACAGCCGCCCGAAGATCTTGGTCTCCATCGTTTCCGGGCCGGCGAACCGGTAGTTCGCCTCCATCCCGGTCAGCGCATCCGGGCTGAAGCTGGCCCGTTCCTCGATGGCAAGCCGGACCTCCTCCTCCCAGTCCAGGTCATCGGGCGCGAAGGTGATCAGCCCGGTTCGTTCGGCATCTTCTGCTTCCATCGGCTCGCCGGCCTGCTTTTCCGCGGCGCCCAGCCGGTCCGGGTCACCGAGGAACCGGCTCTGCAGCCGGGTCAGGCCGTTTCCCGTCGGCAGCGGTCCCAGGTTCATCTCATCGATCACGATCACCGCGGGCTGGGCGCCGGCGCCCTCGCGCGTCCCGGCCAGCATGTATGACCTGTCCGCGGCCAGCGCGAGTTCCAGCAGCGACCCGGCGAAGCAGCTTCCCGGCTCGATCAGCGCGATCAGGCTCCGGCTGGTCACGTCCAGCCGCTTCAGCGTCCGCTTGCAGTAGGCGATGATCTCGTTGGCCAGCCAGTCGCCCCGGTTGTCCAGCAGCAGCCGGTCATAGCCCAGCACCCGCCGCGGGTCGCCCTCGGTGCGCAGCACCCAGGTGCCCAGCTCCAGCTCGTTGGTGCGCAGGTCCAGGATCAGGTCGTCAAGTTCCCTGGTCACCGCGAGCGGCCAGAATCCCGCGCCCAGCTCGGCCAGCCTCGCCGTGCCCGGCGGCGGGTCCTCACCGGGGGCCCGGACGGTGATCTCGGCCGCGGCGGCTGCCCGGTCCAGCCGCGCCGCCACGTAGCGGTAGCCGATCGCGTCGTCGGCGCGGGTCTTCTCCAGCGGGGTCAGCTCGATCCCGGCGGCGTCCGCCGGCCGGGAGGACCGGGCGGCGAGGGCGGCGGCGCGCAGGGCCACTGCCTCCTGCCATCGGGGGCGCGGCACCGTCTCGTCCACCAGCTTGGCCGCCACCGCCTTGCGGCCGCCGATTCCCTCCGACCTGGTGCAGAAGTAGTCGGCCAGGTCCCGCCGGACGTGCCGCTTGTCGGTGACCCTGGTCAGGCCCCCGGTGCCGGGCAGCACGCCGAGCAGCGGCAGCTCCGGCAGCGACACCACCGAGGAACGGTCGTCGATGAGCATGATGTAGTCGCAGGCCAGGGCCAGCTCATAGCCGCCGCCGGACGCCGTCCCGTTCACCGCCGCCAGGTAGGTCTGCCCGGAACAGGCGGTCGCGTCCTCGATGCCGTTGCGGGTCTCGTTGGTGAACTTGCAGAAGTTCACCTTCCACGGATGCGGGGACTGCGCCAGCATGCGGATGTTCGCGCCCGCGGAAAAGATCTTCTCCCTGGCGCTGGTGATCACGACCGTGCGCACCTCGGGGTGCTCGAACCGCAGCCGCTGCACCGCGTCGTACAGCTCGACGTCGACGCCGAGGTCGTAGGTGTTGAGCTTCAGCTCGTAACCGCCGCGCAGGCCGCCGTCCTCGGCGACGTCCATCGCCAGCGTCGCGACCGGCCCGTCGATTGCCAGCCGCCAGTGCCGGTACCGGGACGGCTCGGTGGCGAAGCTGACCCGTTCCGCCGCCGCTGCCATGCCAGTCCTCCCGCCAGCCGGTCCAGGGGTTCCATTCTGTACGCAACCAGGTCATCCTGGCCAGGCCGGCGCAGCTGAAGGCCAAACGGCGTTAGGGTCAGGTGGCGTGTCCAACCGTGAGCTGGTGGTGCTCGGCACGGCGAGCCAGGCGCCTACCCGGGCCCGCAACCACAACGGCTACTTCCTGCGCTGGGACGGCGAAGGGCTGCTGTTCGACCCGGGCGAGGGAACGCAGCGGCAGATGCTGTTCGCCGGGGTGACCGCCACCCAGGTCACCAGGATCTGCATCACCCATTTCCACGGCGACCACTGCCTCGGCCTGCCCGGCGTGCTGCAGCGGATCGCGCTGGACCAGGTGCCGCATGTCGTGGAGGCCTGCTACCCGGCGGCCAGCCGGGAGGTGTTCGCGCGGCTGCGGCACGCGGCCCTGTTCCGCGACGTGCTGCAGCTGCGGGAACGGCCGGTGGACGGCGCGGGCACGGTCACCGGCGCGGCCTCGTTCCGGCTGGAGGCCCGCGAGCTGTCGCACAGCGTGCCGACGTTTGGCTACCGGCTGGCCGAGCCGGACGGACGGCGGATGCTTGCGGACAAGCTGGCCGCCTTCGGCATCTCCGGACCCGACGTCGGGAGGCTGCAGCGCGACGGGCGCCTGGAGGCCGACGGCCGCGTGGTGCGGCTGGAGCAGGTCAGCGAGCCCAGGCCGGGCCAGCGTTTCGCGTTCGTCATGGACACCCGGCTGTGCGACGCCGCGTTCGAGCTGGCCGACCACGCGGACGTGTGCGTCTGCGAATCCACCTTCGCCGAGGCCCAGGCCGGGCTCGCGGCCGAGTTCGGGCACCTGACGGCCGGGCAGGCCGGCCGGATCGCGGCCGAGGCCGGAGCGCGGCTGCTCGTGCTCACCCACTTCTCCCAGCGCTACGAAGCCGGGGATCCCCGGCGGCTCGCCGGCGAGGCAGCGGCGGCGTTCGGCGGCCAGGTCGTGATCGCCAGCGACCTGGACCGCATCGCGGTCCCGCCGCGCCGCCCGGGAGGAGAGCAGACATAGGGCGCCCGTGGCGGAGGCGGGGTAGCATGGAGCCAGCGAAGGGGAGTAGCTCCTCCAGCCGGGACCGTCGACAATCTCGGCCGTAACTGGCCCGGCGCCCGGGGACCCAATCGGGTCTGAGCGAGACCTTCGGCCGCAGCTACAGGCTGCCGCGCCGGAGCTCCCCGCAGCGGTGTCCGGAGCGGCGCCGAAAGGGAGGAAACTTCCCGGTGCACCTGGCCACCGCCGTCACCGTGTTCGCGGTCATCTTCCCCGCCGAGCTGCCGGACAAGACCGCGCTGGCCAGCCTGGTGCTGGGCAGCAGGTACCGGCCGGCGTTCGTGTTCGCCGGGGTCGCGGCCGGCTTTGCCGTGCACGTCGCGCTCGCGGTCGCCGCCGGCAGCCTGCTCGGCCTGCTGCCGGAGCGGCCGGTCCGGGCCGCCGCCGCAGCGTTGTTCGCCCTCGGCGCGGTCCTGCTGCTCCGCACAGACCGCGGGGACCGCGGGGAACACGTCGGCCTGCACGGCCGGCAGCCGGGGTTCTGGACGGTCGCCGGGTCCAGCTTCGCGGTGGTCCTGGCCGCCGAGTTCGGCGACCTCACCCAGATCGCCACCGCGACCCTGGCCGCCCGGTACCACGACCCGCTGGCGGTCGGCACCGGCGCGGTGCTGGCGCTGTGGGCGGTGGCGGCGCTGGCCATCACCGGCGGCCGGGCCCTGCTCACCGTCATCCCGGTGCGGTGGGTTGCCCGCGCCGCCGCGGCGGCGATGCTGGTGCTGGCCGGGCTCAGTCTGGCGGCTGCGGTGTCCTGACCGAGCGTCCGGCCGACGCGGCGGGCGCAGCGGATGCGGTGTCCCCGGCGGACTTGGTGGTGAGCTCGCGAAGTTGCGCCTGGAAGCCGGCCGGCAGGCACGACGGGTCGCCGAGCTCGCCGAGAATGAGGCAGCTGTGGCTGAGGGCACTGGCGCCGGCGATGATCACGGCGAGCGCCAGGGCTTCGCCGACCAGGTCCGGGATCCCCGTCTGGATGTGCTCGCCGAACACGAACACCCCGAGCAGGACCGCCGCGAGCGGATCGAGCACGGTGAACCCGGGCTGCGACGCGGCCAGCGGCCCGGCCGCCAGCGCGTGCGAGGACAGCAGCATCGTCGCCGCCCCGACCACGATCAGCACGTACAGCGACCATGTGGCGACGATCGCACCGGGGCCGTGACCCAGGTGCGAGCTGAGCTCCTTGATCACTGCGGCCACGAAGCCCCACGAGATTCCGGTAGCCACCCCGAGCACCGCGGCCCGCCGTGTCGGGGACGCGACGGGGCGGCTGCCCAGCCCGAACGCGACCGCCAGCGCCACCAGCACCAGCCCGAGCGTGATCAGGCCAGCCACCAGCCACGACGAGCCGGGCGCGTGCAGCCGCCCGCCCGACGGCGACGCCAGGCGGAGGAACAGCCCGATCCCCACCGACATGGCGGCCGCCGCGATCCAGTCGCGGCGCTTCACCTTCACCTTGCGCCGGCCGGCCACCGCCATGTAGCCGAACACGAACAGCAGCTCCACCGCCAGGATGGGCTGGACCAGGGCCAGTGCGCCGAAGTGCAGCGCGGTCAGCTGGAAGAAGAACCCGAGGATCATGCTGGCGATGCCCAGCAGCCAGATCGGCTGGCGGGCCAGGCGGAAGACGATCCGGACGTCGAAGCCCGCCGACGTCTGGGCGCTCTTGGCGCCCATGCGCTGGCACACTGACGAGGTGGCGGTGCAGAAGCTTGCCGCCACCGCGAGTAGGATCGCCTTTTCCATCAGTGGGGTGGAACAGCATCGGCGCCGCGGTAATTCCGCGGGGGTTTGCGGGGTGGCGGCACCGGGTAGGCGAGCTGAGCCGCCAGGGAAGGGGCGCGATGACCGCACCGGAACACAGCAGCCTGCCGCTTCGCGACCATGACCATCTGCCGACCTCCGCGAACCGCCTGGCGGTGGTGCAGATGATACAGGCCCGGCTGGCGGAGCTGGAGCCGGCCCGGCCGAAGGCCGACCGGCAATCGCGGTGAGCGGGCCGGATGACCGCGCTGGCGACTACGGTTTCGTGGTGGTGGCCAGCCGGCTGCCGGTGGACCGGGTCGAGGAGGCGGACGGCGGGACGAGCTGGCGGCCCAGCCCCGGCGGCCTGGTCGCAGCCCTGGAGCCGGTCATGCGCAAGGCCGACGGCGTGTGGGTCGGCTGGACCGGCGGCGCCGGCCCGGAGCTCGGGGCGTTCGAGGCCGGCGGCCTGCAGCTGTTCGGGGTGGGCCTGTCCGCCGAGCAGGTCCGCGGGCACTACGAGGGGTTCTGCAACGCGACGCTGTGGCCGCTGTATCACGACGTGATCGCCCAGCCGGTGTTCGACCGGGACTGGTGGGACCGCTACCAGGAGGTCAACCGGCGGTTCGCGCGCGCCGCGGCAGGCCTTGCCGCGCCGGGGGCGACGATCTGGGTGCACGACTACCAGCTTCAGCTGGTCCCCCGGATGATCCGCGAGCAGCGCAGCGACGTCCGCATCGGCTTCTTCAACCACATCCCGTTCCCGTGCTACGAGATCTTCGCCCAGCTGCCGTGGCGGCGCCAGGTCGTCGGAGGCCTGCTCGGCGCGGACCTGCTGGGCTTCCAGCGGCGCAACGACGCCGGGAACTTCCTGCGGGCCTCCCGACGGGCCTGGGGTGCGCTGACCAGGGGATCCACCGTGCGACCGGAGCGGGGACGCCAGGTCCGGCCGGTCCGGGCCGCGGCGTTCCCCATCTCCGTCGACTCGGCGGCGCTGGAACAGATCGCGCGGCAGCAGGAGGTCACGGCCCGGGCCCGGGAGATCCGTGACCTGCTCGGCGATCCGGACCTGGTGCTGCTGGGCATTGACCGGCTCGACTACACCAAGGGCATCCTGCACCGACTGAACGCCTACGGAGAGCTGCTCAGCGAGGGACGGCTGGGGCCGCGCACGGTCCTGGTGCAGGTGGCGAGCCCGAGCCGGGAGCGCGTGGAGGCGTACCGGGCACTGCGCGACGAGGTGGAGGTGACGGTGAGCCGGATCAACGGCGAGCACGCGGAGCTCGGCTCGCCTCCGGTGCACTACCTGCACCAGACCTACCCGCGGGAGGAGATGGCGGCGCTGTACCTCGCCGCCGACGTGATGCTGGTGACCCCGCTGCGGGACGGGATGAACCTGGTGTCCAAGGAGTACGTGGCATCCCGCTACGACGAGAACGGCACGCTGGTGCTGAGCGAGTTCACCGGCGCCGCCGACGAGCTCGGCGGCGCCTTCCTGGTCAACCCGTATGACACCGAAGGCCTGAAGGGCGCCATCGTGCGCGCCGCCACCATCGGCCGCGCCGAAGCCAGGCGCCGGATGCGCGCGATGCGCCGCCGGGTAGCCGAGTACGACGTCGCGCACTGGGCGGCAACCTTCCTTGAGGCGTTGAACCAGGCGCCGACCGGGGACAGCGCGTCAGGCGGGGCCGCGCCGGGCTAGGAGAAGCGGGCGATCTGGCGCATCTTGTTCATCGCGTCCAGGGCGGCCACCTTGTAGGCCTCGGCGAGGGTCGGGTAGTTGAAGACGGCATCGACCAGGTAATCCACGGTGCCCCCGCAGCCCATGACCGCCTGGCCGATGTGGACGAGCTCGGTGGCGCCGGTGCCGAACACGTGCACGCCAAGCAGGGTGCGGCCCTCCAGCGAGACCAGGAGCTTCAGCACGCCGTAGGAGTCGCCGATGATCTGGCCGCGGGCAAGCTCGCGGTAACGGGAGACGCCGACCTCGAACGGCACGCTGTCGGCGGTGAGCTGCTCCTCGGTCCGGCCGACGAAGCTGATCTCCGGGATGGAGTAGATGCCGATCGGGTGCAGGTCGCCGACGCCGTGCAGCTTCTCCCCGCAGGCGTGGTACGCCGCGATCCGGCCCTGCTCCATCGAGGTGGCGGCCAGGGCCGGGAAGCCGATCACGTCGCCGACCGCGTAGATGTGCGGCACCGTGGTGCGGAAGAACTCATCCACCGCGATCCGGCCGCGTTTGTCGGCGGTCAGGCCGGCCGCGCTGAGGTTGAGCGTGTCGCTCATGCCCTGCCGTCCCGCGGAGTACATGACGGTGTCCGCGGGAATCTTCTTCCCGCTGGCCAGCGTCGCGATGGCGCCTTCGGGCCGCGCTTGCACCGAGGAGACGGTCTCGCCGAACCTGAACGTGACCGCCAGGTCGCGCAGGTGGTATTTGAGCGCCTCGACCACCTCGACGTCGCAGAACTCCAGCATCCGGTCGCGCTGCTCCACGACGGTGACCTTGGTGCCGAGCGCGGCGAACATCGACGCGTACTCGATGCCGATCACGCCCGCGCCGGCCACGACCATGGAGCGGGGCACCCGCTCCAGGTGCACGATCCCGTCGGAATCGATCACCGTGCGCTCGTCGAACTCCACGCTGGCCGGGCGGGCGGGCCGGGTGCCGGTGGCGATGACGATCTTGTCGGCGCTGGCCCGGCGGATCCGCCCGGCCTCGTCGTCGACCTCTACCGTGTGCGGGTCGGTGAAGCGGGCGGTGCCGGTCAGGATCGTGACCCTGTTGCGGGTCAGCTGGCTGCGGACCACGTCCATCTCGCGGCCGACCACGTGACTGGTGCGGGCGGCCAGGTCGGCGATGGTGATCTCCTCCTTGACCCGGTAGCTCTGCCCATACATCTCCCGCTGGTCCAGCCCGGTCAGGTACAAGATCGCCTCGCGGAGGGTTTTGGACGGGATCGTCCCGGTATTGAGGCAGACGCCGCCGAGCATGTCCCTGCGCTCGACGATGGCCGCCCGGCGGTCGAGCTTGGCCGTGGCGATCGCGGCCTTCTGGCCGCTGGGCCCGGATCCGATGATGAGCACGTCGAAGTCGTACACATGATCCAGTGTGACGACCGAGGGCTGCCTTTTGAACCCCCCCGGTCATTTCCGGGACGGGCGCACCGGCGTGACCACCGCGGTGCCGTCGGGGCCTGCGGTCACCGTGACCTGCGCCGCGTAGACCCTGCGGATCAGGTCCTCGGTGAGCACCTCGGCGGCAGATCCGGCCGCCTCGATGCGCCCGTGGTGCAGCAGCACCAGGCCGGCGGCGTACTGGCCGGCGGTCGTCAGGTCGTGCAGCGTGGACAGCACGGTGACGCCGCTGCGGCGGCGCAACTCGTCCACGAGGCCGAGCACCTGCTGGGCATGCCCGACATCGAGGCCGGACGTGGGCTCATCGAGCAGCAGCACGCTCGGCTCGGCGGCCAGGGCACGGGCCAGCACCGCGCGCTGGCGCTCGCCGCCGGACAGGCTGGCCAGCCGCCGGTTCGCGAGGCGGGCCATGTCCAGCAGCTCGGCGGCCGCGGCGGCCTTGTCCTTGTCGCGGCGGCCCGGGCCGCGCAGGTAGCCGAGGTGGGGGGTGCGGCCGAGCAGCACGTATTCCTCGACGGTCATGTCCGGCGGCAGCATCGGGGACTGCGGCAGGTAGGCGATCAGGCGGGCACGGCTGCGGCCGCGCAGCGAGCGGAGGTCGGCCCCGTCGAGCAGGATCGTGCCCCGGTGCGGCACCAGCCCGGCGACGGCGCGCAGCACGGTGGTCTTGCCTGCCCCGTTCGGCCCGATCAGCGCCAGCCAGCCGCCGGAGCCGACCGCGCAGGACACTCCGCGCAGCACCGGCACGCCGTCAAGATCCACGGCGAGGTCGCGCGCGGTAATCGCGCTCACGTGCGTCTCACGGGCGTCTCACGTGCGCACCACGCTGGTGGAACGCAGGATCCAGACGAACACCGGCGAGCCGGCCAGCGCGGTCACCACGCCGATGGGCAGCTCGGCGGGGGCGGCGACGGTGCGCGCCACGGTATCGGCGAAGACGAGGAAGCCCGCGCCGGCCAGCAGGGACAGCGGCAGCACCAGCCGGTAGGAGGCGCCGGCCAGGCGGCGGATCACGTGGGGTACCACGATGCCGACGAAGCCGATCAGCCCGCTGACCGCCACAGCGCTCGCCGCGGCCAGCGAGCAGGCGGCCACCACGACCAGCCGGACCCGGCCCGGGCCGATGCCGAGCGCCCGCGCCTCCTCGTCGCCCACCGACAGCACGTCCAGGTGCCGCCCGTGCACAAGCACCACGCCGATGCTGACCGCCGAATACGGCAGGATGTCCAGCGCCTGCTGCCAGGTCGCTGCCGACAGCGAACCGAACAGCCATGAGTAGACCTGTTGCAGGTCCTGGGCCGAACGCTGCAGCAGCCAGGTCTGCACCGCGGTCAGGAACAGGCTCACCGCCACCCCCGCCAGCAGCAACGTGGCGGTGCCGGAGCCGGTGACCGAGCCGGCCGCATACGCGATGGCCACCCCGGCCAGCGAGCCGGCGAACGCGGCGACCGGTACCGCCGCGGTGCCCGCGCCGCCGGCGTAGACGATCGCGAGCGTCGCGCCGAGCCCGGCGCCGGCCGAGGCGCCCAGGGTGCCGGAGTCGACCAGCGGGTTGCGGAACACGCCCTGGTACCCGGCGCCGGCCACGGCCAGCAGCCCGCCGACCAGCGCGCCGAGCATGATGCGCGGCAGCCGGATCTGAAACAGAACCGCACGGTCCAGCGGGCTCAGGCTGGACGGCAGGTGCACCAGCGCGGCCGCCGTGGCCAGCGGGTTGAGGTCCGCGGCGCCGGCCAGCGCGCTGACCAGCACCGCGGCGACCAGGAAGGCTGCCGCGGCGAGATATGCCCGCGCAGCATGCCGCCTTCCGCTCCGCCGGGCCGTCACGGCGACGGCGCCTTCTCGACCGCCTGGGCGAGCTGCTCGACCAGTTGCGGCAGCCGCGGTCCCCAGCGGGAGGCGATGTCGTCGTTCAGCGCGATGACCTCGTGGTCGGCCACCGCGGGGATCGCCGCCCAGCCCGGCCTGGCCGCGACGGTCGCGGGGGTCTGGCCTCCGTACGCGGGGGCGTTGTCAGCGAGGAAGATGAGCTGCGGCCGCGCGGCGACGATGTACTCCTGCGACAGCTCGGGATAGCCGCCGTCGGAGGCCTTGTCCGCCGCGTCGGCGATGTCCTTCAGGCCGAACAGCGACACGATCTGCCCGATGAACGTCGACGAGGCGACCGAGTAGAACGGGTTCGCCTGCAGCTCCCAGTAGTAACGCAGACCGCGGTGCGCCGAGCCCGCATGAGCGACGTCGACGGCGATCTGCGACTTCATCGACGCCACCACCCGCTGCGCCTGGGCGCCGTGCCCGGTGGCCTGACCGATCTGTTCGATCTCTTGGTAGGCCTGATTCAGCGTGGCCGCGGGCGGCTCGATCAGCACCGGCACCTTGAGCTTGCCCAGCCCGGAAACCAGGCCGCCCGCGTTCTGGAACGCGACGACCAGGTCCGGCGAGTACCTGGCGATCGCCTCGATGTTCGGGCTCAGGCCGCTCAGCTTGGTGACCGGCACGCCCGGCGGATAGTTGGAGTCGGAGTCGACGGCGACGACCTGGGGGCCGGCGCCGACCGCGTACAGGTCCTCGGTCAGCGTCGGCGCCAGCGAGACGATCCTGGCAGGCCGGGCCTTGACGGTGACCGCCCCGTCTGCCGCGGTCACCGTGACCGGGAACGAGGAACCGGACGCCGCGGCGCTGCTGGCGGCGGCACTCCCGGTGCCGGTCGCGGAGCCGCAGCCGGCCAGCGCCGCGGCGGCGGCCACCGCCGCGGCGGCGTACAGCCTGCGATGGGTGATGCGAAGGTTCATGGAGCGCCACTTCCTCCCGAAGGCGGGAAGGAAGGCGAGGCCGCCGGCGGAGCGGGCTCCGGCCGGGACGGATCGCCCTTCCCTCGAGGGCCGATAACGTCGAGCGCGGCGGGAGGCGACCTGGCTTGGGCCCCGCGGGGCCGTCACAGTTGCGGGACAGCGCCGGAATGGCCCGTTGCGGGCTTCACCGGCTTCGCTACCTGACGCGCTGCCCAGCCCGGCGCGTGAGGCGGCCGGACCCGGCGCAGCCACACTAGCACTGCCGGCCCGCGATGTTCATTTCCCGCTTATCGGGGAAGGGGGGAGCCGGTCTGGACGGAAGACGCACCACCGCACGGGGGCCGGACGCGCCGGGCCGCCAGGCCAAGTCAGCACGGCAGCGAGGAGTGCGTAATGGCTCAGCCCGTAGCCCCGGCCCCCGAGAGCAGCGTCCTGACCAAGCTCGACGAGCAGGCGCCTTCGCGGTTTTACTGGCAGCTCACCCTGCTCGCGACCCTGGGCGGGTTCCTGTTCGGCTACGACACCTCCAACATCGGCTCGGCGCTGAACTTCGTGCCCTACCACCTGCACGGGCTCGCCCAGGGCTACCTGGTGGCAGGGGCCTCGCTGGGCGCGGCCGCCGGGGCCATCCTGGCCGGCCCGGCCGCGGACCGGTTCGGCCGCAAGACCCTGCTCATCGTCGACGCCGGCATCTACGCCGCGGGGGCGATCCTGTCGGCGGTCACCTGGCACGTCGCGGTGCTGCTGTTCGCCCGGACCCTGATCGGGCTGGCCATCGGCGCGGACTCCGCGATCGCCACCGCCTACATCGCCGAGTACGCCCCGAAGGGGCGGCGCGGGTCGCTGACCATGCTGCAGCAGTGGATGATCACCGTCGGCATCCTGGTCTCCTACCTCATCGCCCTGCTCATCTTCGGTCTGTGGCCGGCCAGCGCCGCGTCCGTCGGCTGGCGCCTGGTGCTGGGCCTGGGCGCGGTGCCTGCGCTGATCGGGCTGGCAATGCGCACCACGATGCCGGAATCACCGCGCTGGCTGCTGCGGCACGGCCGCTACGACCAGGTGCGCAAGGCCATGGCCACCCTCGGCGCGGGCGACGTCAGCGAGGACGAGGTGCGCCGCGCCGCGCAGGTCGTGGAGCAGGTGGAAGGCGGCAGCCGCGAGCAGCGGCGCCGGGCCTGGACCCCCGGGGTGATCCGGGCGCTCGTGGTGGTGTCGGTGTTCTTCATCTTCCAGCAGATCACCGGGATCAACGTGCCGCTGTACTACGGCCCGCACCTGCTCGGCCCGATCTTCTCCGGCGGCCACGCCACCCTGGTGGAGACCACGGTGGCGGGCGTGGAGGTCACCGCGATCATGACCGCGGTCAACGTGGCCTCCACCTACCTCGGATTCCGCTGGATCGACAAGTTCGGCCGGCGGTGGCTGGCCATCGGCGGCTACACCGGGATGGTCGTCTTCGCGCTGGTCTCCGCGCTGGGCCTGGCCGTGCTGTCGGGCACTGCCCGGCTGGTGGTCATCATGATCGGCCTGGACTTCTTCATCGCCTCGTTCGCCGTCGGCGTCGGCGGCACCGGGTGGACCCTGCAGGGCGAGGTGTTCCCCACCGCGGTGCGCGGCCAGGCCGCCGCCTTCTGTGCCATGATCGACTGGCTGGCCAACTTCCTGCTCATCGAGGTGTTCCCGGTCTGGCAGAACGCGATCAGCCTGGCCGGGGTCATGGTCTGCTTCGCCGCCCTGTGCGTGCTGGCGATCGCGTTCGTGTACCGGTTCCTGCCCGAGACCAAGGGGCTGCCCGTCGAGGACATCGTCCGGCTGTTCGAGAAGCAGAAGATCACCGGCCCGGCGCCGTCGGCCGAGAACCTGCCCGGCCGCGGCCAGGCGAGGGGACGCTAACGGTCGCAGTCGCCGGGTCGGTCAGGGCCGGCGCTGCCGGCCCGGGCCGTGGCGCACGTCGGCCGAACCGCGGATGGCCGTGGCCTGCCTGCGCGCATCCTGGACCAGCCGCAGCAGATGCGGCGCCCTGGCCGGCCGCCGTTCGGCAAGCTCGGCCAGGGTTTCCGCCAGCCGATCCTCGGTGGCGGCGACGACGCCGGCCAGCCAGCGGCTGTCCGCGATGGCGGACTCGGCATGCGCCCGGGCGTCGCGGGACTGCATGACCAGCATGCCGGTCATGCTGCGCGGCGCCGCGGCGGTTTCCAGCCACACCGGGTCCCGGGCCAGCAGCGCCACGGGTTCTCCGACGGGCCGCCCCAGTTCTCCGGTCGCCAGCCCCAGGACCCGGCGCACCGCCGGGCGCACCGACCGGACCCGCACCTCGCAGCCCCTGGGCACCGCGGCGGTCACCGCCGCCAGCACCCGCGCCCCGCGGCAGTCCACGAACCGCAGCCCGGACAGGTCGACCACCAGCCGCCGGGTCGGCGGGGCCGCCTCGGCCAGGGCTGCGGCCGCATGGCCGGCGAACTGCTCCACCGTGGTCATGTCCAGCTCGCCGCTGAGCGCGAGCACGCGGACCACGCCAAGGCGGTCGATCCTGACCTGGAGCAACCCAGCCATCGCCTGCCTCGCGTCCCCGCTGACCAGCCGACCTGTAAGCCGAGCATACGGATTCCGCGCCGGTGATTAAAGGGGGGATTAAAGGGGCGGGCCGGCGGCCAGGCCGATGTTGCCGGTGGTGCGCTGGCCGGAGGGGCTCACCCAGGTGACCGTGATCGTCTCACCCGGGTGGTGGCTGGCCATGATGGCGGCCAGGCTGTCCGGGGCTCCAACGGCCTGCCCGTCGATCGCGGTGATGACCGAGCCGGCCGTGATGCCGGCGGCCTGGGCCGGGCTGTTGCAGATCACCCCGATGATCAGCGCGCCTGCGCTGACCGGGGCGATGTTCGACGGGGCGGTCAGGCCCGAGTCGCTGGTGTAGCAGCTCTGGCTGCCGCCCCCGCCGAAGCCGCCGAAGCCGCCGAAGGGGTTGCTCTGCTGCTGCTGCGCCGCCTGGTCGGACGGGTTGGGGTCCGAGCCCTGCCCGATGTAGATGCCGATGAACGGCGGATAGCCGATCGTGATCGTCGAGCTGGACTTGCCCGCGGCGATCTGGTGCGCCACCGCCAGCGCGGTGTCGATCGGGATCGCGAAGCCGGCCTGCTGCTGCCCCTGCTGCGGGAAGGTAAAGCCGCCGCCGCCGCCCGACCCCGCGGTGTCCATGCCGATGACCTCGCCGCTGGCGTTCGCGAGCGGGCCGCCGGAGTCACCGGGGACGATATCCGCGTTGGTCTCGATCATGCCGTGCAGGGTCTCGGTGCTGATCGTGCCGCCCTGATCGCTGGCGGTGACCGTCTGGTTCAGCCCGGTGACCCGCCCGGGCGCGGGCACGATCGTGCCCTGACCTTCGGCGTTGCCCATGGCGAGCACCGCGCTGCCGGCCTTGACGGCGGCGGATTCGCCCACCGGGACGCGGTGCAGCCCGGACGCGCCCTGCAGCCGGATCAAGGCGACGTCGCCGGTCGTGTCGTAGCCGACGACGGCCGCCGGATAGGTCCTGCCGGTGGCGGCCACGGTGGCGGTGAGCTTGGTGGAGTTCTCGATGACGTGGTTGTTGGTCAGCACCAGCCCGTCAGAGCTGATCACCATGCCGGTGCCGGCGCCCTGCTCGCTTTGGTACTGGATCGTGCTGTTGATGACGACCAGGCCCGGCTCGACCCTGCTGAGGATCGTCTTCTCGCTGGCCGGTGCCCCGGAGCCGCCGCTGCCCGGCGAGGGAACCGCGCCGCTCGGCAGCGGCGAGGGCAGCGCGCTGCTGCCCGGCTGCGAGCTATTGCCCGCGTTGTAGAAGGCCGCCACCAGGCCCGCGCCGAGGGCGGCGGCCAGCACCGCCACGAGCAGGTGGGTGAAGCATCCGAGGGCGCGCCGCCGCGGCCTGGGCGGCGGGGGCCAGGGGTATCCCGAGGGCGGCTCGCCGTAGCCGCGGTAGTCCTGCATCTGCATCCAGCCTTCAGGTCGACTGCAACCATCTTCGCGCCCGGCTGGGGGAGCCGGCATCACATGCTCCGGGTGATCCGCGAGCCGGCCAGGCGGGGGGGAGCCTGGCCGGCCCCCGTGTTCCTTTCAGTATCCCCTCAACCTGAGGGTCAGCTGAATGCGTGCTGCAGATCTGGTCTTTTCTTTTCCTGTGGCCTCTGTGCGGCTCAGGCCGCGGTCAGTCGGTCCCGCGGTTGGTCATGGCGTCCCTGGCCTTGTCGGCCGCCGCGACGACAGGGCCCGCGGCCTTGAGCACGCCGGACGACGGCGGCGTGTTCGGGTGCGGCCGGGTGGGCGCGGTCTTCTTGCCCTCGGCAATCTTGGTGCCGATCTCGTCGGCGAGCTCGGCGGGGAATGCCGTGCGCGCGTTCGGCCAGACCTGCGTCTCCTCGAAGGCGATGTGCTCGCGGCCCGCCTGGATGAACGTGCCGATCAGGTGCTCGAACTCGGAGTCGCTGGCGTCGCACTTGTCCAGCTTGTTGAGCACCTCCTTGCCTTCGGTCTCCTGCTGCGTCGCCTCGTCGGCCAGCGCGTCGCCGCCGGAGACGTGCTCGCGCACCGCGGGCCAGAAGTACATCTCCTCCAGCGCCTCGTGCCTGGACTCCTCGATGACGAGCTGCTCTGCCATCTTCTTGCGCAGCAGCAGCTGCTCTTCGGTGGCGCCGGTGCCCTTGGTCGGGCCCTTCTCCAGCTCGGCGAGCATGCCCTTGACTTCCTCATGATCCTTGGCCAGGACCGTGAACACGTCGGCCACTATTCCTCCTTGAATGTCCGATTCATGCGGTCGCCGGCAACTGCCCAGTCGCGGCGCGATTAACCTTCGCGCGCCGGGTAGCCGTTAACGGCTCCATCCCGCGGAACCCGCACGAAAGGAGAACAGGGCATGACCACGCCATCGGAACAGCACCCGCCGCCCCAGCAGGAGCAGGACTATCCAGGGCAGACCGGCGAGATGGCGCCGGAGCCCCGGGACGAGATGAGCGACTACACCGGACGCGGGCTGCTGGACGGCCGCCGTGCGCTGGTCACCGGGGGCGACTCGGGAATCGGGCGAGCCGTCGCGGTCGCCTTCGCCAAAGAGGGGGCGGACGTGGCGATCACCTACCTGTCCGAGCAGGAGGACGAAGACGCCGCGCACACCGCGGAGCTGGTCCGCTCGGCCGGGCGGCGCTGCGTGACGATCCGCGGGGACCTGGCCGAGGAGGAGAACTGCAACCGGGCGGTCGACCGGACCGTGACCGAGCTTGGCGGCCTGGACATCCTGGTGAACAACGTCGCCACCCAGCAGCCGGTGGCCGACCTGGCCGAGCTGAGCACCGAGCAGTGGGACCGGACGTTCCGGGTCAACGTGTACAGCTACTTCTGGACGACGCGGGCCGCGCTGAAGCACCTCACCGAGGGCGGCACGATCATCAACACCTCCTCGATCAACGGGCTACGCGGCAACAAGAGCCTGATCGACTATTCCGCGACCAAGGGCGCCATCCTGGCCCTGACTTACTCGCTGGCCCAGGCGCTGCAGGACCGGGGCATCCGGGTGAACAGCGTCGCGCCGGGGCCGGTGTGGACGCCGCTGGTCCCGGCGACGTTCGACGCGGAGAAGGTCGCCACGTTCGGCCAGCAGGTCCCGATGGGACGCGCCGCCCAGCCGGACGAGATCGCACCGTCCTACGTCTTCTTCGCCAGCGGACGGCTGTCCAGTTACTACTCCGGCGAGGTGCTCGCGCCCGTCGGCGGCGAGACCATGCCCGGCTGAGCACTTATGAGGAGAATCCCATGACGACACCAGACGACCGCCGCAGCGTACAGCTCGGCGAGCAGCGGGCCGAGCGCGGACGCGGCGGCGAGACCCACCAGACCGCCGTCGGCGGCGGCCAGCGGCTGACCACCCAGCAGGGCGTGGTGGTCTCCGACGACCAGAACACGCTGCGGGCCGGCGAGCGCGGCCCGAGCGTGCTGGAGGACTTCCACTTCCGGGAGAAGATCTTCCACTTCGACCACGAGCGAATCCCGGAGCGGGTGGTGCACGCCCGCGGCTACGGGGCGCACGGCTACTTCGAGAACTACGAGCCGCTGACCGACATCACCCGCGCCGACCCGTTCGGCGAAGCGGGACGGCGCACGCCGGTGTTCGTCAGGTTCTCCACCGTGGCCGAGAACAAGGGCTCCACGGACCTGGCCCGCGACGTGCGCGGCTTCGCGGTGAAGTTCTACACCCGGGAAGGCAACTGGGACCTGGTCGGCAACAACATGCCGGTGTTCTTCATCCAGGACGCGATCAAGTTCCCCGATGTCATCCACGCCGCCAAGCAGGAACCGGACCGCGGCTTCCCGCAGGCGCAGACCGCGCACGACAACTTCTGGGACTTCGTGTCGCTGATGCCGGAGTCCACGCACATGCTGATGTGGATCATGTCGGACCGGGCGATCCCGCGGTCTTTCCGGTTCATGGAAGGATTCGGCGTGCACACGTTCCGGCTGGTCAACGCCGACGGCCGGTCCACGTTCGTGAAGTTCCACTGGAAGCCGAAGCTGGGCATGCAGTCGGTGGTGTGGAACGAGGCGATGAAGATCAGCGGCGCCGACCCGGACTTCCACCGCCGGGACCTGTGGGACGCCATCACCACCGGCAGCTTCCCCGAATGGGAGCTGGGGCTGCAGCTGTTCGACGAGGAGTTCGCCGACAGGTTCGGCTTCGACGTGCTGGACCCGACCAAGATCATCCCCGAGGAAGAGGTCCCGGTGCGCCGGGTCGGGCGCATGGTGCTGAACCGGGTGGTGGACAACTTCTTCGCCGAGACCGAGCAGGTGGCGTTCTGCACGCAGAACGTCATCCCCGGCATCGACTTCACCAACGACCCGCTGCTGCAGGGCCGGAACTTCTCCTACCTCGACACCCAGCTCAAGCGGCTGGGCAGCCCGAACTTCACCCACCTGCCGATCAACGCGCCGAAGTGCCCGTTCGCCACGCTGCAGCAGGACGGCCACATGGCGATGATCAACCCGGCCGGGCGGGTGAACTACGAGCCCAACTCCTGGGACCCGCCCGGCCCGCGCGAGGACCCGCAGGCGGGCTTCCGCACGTTCGCGGACGGGCAGGCCACCGAGGCCGGCCCCAAGCGGAGGCTGCGCCCGGAGAGCTTCGCCGACCATTACAGCCAGGCGCGGCAGTTCTTCATCAGCCAGACCGAGGTCGAGCAGCGGCACATCATCGACGCGTTCACCTTCGAGCTGAGCAAGTGCGACAGGACGGAGATCCGGACCAGGATGCTCGCCGGGCTGCGCAACGTGGATGAGGATCTGGCCCGTGCGGTGGCGCAGGGCCTGGGCCTGCGCGAGCTTCCCGAGCCGCTGCCCCCGGCCATGGAGCCGGTGCGCGATCTCGCCCCCTCCCCCAAGCTGAGCATCGCCAAGAACGGGCCGTCCAGCTTCGCCGGCCGCAAGATCGGCGTGCTGGTCACCGACGGCGCCGACGCCGCCGTGCTGGACAGGGTGCGCGCCGAGGCGGAGCAGCAGCAGGTCACCGTCGAGCTTATCGCGCCCACCGTCGGCGGCGTGGAGGTCGGCAACGGCAACCGGGTGCCCGCCGACCAGAAGATCGACGGCGGCCCCTCGGTGCTGTACGACGCGGTCATCGTGCTCGCGTCCAAGGACGGCGCGTCCCAGCTTGCCACCAAGCCGACGGCGCGCGACTTCGTCTCCGACGCCTACGCGCACTGCAAGTTCATCGGGTACGCCGGCGACCCGGCGCCGCTGTTCGAGGCGGCGGGCCTGTCCAGCCTGATGGATGAGGGCTTCATCAGCCTGGACGAGAGGTCCCCGGCCGAGTTCCTCACCCGGTGCACGCAGCTGCGGTTCTGGCCACGCCAGCTCGTCATTACCTGAGCGCGGGCCGTGACCTGAGCGCGGGCCGTGGCCGGGAACGCAAAGGCTCGTTCTGCACAATCACAGGCTTAGGTGCCGGCGATGCGGGCGAGATCCGGGACGAAGTAGCGGGCATCCACGGTGCCGACGCCGGATGCCAGGTCGTAGCCGGGGCGCGCGGCAAACCCGGTCACCGTGCGCTCCCGGCCGCCCTGGCTGAACGACACCGTGTTGTTGCCCGAGGTGACGTCCACGATGCCGGGGTCGTGGGCAGCCGACATCTGGTACAGGGCCGGGTTGATCAGCCCGAGCGGGTGCCCTGCCACCTGGTCGGCGAGCGCCACGATCCCGGCGAACAGCGGCGTCGCCTCGCTGGTCCCGCAGGACGGGGACCAGCCGGCCGGCGCGCCGGCGAACGTGCTGTAGGTGTCCACCGAGCCGTTGCAGGCCGCGCTCATCGAGATGTCCGGCACGCCGCGCCTGCCGCCCACCACGGACTGCACGCCGTTCTGGTACGCCGGGCGGGGAAAGAAAATGGACAGGCCGCCGCCGCTGGCCAGCGGGTTAGGACCCGCGTTGCCCTCGGCGAACTCGTTGGTGGCCGTGCTGTAGGTGTCGTTCCAGACCGTGGGCGCAGCCGGAATGCCCTTCGCGGTGAAGTGAAGCTGGGTGCCGCCCACCCCGGTGACCAGCGGGTCGCTGTCCGGCCATGAGGTCACCGGGAACAGGTAGTAGGTCTTCCCGTTGAGCATGACGTCGGCGGCGCCGGAGTCGCCGGATGCCGCGAGCACGGTGACCTTGTCCTTGGCGGCCTGCAGGTAAGCGCCGCGCAGCGCCAGGACGGCCGCCTTGGCCGGGAAGGTCTCCTCGGTGGCGCTGAAGCTCTGGCTGATCACGTCGCCGAGGTGAGCCTTGAGCACGTACTGCTCGGCGGCGACGATCTGCGGGAAGCCGTGCACGCCTTCGGTCTCGGAGACGGGCGTCTCGACGAGCAGGATGCTCGCGCCGGGTGCGATCGTGTGCGCCCACTCCACATCCAGCGTGGTCTCCCCCGCCCAGCCGACCATGGTGGAGTTGTGCGGGTTGTAGGCGGGGACCTTGCCCGCGGGCTGGATGATGCCGAACGTGGGGGGAGCGGGCAGGCCGAACGTCTGGTCGAACACGCCGAGGTCGTTCCGGATCGTCGGCGACCCGAAAGAGTCCACGATCACGATCGTGGCACCGCGGCCGGTCACTCCCTTGGCGTACAGCGCCGGCAGATCATAAGCCTGCCGGATTTGGGGAGGCTCGTAACATGCGACCTTGTAGGCTTTCTCGCAGTCGGCCGTCGTAGGCGGACCGGGCTGCGTGCGGCCGACATGGATGACGCCCGGCCCGACGATCACGTCGGCCAGGGCCGAGGTGCCAGCAGGCGCAGCGGCGGGACGCGTGGCGGCGGGAGCAGCAGCTGCAGGCCCCAGCCCGGCGGCGACCGCGGCGGCGAGCCCGCCGAGGACCGCCATGAGCTTCGCCATCCGCATCCGCGACTCCCTCCTCGGCCTCCTCGGCCCTCACGACCATAGCACCCATAATTGGACCGGAAAAAGGAAAAAGAAGGACAACCCACGATCATTCAACTCGCCGGTGCGGACGCGTGGCGCCCGTCACCGGGCGGGCCCGCAGCCCCGGGACCGCGGGATCTGCGGGTTCACGTCGCACAGGGGTGAGCACTATGCGCTTCCGGGACAGCGTGGCGATCGATCTCGGCACGGTCAACACGCTCATCTGGGTCGCCGGGCGCGGCATCGTGCTCGAAGAGCCCACCGCGATCGCCGTCGACCTTGCCGTGGGCAAGATCGCCGCGGTGGGTGAGGCAGCGGACGCGCTCGCGGACAAGGAGCCGCAAGGCATCGAGGTGATCCATCCACTGCGCGACGGGGTCGTCGCCGACCTCGACGCGACCGCCGCCATGCTGCAGAGGTTCCTGCGCCGGACCCGGCATTTCGGCGTGCTGCGGCCGGACGCGCTGGTCTGCGTGCCCAGCGGCGCCACCCCGGTGGAGCGCCGGTCCATCGTGGCCGCGCTGAGCGCGCGGCGGCCCGGTTACCGGGTACGGCTGATCGACGAGGCGGTGGCCGCCGCGGCCGGCGCGGGGTTCAACCTGACCGGCGGGGTCGGCGGGTTCGTCGTCGACATCGGCGGCGGGACCACCGAGATCGCCGCGGTGGCAGGCTGGCGGGCGGTCCGGGCGCGGTCGCTGCGCATGGCGGGCACCGCAATGGACGAGGCGATCCTGCACGCGGCGCGCAGCGCGCTCGGCCTGATCATCAGCCAGCGCGCCGCCAGGCAGCTCAAGATGACGCTCGGCGTCACCGGCGGCGTCAACGGCGGGGCGGAGGTGGTCGGGCTTGACGTGGCGACCAGGGCCCCGCGTTCGGAGCACGTGCCGGGGCACCTGGTGGCGGACGCGATCGAGCCGATCGTCTCGATGATCGCCGCGTCGGTCCAGGAACTGCTGGCCGAGATCCCCGCGGGTCTGGCCGAGGACGTGGTACGCGGCAAAGTCCGGCTCGCCGGCGGCGGCGCGCTGCTGCCCGGGCTGGCCAGCCGGATCGAGGCAAGCACCGGCGTGGGCGCGGTCGTGGTGGAGGACCCGCTGCGGTGCGTGGTCCGCGGCGCCGCCGAGATGCTGGAGCGCCGCGGCGAGCACGGCGCTCCCGGCCTGCGGGCATAGCGCCTGCCGGGCGCCCAGCCGGGGGAGCGTGGCCCACGGCCCCCGATAGATGGGGGCTGGGGCCCACAGACCCCCATTTATTCCGAACGAGCGGTGGTACCTGGGCTCGTTTCAGGTGCGTCGGCTCATTCCAGGGGCTGGCGGGAGATGGCGGCCGGCTGGCGGCCCGCCAGCAGCCAGCCGCCGACCGCGGCGATCAGCGGCATGCCGACCAGGATGAGCAGCAGGTAGCGCACCGGGACGTTGCCCAGGGACGACAGGCCGTCCAGCGAGCTGTTGCGCGCGTAGGCGACGGCGGCAAGGTAGGCGGCCGCGGTGCCCAGCAGCGCGCCGCCCATGGCGAGGGCGCCCGCGGTGGTGGCCGTGAGCGTGCGGCGGATCCAGCTGCTCGCCCCGGTGGCGGTCAGCGTGCGCAGGTCGCCGGCGGTCTCGCTGCGGACCAGGCCGATCGTCATGGCGAGGATGGCCAGCGCCAGGACCACGCCGAACACGGAGGCATAGTTCAGGATCTCCGAGGAGGACGGCACGCTGTTCCTTGTCTCGATGGTCATGCCCGCGGCGGCCGCGGTCAGCCTGGCGTTGGTGATCTGCGCGGCGGTGGGCGGGTGCGGGGCCTGGATCAGCCAGCCGGCCGTGCTGGCCTTCAGGGCCGCCCGGGCGATGGCGTGCTCGGTGATCACGGTGTTCGGTGCCGACGTGCCCGGCGGGAGGGCGCTGACCTGCTGGATCACCGGGTTGGCCAGGCAGTCGCTCTTCGGGCAGGAGAACGTCGCGTGCTGTCCCAGGTTGCAGGTAGTGCCGTTGAAGTTCCCGTAGGTGAGCTGCATTCCGGACATGCCGGATATCCCCGGCCGCATGGTGAGGATGTCAGCGGCGGGATCGACCTGGGACGCCTTGATGCCGAACGCCGCCAGCAGCTGGGGGGTGGCGACGTAGACCTGCCCGGACCACTGCCGCCCGCATGAGGCGTGCCACAGCGAGGCGCTGGTCTGGTCGAGCGCGATCACATCGGTGGAGCCCAGCCCGGCGGCGATCCGGCGCGCGTCCGCGGCCAGCGACACCAGACCGCTCCGACTGGCCGGCCCGGACGGTGCGGCCGACCCTGGCGGTCCCGATGACGGCGTATAGACGATGACCTGGTTCGAGTTCAGGTTCGGTCCCACGTAGTCGAGGTAGTTGCCGTACCGGGCCGCGATCTCCACGCAGACGATCGCGGCGATCAGCACGCCGAGGCTGATCGCGGCGAGCGCCGAGCCCGAGCGGGCCCGGTAGCGGGACAGGTCACGCAGCGCCAGCCGCGCCGACACCGGGGCGCGGCGGCCGAGCCTGGCGACCGCCGACAGGCAGAACGGGGTCAGCAGCACGATCGCCACGATCAGCGCGACGAACGCGCCGGCCAGTTCCAGCATCATCGTGGACTGGCTGCCCCCGCTCGGGTTGTTGCCGCCGCTGGAGGCAAGCCCGAACAGGACGAAGGCGGCGAGAAGGAGCACCAGGCCGGGCACGGCGGAGCGGCGCACCCGCTTCGGCGGGGCGGGCCGGCCGGCCAGCGCGGTCACCACCGGGATCCTGCTGACCGCGCGGGCGGGCCGTGACGCCGCGGCGTAGGTGGCGATCACCGCGAGGGCCACGGTCAGCACGATGACCAGCCACGGGAGCTGGAACGCGCCGATCAGGTGGTGGGCGCTGGCCTGCAGGCTCGGCCGGTAGGCCAGCCAGCCTGCCAGGCCGAGCACGAGCCCGCACGCCGCGCCGGCGACGCCGGTGATCACGCCGTTGGCCCGCACGACCAGGCGGACGTGCCGGGGGGTGGCGCCGATCGAGGCGAGCATCCCCACCGACCGCAGCCGGCGCTGCGCCAGCACCGTGAACCCGCCGACCGCCACCAGGGCGATCAGCAGCATGCCGACCGTGACCGCGGCGACCGAGATCGTCTCTGGGTTGATGGTGTTGTCCGGCTGCGCCTGCGACACCGACGACACGTTCGGACCGATCGAGGCCGGGGCCATGCCTGGCGCGTCGAACAGCACCGTGACCTGGGTGGGCGAGGTGACCTGGCCCGGCAGCACGAGCGCGAACTCATCCAGCAGGCTCTGCGGGTTCGCCACGATGCCGGTGACCCGCCTGGCCGCGCCGCCGACGGTCCAGACGTCGCCGGTCTTCAGGTTGAACGCCGACGCGACGCCGCTGGTCACCGCCACCTGGTCCGCTGCGCCGGGGTACCGCCCGGACACCAGCGACAGCATCGGGCCTCCGAAGGATCCGTGCGGGTCCTGGGCGCGCAGGCTGAAGGTGGTGACCGTGCCGGGGATGGCGATCGTCTGGTTCTCGATCACGTCGGTCCGGCCGAAGCGGTGCCGCAGCGCGGCGATCTGGGCCGCCAGATGCGGGTCCGACCCGGGGAACGTGGCCATGTCCTGCGCGGTGCCGAAACCCGCGTTCGCCGGGGGCGGCGTGTTGGTGGCCACGGCGGCTCCGATGATGGTCGCCGCGACCGCGACCGCGATCAGCGCCAGCACCAGGAGCTGCTGACGCCATTCGCGCCGGAACAGCCGCCACGACCAGCGGATGACAGCGCGGCGGGCAGGCACTCCCCCGTTACCGGTGGCCGCGACGCCAGGCGGCGGCTGGGCGACCGCGGTGCTCATTGCGAGGCACCGAGGAGCGACTCCGGCCCCGGCGGCGGGGCGGTCTGGTCGACCACCTGGCCGTCGCGCAGGAACACCACCCGGTCCGCCCACGAGGCGAGCTGCGCGTCGTGCGTCACGACCACGGCGGCCATGCCGCCGCCGCCCGCTTCCCCTGCCGCCTTCCCTTTGCACGCGTCGTGCAGCAGCCGCATCACCGCCTCCGCGTTCGCCGAGTCGAGCGCCCCCGAGGGCTCGTCGGCCAGCAGCAGGCGCCGCTCCCCTACCATCGCCCGTGCGATCGCCACCCGCTGCCGCTCGCCGCCGGACAGCTGGTCGGGGTACTGCCCGGCCCGCGCGGCCAGGCCGAGCCGTTCCAGGACCTGCAGCGCGGCCTGGCGCGCCCTGCGGGCCGACACGCCGTCCAGCTCCAGCGGCAGCGCGACGTTCTCCACCGCGGTCAGCCCCGGCAGCAGGTTGAAGTCCTGGAACACGTAGCCGATGGCGCGACGCCGCAGGCGGGCCTTGGCGTTCGGTGACATCTTCGACAGGGCCTGCCCGGCGACGAGCACCTCGCCGCTGGTCGGCTCCTCCAGGCTGCCCGCGATCGTCAGCAGCGTGGACTTTCCTGAGCCGCTCGGGCCCATCACCGCCACCATCGAGCCTTCGCTGACCGACAGGCTCACGTCAGCCAGGGCATGCACCTCGGCGGCGCCCTGGCCGTAGACGCGCGACACGTGCCGCATCTCTAGCAGGCTCATCTGCGTGCCCCTATCTTCCGCCGCTGGGCCGGCATCGGCCCTGCGGCCCCCGTGTGTGTCGGGTGCGCCGGCGACTCGGCCGCGGCCCGCTTGATGCGGCCGTCTGCGGCGTCCAGCCAGCGGACGACCGAGTCGAGCCGGAACAGCTCCGCGTCCAGCACCAGGGCGAGGCTCATGTCGTCCCCGGCCTCGGCCTCCTTGATCCGCGTCCATTGCTGCATCAGCTCCACCAGGTACCTGCGGTGCACCTGGATCACGTCGCGCACCTCGGTGCCTGGCACACGCAGCGCCACCAGGACCTTCATCACCAGCTCGTCGCGCGGCGGGGACGACAGGTCCGGCGGCGTGCGCAGCCAGCTGGCGAGCTCCTGCTCGCCGGCCGGGGTGATGCGGTAGTCCTTCTGCGGGCCGTCGGCGCCGGCGGTGCTGTCGTCGTCCGAGATGACCAGCCCGTCGCGCTCCAGCCGCTGCAGTGTCGTGTACACCTGGCCCACGTTCAGCGGCCAGACCTCGCCGGTGCCCGCCTCGAACTCCTCGCGCAGCTGAAGGCCGTACTTCGGGCCCTCGCTCAGCAGCGCAAGCAAGGCATGCCGGACGCTCATTCCGTCACCATAGTGAGTAGCATACTGAGTATAATACTCAATATTCCGGCATCGGCAAGCTCTGTTCTGGTGGTGTTTGGCTGCAGACCGCCGGCTGGGGCCGTGGTCACCCGGAGGCTTCGGGTTACCGCTCCTGGAGGACGGCAAGGATATTTCCCGCCGGGTCCTTGAACCAGGCGATGTACGGGCCGCCGGCCCGGTTGATGCCCTTCTCGTCTTGACCCATGCCCCGGTACCGCTCCATCTGCACCCCGCGGCTGGTCAGCTCGTCCACGGCCGCGTCGATGTCGCCGACTTGGAAATTCAAGATGGTGTAGGCGGCCGGGACGTGGTCCGGCTTCGGATAGACAAGCGTGTCCCTGCCGCCGGCCAGGTGCAGCGTCAGCAGCCCATGCCGCTCGGATGTGTCCAGACCGAGCGTCTCGCCGTAGAACTTCCGCGCCGCCTCCAGGTCATCGACGGCGAACCCGCTGAACGCCTTGGTGTTGGCGAACATGGCATGCTCCTGTTCTGTGGACCGATACCTGTGTCTGAGGGGTAGACGTGACGGCATCGGCGAACCCATCGCACCAGGGAGCTGACCACCGGATGGTACCGGCGAAGCCGGGTCGGCCGCAGGCCGCCAAGCTCGGCCTCAAGCCGGGCCACCGTGTTCACCTCTACCATCCCCCTCCGGGCTGGGCGCTGGACCACCCGCCCGACGGGCTGACCGCCGCGGATCCGGATGGCCCGGCGGACATGATCATCGCGTTCTTCGCCGCCGCGGCCGACCTTCACCTTGATCGCCTGGCGCGGCGGATCTATCCCGCGGGGACGCTGTGGGTGGCCTGGCCGCGCCGGGCCAGCGGTCATCGCAGCGACATCACCGACGACCTTGTCCGCCGCCGCGCGCTGCCGATCGGGCTCGTCGATGTCAAGGTAGCCGTCATCGACGAGGACTGGTCCGGCCTACGCCTGGTCTGGCGCAAGGAAAAACGGAAGTGAAGTGGCGCGTCGGCCAGGCTCCGGGACCGTGGGATGATCGGCCAGGTGACGACGGTGGTGGCCTTTCACGCGCATCCCGATGATGAAGTCCTGCTGACCGGGGGGACGCTGGCCAAGCTGGCAGCGGAGGGACATCGCGTCGTGATCGTCGTGGCGACCGACGGGAGCATGGGGGGAGCAGCGGGCCAGCGGCTGGCCGAACTGCGGGCGAGCGCAGCCAGGCTGGGCGCCAGCCGGGTCGTGCAGCTGGGCTACGCCGACAGCGGGTACGGGCCGGTGCTGTTTCCGGACCCGCCTGGAAAGACGCGATTCGCACGCGCAGACCTGGAGGAAGCCTCCGCCCGGCTCAGCGCGATCCTGACGGAGGAGAATTCCGGACTGCTGCTCAGCTACGACGCCGCCGGCGGCTATGGCCACCGCGACCACGTCAAGGTGCACCAGGTCGGTGCCCGCGCCGCCCAGCTGGCCGGGGACGTCCGGGTCCTGGAAGTGACGTGGCCTCGAGAGTTGTATGCACGGCTGTACCTGGCAGCGTGGCTGGCCAGGCTGGTTACCCGGCACCGGCCGCAGGCTGCCCGCACGCCAGGGACTCCGCGGGCCGCGATCACCCACCGCGTGAACGTCCGCCGGTACGCCGCGCAAAAGCAGACCGCGCTGGCTGCGCACACCTCCCAGTATTCCGGCAGCAGCCGGGCAGCCAGGCTTATGCGGCTGCTGATCCGCCTACCCGTTCCCGCCTTCGCAGCCCTGCTCGGATACGAGTGGTTCGTCGAATCGAGGCCGGCCCGGAGGCCGGGATGCTGATCCTGGTGGTGGGACTGCTGAGGTATCAGGCCGGCCCGCAGGCCATGCGCGAAGCTGGGCGCGGAGTGGCGCGGAGGTCCGGGGAATAGGTTCGCCGGGCACGCGTTGCCTCTTGGAGAGAAATTTTGCTCTGGACGAGAGCTATAACTGTCCCCGCCCGACTAGCAAGCCCAGGTGCGCAGCTCATGAAAGGTTTCCCGGTGCGTTCAGCTGGCGGTGAGAGCGTCAGCAGGACGGCCAAGGCGGTCGCCAGGCGCCAGGCCGAGCAGCTTACGCTGGTGCGCCGTCGTGCCCAGCCGGCCGCGGTGTACATCGCGCGGCTGACCGCGACCGCGGTGTTCGCCTACCTGCTGGCGCTGCTGCTGCCGGCCGGCTCGTCGCGTCCCGTGCTGGCGCCGCTGACCGCGCTGCTGGTGGTGCAGGCAACCCTGTTCCACACCATCCGCAGCGCGGTCCAGCGTGTCGCGGCGGTGACGGCGGGCGTGGTCGCCGCCGTTGCCCTGGCGGCCGTGGTCCCGTTCAGCTGGTGGGTGCTCGGCTTGCTGATCGCCGGCACGCTGGCGCTCGGCATGGTGCTCCGGCTGCGCGAGGAGATCTTGGAGGTGCCGATCAGCGCGATGCTGATCTTCTCCGTCGACTCGCACGTCGCCGGCGCCGGCCGGATCACCGACACGCTCATCGGCGCCGCGGCAGGACTGGGCGCCGGCCTGGTTTTCGCGCCCCTGCGCGTGCAGCCGGCCAAGGAGGCGGTCGGTGACCTGAGCCGCCAGATGGCCGAACTGCTCGGGCAGATGGCCGCGGGCCTCGGCGAGGGCCCCGACCCGCGGCGCGCCACGGAGTGGCTGGATCGGACCCGGGCGCTGCGCGGCGAGATCGAACGGGTCGACGATGCACTTGCCCAGGCCGAGGAGAGCGTGCGGCTCAACCCCCGGCGGCTGCGCGTCCCGGACCCCGCCGCGGGCCTGCGTGAGGGCGTGGACACCCTGGAACGCGCAGCCATGGACCTGCGGGTGCTGTCGCGTTCGGTCGCCGATAGCACCAGGCTGGACAGCGAGCACAGCCCGGTCAGGGACGCGGAAACCCGGACCAGGCTGGCCGCGGTGCTCGGCGAGCTTGCCGGTGCCGTGCGCGCCTACGGCCAGCTCATCGAGGCTGACCCGGAGCCCGCCGACCCCGGCGAACTGCCCGAGGGCGCCCCCGCTCCCATCGCGGCGGACCTGGAGAACCACCTGGTGCAGGCACACCGGCAGCAGGACCGCCTGGCGGAGTTGCTGCGCACCGACCCTGCGGAGCAGCCGGATGGCTGGCCGCTGCGTGCCGAGATCCTCGCGCATGTGAACCGGCTGCGCACCGAGCTTCAGCCCGGGGGACCGCCACGCCGGGGCGAGGTGCGACGACCACTGCGGGCCCTGCGGGACGGCGCGGTGCTGCGGGCCAGTGCCGGCCGGGCCGGTGCCGGACGGGCGGCCGGACGGGCAGCCGGACGGGCGGCCAAGGGGGTGCGGGCCAGGCGGGCCGCCATGCGCGGCAGCGCCCCGGACCGCCGCGCCAGGCGCAGGACGTGATACGCCGAAGTTCGGCACGTCGACGGCGAAGCGCACCGGTCAGTCTCTGCCAGCTAGCCCGCCAGGTAACGGCCGGTGTAGGCGTTGCGGAACTTGCCTGCGGGATCGTAGCGGCCTATGAGACCGAGGAAGTCGGGTAGCCGCTGGTAGCTGGCGCGCAGCGCTTCCGGCGGCGTGGTAAAGACCTTGCCCCAGTGCGGCCGGGCGTCAAGCAGTGCCAGCCGCTGTTCCACGAGCCGGACCACGGGAAGCACCCGGTCGGCATCCGGCACCCAGGTGAAGTGGAACCCGACGGTATCGCGCTGGTAGCACGGGCTGAGCCACAATTCGTCGGCGGCGATGGCGCGGACCTCGCAAATCTGCAGCACCGGGGCGACCGCCTGGCTGAGCTGGCCGAGCGCGTGCAGGCCAGCCACGGTCTGCTCCGTCGGCAGCAGGTATTCCGACTGCAGCTCGTCTCCGGCGCTGGGGGTGAACCCGGGCCGGAAGTGCGGCAGCCGTGCGTACCACGGGCCGGGAACCCCCAGCTGCTCGGTGCAGGTCTGCGCGGGCTGGCCAGGCACCGGGTGCCGCGGGCCGTCGGCGGGCATGGCGGTAAACCACGGGGCTTCCGCAACCTCAGCTGCGGGGTCACCTACGCGCTGCTTGACCCAGACCTGGGTCAGCCGGGGGGCGCGCCAGTCGGTGAACAGGCTCACGCTGTAGCCGGCGGCCATGATGTCGGCGAAGTGATCGTCCAGCACCGCAAGCGGCAGGTTTTCGTACACCTGCTGCGCGACGTCGAACGCCGGCACCACCTCCAGCGTCAGGCTGACCACGACGCCGAGCGCGCCCAGGTGCACCACGGCACCGCTGAACCCGTCGTCCTTGCGGTGCAGCGACACCAGGTCGCCGTCCGCGGTCACCATCTCCATCGCGGTCACCGCCGCGGCGAGGTTCTGGCTGGCGATGCCAGAGCCGTGCGTCGCGGTGGCGCAGGCCCCGCCCACCGAGATGTGCGGCAGCGACGCCATGGCGCGCAGCGCGAACCCGGCGGCGTGCAGGCGCGGGGCAACCTCGGCGTAGGTCAGCCCTGCCGAGACCCGCGCCACCGACCGGGCCGAGTCCGCCTCGACCTCCGGCGGCAGGCCGGCCAGGCTGACCTGCGCGCCCGGCGAGTCTGCTATATCGTTGAACGAGTGGCCGGTGCCGAGCGCCCGCAGCCGGGACGCCCGCGCCACGACGGCCTGGAGCTCGCTGAGCGTTGCGGGGCGGTGCAGCTCCGGGGCGGCGAAGGCGATGTTTCCCGCCCAGTTGGTGCGGCGGCTCACAGCGCTCACAGCGGGCCGCCGAACCAGGACTCGATGATGCGCCGGGCGATCGAGGACGGCGGCGGCAGCGCCACCTCGCCGGAGTGCAGGCTGGCCAGCAGCTCAGCGCGGCTGAACCAGCGGGCCTCGGCGAGTTCGGTGTGGTCGACGACGATGTCCTGGCCAGCGGGGGCGTCGGCGCGGAAGCCGAGCATCAGGCTCCACGGCATCGGCCATGGCTGGCTGCCGACGTACCGGACGTTCGTCACCGTGATCGCGGTCTCCTCCGCGACCTCGCGGACCACGGCCTGCTCGGCCGACTCCCCCGGCTCGACGAAACCCGCCAGGATGGACACCCGCCTGCCTGGCCAGGCGGCGTTCCTGGCCAGCAGGCACCGGTCGTCGGGGTCGGTCACCAGCATGATCACCGCCGGGTCGCTGCGGGGGAAGTGCTCGCTGCCGTCGGCCGGGCACCTGGTCGAGTGCCCGGCCGTGTCGGGCACCGTGGGCGCCCCGTCGCGCGGGCAGTGGGTGTGCGTGGCATGCCAGTTGGCCAGCGCCACCGCGTGCACCAGCAGGCCCGCGTCGCGGTCTCCGAGCAGTGACCCGACCTCGCGCAGCGAGGCCGGGGCGAACCCGCCCCGCGCCGGGGGAAGGCCCGCGGCGGCCACGCCGAAGTAGACGACGCCGTCGGAGTCCTGCCCGAGCAGCAGCCGGGTGCCCTCCGGCGCCTGCTCCGGCAGCACGAACCGCAGCTCGGCGCGCTCGTCATCGACCTTCACCAGCGCCTCGCCTTCCGCCACCACCAGGACCCTGCTGCGCAGGTCCCGCCACGCCGCGTCCAGCCACTGCTCGTCGTGCCGCCTCGCGGTCACCCGGTCCACGGTCCCGCGGGACAGCGCGAGCGTCCCCAGAACCGGCGACGTCATTTACAGGTCCGGGCCGATCGACGCGAGTTCCTCCCAGAGATAGGCGGACGCCTCCGCGCCGCGCAGCAGCAGGGACAGGTCGGCCTTCTCGTCCGGGGCGTGGATGTTGTCCGAATCCAGGCCGACGGCGAGGAACACCAGCGGCGCGCCCAGGATGTCCGCCAGGTCGGCCTCCGGGCCGCTGCCGCCCTCCTTGGTGAACAGCACCTCGCGGCCGAACGCCCGCTGCATCGCCCGGCGCCCGGCCTGCACCGCCGGGGAATCCATCGGCGAGCGGGACGGCCGCACCCCGGGCCCCACCTCCACCGTGGCGTGGATGCCCGGCGGCGTGTGTGCGCGCACGTACTGCCGGAACGCGTCACCCACCTGGGCGGGATCCTGGTCGGCGACCAGGCGGAATGAGACCTTGGCATGCGCGGCCCTGGGGATGATGGTCTTGCGGCCGGGGCCGATGTGGCCGCCCCACATGCCGTTGACCTCCGCGGTCGGCCGCGCCCAGATCCGCTCCAGCGTGGTGAACCCCTCCTCGCCGGTCGCGGCGCCGGACTCGCCCGCCTCGGACAGCCACCGCTGCTCGTCGAACGGCAGCCTGGCCAGCAGCTCCCGCTCCTGGGCCGGCAGCGGCAGCACGGCGTCGTAGAAACCGGGCAGCGTGACCCGGCCCGCCTCGTCGTGCAGCCCGGCCAGCAGGCTGGCCATCGCGTGCAGCGGGTTCGGCACCCCGCCGCCGAACGAGCCGGAGTGCAGGTCCCGGCTGGGCCCGGTCAGCGTGACCTCCGCCTCGGCCAGGCCGCGCATGCCTGTGCACATGGACGGCACGTCGGCGGCCCACATGGTGGTGTCGCTGATCACGATCGCGTCGCAGGCCAGCCGCTCGCGTTCGCGGCGGACCAGGCCGGCGAAGTGCTCGGAGCCGGATTCCTCCTCCCCCTCGATCAGCAGCTTGACCGTGACCGGCGGCGCCGCGGCGCCGCTCGCCGCCAGACAGGCCTGGATACCCAGGGAGTGGAATAGCACCTGGCCCTTGTCGTCGGAGGCGCCGCGGCCGTAGAGGATGCCGTCGCGTTCGGCCGGAACAAACGGCGGGCTGTGCCATTCCTGTTCCGGCTCGCCCGGCTGGACGTCGTGGTGGCCGTAGACGAGCACGGCCGGAGCCGCCGGGTCGGCGGACGGCCATTCGGCGAAGACGGCGGGCAGGCCGCCGTCTGGGGCCTGCCACACCTCGGCGACCGGGAACCCCGCTCCGCGCAGGTGCTCCGCCAGCCACTGCGCGGAGCGGCCCACGTCGGCGTGCCGGCCGGGGTCGGCAGAAACGGAGGATATCGCCAGCCACTGCTTCAGCGCTTCGGCGAACTCGGGCGCGTGGGAGCTGACGTAGCCGCGGACGTCCATGGTTAGACGCTACCCGGTGCCGGCGAGAAGGCGTCGCCCTGGCCGAGCAGCCCCGCGGACGGGATCGACACGGTCCGCCCGGGCCGGCTGGTGACCCAGCCCACCCGGACCGGCTCCTCGCCGACGCCCTTCAGCGCCTCCACGGCCGCCTGCTGCTTGTTCGGGGCGACGACCGCGCAGAACCCGGTGCCCATGTTGAAGGTGGAGTACATCGTGGCGGCCGGCACCCGCCCCGCATCGGCGATGAGCCCGAACAGCGGCGGCGGGGACGGCAGCGCGTCGAGTTCGTAGGACACGTCGGCGGCCAGGCGGCCCAGGTTGAGCAGGCCGCCGCCGGAAACATGCACCAGGCCGCGCGGCGTCACGCCTGCCGCCCACAGCGCCTCGACGGCCTCCACGTAGACCCGGGTCGGCTGGAGCAGCGCGTCGTCCAGGTGCCGGGCCGTCCCGGGTACCTGGTCGTCCAGCGTCATCCCGGCGACGTCGAACAGGACGTGCCTGGCCAGCGAGTACCCGTTGCTGTGCAAGCCGGAGCTCGGCAGCGCCAGCACGACATCTCCGGCGCTGACCCGCGACCCGTCGACCGGCTCGCGCCCCCGCGGCAGGGCGCCGACCGCGGTGCCGACCAGGTCCAGCATGGGCCGTCCGCCTGCTGCGCCGGCGAGCATCGCGCCGACCTGGGCGATCTCCCCGCCCGGGATCGCGATCCCGGCCAGGTCGGCGCCCAGGTACAGGCCGCGGGCGATCTCTTCGAGGACGCCCTCGTCGATCCGGTCGGTGGCGATGTAGTCCAGCAGCGCGACCGGCACGGCACCGACGCAGATCAGGTCGTTCACGTTGTTGGCCACGCAGTCGATGCCGATGGGCTCCCAGCGGTTCGCCTGCCTGGCCACGAGGATCTTGGTGCCCACCCCGTCGGTGGTCAGCGCCAGCGGCGGCCCGGGCGGCAGGTTCAGCAGGGTAGCGAAGTAGCCGCTGGCCAGCCCGGTGATGCTGGCCACCATCGGGGACCTGGCCCGGGTCCTGCCCAGCCACGGCCGCATCGCGCGAGTGAAGATATCCTGCTCGTGCGCCTCGTCCACGCCGGCGCTGGCGTAATCTGGCGGGGTCGACTCGGCGTCCATGCAGCTCATAGTACGAGGCCCGTGCGCGCCTGCCGGTTTGTCAATGCCGCTCCGCGACGGCTCGTTCGGAATATTTGATCTTTCAAGAGTGGTTACGCTGGCAGGTAACGCTTAAGGAGGAAGCCATGCCAGCGATCACCGTCGACGACATCCTGGTCCTGCCGCGGGTCGAGGCGCCCGATGCGACCCGCCGCGAGCGGAAGGTCACCTCGGTCACCACCGCGCCGACGGGCCTGGAGGGCGAGGGGTTCCCGGTGCGGCGGGCGTTCGCCGGGGTCGACCTGGCCCGGCTCGACCCGTTCGTGCACATGGACCAGATGGGCGAGGTCGACTACGGGCCCGGCGAGCCGAAGGGGACGCCGTGGCACCCGCACCGCGGGTTCGAGACCGTCACCTACATCATCGACGGCACGTTCCGGCACCAGGACTCCAACGGCGGCGGCGGCCTGATCACCAACGGCGACACGCAGTGGATGACCGCGGGCGGCGGCATCCTGCACATCGAGGCACCGCCAGAGGAACTGGTGGTCAGCGGCGGGCTGTTCCACGGAATCCAGCTGTGGGTGAACCTGCCCGCCGGGCTGAAGATGACCCAGCCGCGCTACCAGGACATCCGGGCGCACCAGGTGGCGCTGCTGTCATCGGCGGACGGCGGGGCGCTGCTGCGGGTGATCGCCGGGTCATTCGGCGGTCACGCCGGGCCGGGGATCACGCACACGCCGATCACGCTGGTGCACGCCACCGTGTCGCCCGGGGCGCAGGTGCAGCTGCCCTGGCCGACGGACTTCAACGCGCTGGCCTACGCGCTGTCCGGCAGCGGGTTCGTCGGCCCGGACAAGCGGCCGGTGCGGACCGGGCAGCTGGCGGTGTTCGGCGCCGGGGAGGCCCTGACCGTTGCCGCGGGGCCGCGGCAGGAGCTGGACATCCTGCTGCTGGGCGGGCAGCCGATCCGGGAGCCGGTCGCCGCGTACGGGCCGTTCGTGATGAACAGCCGCGCCGAGCTGGTCCAGGCGTTCGAGGACTACCAGGCCGGGCGGCTCGGCACCATCCCGGCGGTGTCCCGCGAGCGGGGGGACCTGGGCCCGCCGCCGCAGGCGGCAGAGCCAGCAGGGGCGTCCCCCCGGACCAACACTGACCCGCACCCTGGCCACGACGTCCTGTAACAGCCAAGAGCTTGTACCGAACGAGCCGACGGTACCTGGCCCGGGAACGTTAGCCCCGGACCAGGCGCAGCGCCAGCGCGGGGCAGGCGGCCACCGTCTTGCGGGCCTCGGCCTCCAGCGCGGGCGGCACCGGGCGCGGATCGATGATCGGGTAGCCCCACTCGTCGGCGGAGATCAGCTCCGGCAGCAGTTCGGCGCATACGCCGTGGCCGGTGCAGGCGATCGGGTTGACCCGCAGGGTTTGTGACCCCGCGGCGGCACGCCGAGTCTGATAGTCGACCATGGTCAGACCCAGTCCTCCTCGGTTGCCGGCATGCCGTCGGGCAGCGGCAGGAAGGGGCGGCGGTTGCTGGCCGAGCACCGGCCCCGCTGGTGGGCGTCCAGTTCCGGCGCGAACACGGTCAGCGCGCTGCGCACGAACTGCACCGTGCCGTCCGGGTGGTGGCAGGCACCGCGGCCGGTGACCAGGGCCGCCCAGCGTTCGGCGTCCTGGCGGGTCCGGCTGCGCGGCTTTGGCCCGGCCAGTTCGGCCATCGCCGCGGCGATGCGCGGCAGCCCGTTGAAGCACGGTCCGCACTGCCCGGCCGACTCGGCGGCCAGGTACCTGGCCACCCGCGCGGCCTCGCCCAGCCCGCAGCGGTCCGGCGGCAGCGCGGCCAGCACTCCGGCGCCCAGCGACGCCCCGTGCCTGCGCAGCGTCTCGTTGTCCAGGGTGAGTTGCGCCGCCCGCGGCGCCGCCAGCCAGGTGCCGTGGAAGCCGCCGGCCAGCAGCGCCTGCGTCCCGGCAAGGTCGGGGAGCATGTCGCGCAGCGGGGTTCCGATCGCCGCCTCGAACACCGTGCACTGCCCGTCGGGGCGGTAGACGGTGGCCAGCATGGTGCCCGGCTCGGCGGCGGTGCCCGCGGCGCGGAACCAGCGGGGCCCGTACCGCGCGATCAGCGCGATGTGGGCCAACGTCTCCACGTTCTGCACCAGGGTCGGCGCGCCGCCGACGCCGCGCTCGGACACGCGCGGCAGCCCGAACCTGGGCAACGCCGGGCCGCCGTCGATCCGGCTCACCAGCGCAGTCTCCTGGCCTGCCAGGAACCGCGGCGGCGCCTCGGCGACGGTGACCTCCAGCCGGTCGGTGCCCGCGGCGGCCCGCTCCGCCAGGGCGCGCAGCACCTCGTGGCTGGCGCCCCGGTGCAGGTACAGGCGGGCCTCGGCGGCGCCGACCGCCTCGGCGGCCAGCTGCAGCCCGTCCAGGACCAGGTGCGGCGCGGTGCGCAGCAGCAGAGCGTCCTTGTGGCTGGCCGGCTCGCTCTCCGCGCCGTTGGCGATGGCCACCGGGCGGCCGCGGGCTTGCGCGACAACGGCGAGCTTGCGGTAGGTGGGGAAGGCCGCGCCGCCGCGGCCGGTCAGGCCGGCCGCCTTGACGTCGCCGATCAGCAGCCCGGGGTGGCCCCGGTACGGCAGCCGCCCGTGCCGGGCCAGGTGCGCGCGGAGGTCTTCCGGGGTGCGGGGCAGCAGGCGGGGCAACCCAGGGGTTCTCGGGTCCGTGCGGGCCGTGCGGTCCTCGGCTGTCACGGCGGTCATCGCCGGGCCTCCTCGCGGGTGCGCCCGTATCTCGTTGCGGTGTACCTGGTTGCGGTGTCATGGCGCGCCATGACGTCGGCCACCCGCCCGGCACGCGGCACCTGCCTGGCCGCGCTGGCCAGCCGCCAGATGACCGCCAGGCTCACGATGACCATGCAGCCGATGGCCATGTCCAGCATCGGCCCGTGCTGCAGGTCCTTGCTCGACCCGATGCTGTGCGCGAGCGCCACCGGCCAGCTGACGTAGGCGAGCAGGTGGATGGCCCGCCACAGCACCCGGTTCAGGTGCCCGCGGACCAGGCTGGTGATGATCATCGCCAGCATGAGGTCGAGCGAGATCGCGCCCAGGCCGAGCCAGAGCCGCTCGTAGCCGGAGGCAAACGGCACCACGGCCGACAGCAGCGGGATGTGGACGTAGGTGTCGAGCACCGCCGTCAGCACGTGCACGGCGACGAACGCCACGGCGAGCAGCGACAGGTTGCGGTGCAGGCCGGTCACCGCGAACCGGGGCAGGCCGGGCAGCTTGCCCCGCCTGGTGATCAGCAGGCCGAGCACCAGGACGGCCGTCAGCAGCAACAGCGCGACGATCCCCGTCGCGCGGCTGGCGTACCAGAATGCCGTGGTCCCGGTCATGCGGGCCGCTGGTTTGTCTCGTTCATGTCACCCATCCTCGTCCCCCGCAATCTGCCCGACCTGCACGCTAGTTCTGAGTTACGTCTGAGCCCGACGCGCGCGCTCCAGACAGCACTGAAGGAGCCGGCCAGCCGGCCACGGTGAAGACCGCGCCGGCCGTGTCCACGAGCCGGGCGGGCAGCCCGAGCGCGTTCAGCCAGCCAGGGGCGGCCCGGCCGCGGATGACCGCGGCGGTGCTCGCCGCATTGGCGTCCGCGCAGGTGCCGGCGGCCACGGACACGGTGCGCCACACCGGCTCGGCAGGCTGGCCGGTGCGCGGGTCCACGATGTGGTGCAGCAGGTCACCGCCGCGCCGCCAGCGGCGCGCCGTGGTGCTGGAGGTGGCAAGCCCGCCGTCGCGGATCGCGACCAGCGCGTACGGGCCGTCCGGCGGGTCCTCGGGGGCGCCGGTGACGTCCTGCACCCGGATCCGCCAGCCGTGTCGCGGCGCCGGGCCGGCCACCGCGATGTCACCGCCGAGGCTGACCAGAACACCGCAGCCAAGGCGGGCGGCGATCCGGGCCGCGGCCCGGTCGGCGGCCCATGCCTTGGCGGTCGCGCCGAGGTCAAGCTCGGTGCCCGACGGCATGGTCAGCAGCCGGCCGTCCAGGCGGACCTGGCGCCAGCCGGGGAGCTGCCTGACGGTGACGGCTGTCGCCGGGCCGGCCGCCTGCAGTTGCTCGAAATCACGGTCGTATCCCAGCGCATTCATCGCCGCGCCCACGGTGGGATCGACGTCACCGTCAGTGAGCCGTGCCGCGCGCAACGCCGCCGCGATCGCCTCGGCCAGCAACGGGCTGACCTGCGTTTGCCTGCCGTTGGCGGTCCGCAGCGCGGAGATCTCCGAGTCGGCGCGGAACCGGCTGCAGGCCAGGTCCACCGCGGCAAGTTCGGCCCGGAGCATGGACTCGGCCTCGGCCAGGCACCGCGGGTCGGTGACCACGATCCGGACCAGCGTGCCGAGCGCGCGCCAGGTTGCCGACTCCTCATCATGCGCCTGGCGCGCCCGCGTCGCCGCGCGCGACATCACGACCCGCCGGACGTGGCGACGCTGCCGCCGCTGCTGGAGGACGGAGCCGAGCCCGAGCTGAAGCCGCCTGAGGTGCCGGTCGAGGTGGAGGAGCCGGAGGAACTGGTTCCGGAGCCGGACCCGGACTGCGATGCGGCGCCCGAGCCGGACGTGGCCGAACCCGACTGCGACGCGGCCGAACCCGACTGCGACGTGGCCGTGCCTGCCGAGGTGGATGCCTTGGCCGTGTGCGTGGAGCCCGGCAGCAGGGCGGCCAGGGCGCCGGCCGCGACGACGCTGCCTATGGCGACGGTCGTGGTCGCGGAGCGGACCCTGGCCCGGCCGCGCTCCCTGGCCGCCACGGCCTGGCCGACGGTGTATCGCTGCGAGCTGTTCATGCATCCCATCCTGCGGTCTGGTATTGCGCGGGCTCTGGATGAAGCCTCTGCATTTGTTCTGAGGTCGTGCCGTGCTGTCCTGCCCGGCCGACTGCCCACGCGGGAAGGCTAGCCAGCCAACATGAAAGCCAGCTGAAGGCGCGACCGGCGTGCGGCGCGGGCCGCAAGCGCTCCCGCTGACCTACCCGGGAACCATGCCTGCTCGCGGACATGCCCAGGATACGAAATTATTTTCGCCTTGTGAAGCGGCCGCCGGCGGTGACTGCCCTCGCCGGTCAGTGGCCCTTTGCTACCACGTAGCGGACGTAGCCGCCGTAGATGGCCAAGGCGCCCAGGACGACCGTCGTGAAATACACAGCCCCGGTTATGCTCCGGGTCCGGTCCGGGACCGGCAGGTCGTTCTGCATGATCCAGGCGGCGCGTTCCCTGACCACCGGCGGCCATGGCCAGCGGGGCAGGTGCCGGTGGGGATCCGGCTCTCCGGCGGCGATGGCGTCCCTGGCGTGGTCCACGGACCGGTCGATGAAGTACAGCTGGACGGCGTTGCCGGCCGGGGCGTACACGCGGTGCACGACCAGGCCTGCCAGGATGCCGATCATCAGCGGCTGCCAGGGATAGCCGGCCAGGTAGGTACCGAACCAGGCCAGCCGGTACGGCATGTGCACGGGGTTATGCAGCGTGTGGTGCGCGAGCCAGGCGTGCCACACGCCGGGCAGAGCGTAGTTGATCAGCCAGATGCCCGCGACCACGACAGGGAACGCGACGACGACGATCAGGATCGGGGAGATCATCACGTACCAGGCCGGGGCCCTGCGGGGATGCTTGTGCCAGTTGGCGAGCAGCGACTTGACGAACAACGTGGCCAGCAGTGCCTCGTACACGTTGCGGATGTCGTGCCGGTCGGCTGCCCACCCCCGGAAGGTGAACAGGTGGTCCCAGGCGGGCTTGAGGTACAGGATCGTGTGACCGCCGGCCCTCCACCTCACCTCGATCAACAGGTAATACAGCGCGGAGATGATCAGCGCGCCGACGTTCGCGGCCACCAAGGACCAGATGACCTGCTGCAGCCAGCGCAACCTGATCGGCCTGCCGTTGACCAGGATGCGCCTCGGCGGTGCCAGTTCCCTGGTGGCGCTCGTCATGACTCCCCTCCCTGCAGAGGATGACACCGGCAAGGATACCGGCGTCCCCTCCGGTGAGCTTTCGCAGCGGACCGCAGGCTGCAACGATAAGGGCATGAGCGGATCTGCTTCTGCGACCGACGCGTTCCGGGCGGCGCGGGACGTGCTGCTGCGTTACCGGGAGGACTACGGCGCCGCGCGGCGCGAGTTCGCCTGGCCCTCACTTGAGGAGTTCAACTGGGCGCTGGACTGGTTCGACGTGATCGCGGCCGAGCACCCGGACCGGACCGCGCTGCGCATCGTCGCCGACGACGGTGACGCATCCATGAGCTACGCGGAGCTGGCCGCCCGGTCCGGGCAGGTGGCGAACTGGCTGCGCGGCCTCGGGGCGCGGCGGGGCGACCGGGTGCTGCTGATGCTCGGCAACGTGGCGCCGCTGTGGGAGGTGATCCTGGCCGCGATGAAGCTGGGCGCGGTGATGATCCCGGCGTCCACGCTGCTGCAGCCGGCCGACCTCGCCGACCGGATCACGCGGGGCGGCGTGCGGCACGTCATCACCGACGCCGCAGGAGTGCGGAAGTGCGCCGGCATCGCAGGCGACTGGACGCGGATCGCGGTGGGGACGCAGGACGCCGGCGCCCCGGCGGGCTGGCATGACTACGCGGGCTCGTTCGGCGCGCCGGCCTTCTTCTCAGCCGACGGGGCCACCCGGGCCGGCGACCTGCTGCTGCTCTACTTCACCTCGGGCACCACCGCGCAGCCCAAGCTGGTGGCGCACACCCACGCCAGCTACCCGGCGGGGCACCTGTCCACGATGTACTGGATCGGCATCCAGCCGGGCGACGTGCACCTGAACCTGTCGTCTCCTGGCTGGGCCAAGCACGCCTGGAGCAACGTGTTCGCGCCGTGGAACGCCCAGGCCACCGTCTTGGTGCTCAACCAGGGGCGGTTCTCCGCGGCGGGACTGCTGGAGGCGTTCGGGAGCTGCCGGGTGACCACGTTCTGCGCCCCGCCGACCGTGTGGCGGATGCTGCTGCAGGCCGACCTGGCGGCGGCGGATGTGTCCTGTCTCCGCGAGTGCGTGGCGGCCGGCGAGCCGCTCAACCCGGAGGTCATCGAGCAGGTGCGCAAAGCCTGGGGGATCACGGTCCGCGACGGCTTCGGCCAGACCGAGACCACCGCGCAGGTGGGCAACTCCCCCAGGCAGCAGGTCCGCCTCGGGTCGATGGGCAGGCCGCTGCCCGGATACCAGGTCACGCTGGTCGACCCGGTGACCGGGCAGCCAGCCCGCGACGGTGAGATCTGCCTGGACCTTCACCGGCGCCCGCTCGCCCTGATGGCCGGCTACCTGGACGACCCGGAGCTGGACGCGCGGGCGATGCGGGACGGCTATTACCATTCCGGCGATGTCGCCAGCTCCGACGATGACGGCTACATCACCTACGTGGGCCGCACCGACGACGTGTTCAAGGCCTCGGACTACCGCATCTCGCCGTTCGAGCTGGAAAGCGTGCTGATCGAGCACGAGGCGGTCGCCGAGGCCGCGGTGGTGCCGGCCCCGGACCCGGTCCGGCTCGCGGTGCCGAAGGCCTACGTGATGCTCGCCGCCGGCCGGTCGCCGTCGCCGGAGCTGGCGCGGTCTGTCCTGGCGTTCTGCCGGGAGCGGGTGGCGCCGTACAAGCGGGTCCGCAGGATCGAGTTCGCCGACCTGCCCAAGACGATCTCCGGCAAGATCCGCCGGGTCGAGCTGCGGGAGCAGGAGACCGCTCGCCCTGATTCGCCGCGCGGCGTTACCGAGTTCTGGGAAGAGGACTTCAGCTGGTGACAGCGGCTATTCGGGTGTGTCGGCCGTGACGGCGCGCGACGATTCCCATTTTTCCTCGATCCGGCCGAAGTGCCACACGGCCAGGGCGACGGCCCAGGTGAGGACGAACACGCCGACGATGACGAACCCGGCGGTGTTGATGTTGAAGTTCTCCAGGAACGTCCACAGCGAGCCGTTCAGGTTCGTGTCCTGGGCCAGCAGGCCGAGCAGTTCGATCGCGCCGATGAACACGGCCACGAACACCGACAGGCCGGTGATGGTGAGGTTGTAGTAGACCTTGCGGACCGGCTTGGCGAACGCCCAGTCGTAGGCGAAGTTCATGAAGCAGCCGTCGGCGGTGTCGAACAGGCTCATCCCTGCGGCGAACAGCACGGGCAGCGACAAGATGGCGTAGAACGGCAGCCCGCCGACCACGGCGGTGCCGGCCAGCACCAGCAGCGCGACCTCGGTGGCGGTGTCAAAGCCCAGGCCGAACAGGAACCCGATCGGGTACATCTTCCACGGGGTATCCACCCGGCGGCCCAGCGGGCCAAGGAACCGGTTCATCAGGCCGCGCTTGTTGAGCTGTTCTTCGAGCTGCTCGTCGTCGTAGGCGCCGGCCCGCATCTGCCGGAACACCTTGATGATCCCGGCCAGGATGACGATATTGAACGCGGCGATCAGGAACAGGAAGAACCCTGACACGCAGGTCCCGATGATGTTCGTGGTGTACTGCAGGTGGGAGCTGCCGTTCTTGACCTGCTCATCCAGGCCGCGGATGCCGAAGTTCAGCAGCACGGCCAGCGCGAACACCACGGTGGAATGGCCCAGGGAGAAGAAGAACCCCACCGACAGCGGCCGCTTGCCCTCATTGACCAGCTTGCGGGTGGTGTTGTCGATGGCCGCGATGTGGTCGGCGTCGAACGCGTGCCGCATGCCCAGGGTGTAGGCCAGCGCCCCGGTGCCCACCCCGAACACCGTCGTGGAGCTGATGTGGTAGTGACCGCCGAGCGCGGCCGCCAGCATCCCCCAGCCGAGCACGTTCAGCCCGATGATCGTCGCGACCATACCGCCGGCGCGGGCCCACTCGGCCGGGGTGAGCCCCCGGCGGATCCTGGCAAGGCGGTCGCGCGGATGAGCCATCAGTCACCTTCCCGCAAGGAAGTCCGGCCACGGCAATCGGGAACTACTTGCAACTTAGTTGCAAGAGCGCATAATACTCAACTGCTGCTTGCCGCGGAGCTACGGGATCCCGCTCCCGTCAGCTCGTGACGTCGGCGGAGGTGAAGCGGGCCCAGGCGAAGCAGCAGACGAGCAGCGCGTACACCGCGAACGAAGCCAGGCCGCGCAGCAGGGTCGACGTGGCAACCGGCGTGCGCAGCAGCGAGTCGA
>JAFAPY010000330.1 GCA_019246795.1 Streptosporangiaceae bacterium | reverse complement strand
ACGATCCGTTTCCAGCTCAATCGTCCGCCGGGCTGCCGGGGTGAGGACCAGGTGCGTCTCGACATCCGCGACACTACCTAGCACCTCCAGGACGCGGATTCCATACACAGCCCCGCTCGCGCCGGAGATGCCGATGATCAGCTGTTTCACGAGCCGCATCGCCTGCTCGGTCACCGGACTCCCGTCAGCCGGTGATGTGGAGGTCGTCGTACACGTCAGAGACGCCGACGGCCATCCAGGCGGCGTCGACCACCGCGTCGTGCTCGGCCCAGGTCCGGACGTGCCCGGAGAGCGTCACCGTGTTCCCCTTGGTCTCCACCGCGACGTCGCTGTCGTCGTGGATCAGTGCGTGGCGATCCAGCGCGTCCTGGATGTGCAAAGTGACGTCGATTGGATCCGCGTCATGGGTGATCTCGATCTCGTTCTTGATGTTGCGGACACCGGTCAGTCCGGCGACCGCCCGCTCCGCGGCTGCCCGCTCGCTGCCGTATACCACGGTGCCCGTCAAGGTGAGGTTGCCGTTCTTGGCGGTCGCCTCGACGCGGTCCGGCACGGTGACGTCCCCGGCGAGCGCATTGTTCGCCGCGGTGGTCAGCTTCGGGTCATCGCGGTAGTCGCCCTGGGGCAGCAGGACTTCCAGGTGATTGTGCACATTCTTGACACCGGCGACGCGCCGTGCCGCCACGGCAGCTTCCAGGTACTGCGGGTAGCTGGGCACGGTCCCGTTGAGCGCTACATCCCCGTTTAGGTTCATCACCATGACATCCGACGTGTCGACGAGCGGGTCGAAGCCGAGCTCGTCTTCCACTGCGATACGAACGTCCTTGGCCTGCTTCTTGCCCATGTGCTTGTGTCCTCTTCGTGGTGGTCAGACAGCGGATTACATGTCTCTTCGCCAGCCCACCCGACTGGCGCACAGTTGCCAAAGCAATGGTGACTTTGGCGCCATTGCCCCGCGCTATGCACGGGACCCGGACACGACCCGGCGGCGGCCTGCGGGAAACGTCGCTCCATGCGCAGAGCCGGGCAGCGCCGGCAGACGCATAGTCCTGACCAATCGGTCTATTGGCGGCAGATGCTGGCCAACGGCCGCCCCGGCGGGCTGCACTTATCCCACATGGGCAGCGAGCCGGGCTCCCGCATCACGCGGCTCACTGCTCTCGCCAGCAGCAAGTGACTGCCCACTTGATATAATTTATCAGTTTTGATACTTTAATCAAAATTGATAACTGTCATGATGCCGATGGTTCAACCACCCAAGAGCATCGGAGGCAGACAACGGCCAGCCTCAGGCGCCGGGAAATCGCCCCGTTCACGTGCTGGGGTCAGGGCGAGGCAACCACCGCGGGTGCCCAGGGCAGCCAAGCGAGCGAAAGGACCTGTCATGCTCAAGTCACTCAGCACGTCACTCATCGTGCGCGGCGTCCTGGCCATAGCCGTCGGGATCATGGCGCTGGCCTGGCCCAAGGTCACGGTGCTGGCGCTGGTCATCTTGTTTGCCGTGTACGCGTTCATCGCCGCAGGCCTGGAGGCCATGCGGGCGTTCAGCAGCGGCAGGGCCGGGCCGGTCTTCGGGCACCTGCTGCTGGGCCTGGTCGACATCGCCGCCGGGGTGATCGCGCTGACCTGGCCGGGCCCCACCGCGCTGGTCCTGGTTCTGATCGTGGGCATCTGGGCGATCGCCGCTGGCCTGATGGAGTTCGTCGCCGCCTTCGGGGCCGGCGAGCCGGCCGGGACCCGCGCGGTGTTCATCCTGGGTGGGCTGGCCTTGGTCGCCTTCGGCGTGGTGCTGTGCGCCCACCCCGGCCTCGGCGCGATCACCGTCGCGCTGCTGTTCGGCCTGTTCAACTTGATCTACGGAAGCTCGATGCTCGCCGGAGGCATCGAGCTGCGCCGCACCGAAAAGGGCCTGCACTCCCCCATACGGGAAAAGACCGCAGCTTGAGCCGGGCCACGCCCTGTCGCCAGCCTGGTTCGCCGTCACTCAACTGGGCCGGGCCGGTGAAGGTGAGCGTGCGCATGTTCAAAGCCGACGGTGGCTGCTCGCCCGCCGCGGTGGTCCCACTGGTCCTCAGCGCGTGCACGAGCACAGTCGGTCGGCCGGGCGCCGGGACCGGCAAGAACGACACGGTGGCCGGGTCCGCCTCGGCGGTCGGCCACGAAGCGCCGTGCGTCACCGGTGCCCGCGGCGGGCTGGCGCAGGCCGACGCGTTCTCGGCCGGTGGGCGCCGACGATCATGGCCGCACCGGCCTACTGGCACGGCGGCCTGATCGTGGTCACCTTCGATGAGGGCAGCAATGCCGCCGCCTGCTGCGGTGAGACCCGGGCCCGCCAACCCGAACATGCCCGAGCCAGGCGAACCGGACCCGGCGGCGGCCGCATCGGCACGGTCCTGGTGTCCTGCTGATCAAGCCGGGCACCGTCAGCACCGTGGAGTACAACCACTACTCGCTGCTGCGCTCGATCGAGGATATCTTCGGCCTGCCGCACCTGGCCGAGGCGGCCATGGCGCGGGTCAAGTCGTTCGGCCCGGACGTCTTCGGCTGGCAGATGGCCGGACGGGCCCGACGAGGGGCCCGCTATCAGCCGAGGTGGGCATCGCCTTCACATCAGGCACCATCCGGGCTTGTTATTAGTCATCATGAATGATGATATACTCTAACGAGATGATGCTGGGCACCCGTCAGCAAGCGGTCGGCTGGCGGGCTGTGACCAGGAAGCGTGGACGCTAATTGTGCCGGGCACAACGGCAGGAGGAGTATTGATGGCACAGGCAGCATCGGCGGCTGGCGCGCCGAAGGTGTCGCGGCTGGACCGGCGTAAGGCCCGGACCCGGCAGGCCCTGATCGATGCGGCGGTGCGGCTGATCGCCGAGGGCCGCGGGGACCGGGCG
>JAFAPY010000325.1 GCA_019246795.1 Streptosporangiaceae bacterium | reverse complement strand
TCCCGTGCGATCAGCGACCCGCCGACCAGGACCCCGATCAGCCCCGGGATGATCAGGCATACCGACCAGAACGCGATGTTGACGGCGGAGCCGAAGTCGTTCATGAACGCGCTGACCCCGGCCTCGCAGGCGGTGCCCTGGCTGCGGGCCAGGCATGAGCCGGCCAGGCCGTCGTTGCTGAATGCCGTGCGCATCGAGGTGCTCTCAATAATCGCGTACACCGCGAGGGCGGCGAGCAGGGCCAGGCACGCCATGGCCTGGCTGCGGTGCTGCCGCCAGCTGACCCAGATCATCGGGTGACCGCCTTCGGGCTCGGCCCGGGCCGCGGCGCGGCCGGGGCAGGATTGCCTGTGGTTGCTGCTGCGGACGGGCGCTGCAGGTAGCCCATCACCAGCTGTTCGAAGCTCACCGGGTCGGCCTGCCATCCGGCGTGCCCCTGTACCGCCAGCTGGACAGCATCGGCGCGGAGCAGCACGGTGGAGTGCCGGTCGCTGTCGGCGCGGTCGATGACCGTGCCGGGCAGCTCGGCGTCCGGGGTGGCGCGGGGGACGGTGAGCAGCCGGTGGGCGCCGAGCAGGTCGTCGGCCGGCCCGGCGAGCTGCACGTGGCCGTCGGCGAGGACGATCAGCCAGTCACAGTACCGTTCCAGCTCGGAAACCACGTGCGAGGAGATCAGGAAGGTCAGGGCGGCGTCGGCGGCCGCGGCCATCACGTCCCGCATGAACTCCAGCCGGGCGACCGGGTCCAGGCTGGCGAGCGGCTCGTCGAGCACGAGCAGCGGCGCCCGCTTGGCCAGCGCCATGGTCAGCGAGACCTGGGCCCGCTGACCGCCGGACAGATGCCTGACCTTGCGCTGTGCCGGGATGCCCAGCGCGTCGATCCGCGCCGCCGCCAGCTTCTGCTCCCAGCCGGGGTTCATCGCCCGGCCCAGGTGGAGCATGTCCGCGACGGTGAAGTCACGGTACAGCGGGTGGTCCTGGGCGACGTAGCCGACCCGGGCCAGCGATCCGGCCGTGTTGGCGCGCGAGCTCTCGCCGAAGACCGACACCCGGCCCTCGGTGGGCTCGAGCAGCCCGATGACCATCTCCAGCAGGGTGGTCTTGCCCGCGCCGTTCGGGCCGACCAGGGCGGCCACCGCGCCGGCCGGCACCTCGAGAGTGCACTCGCGCAGCCCCCATATTTTGCCGTAGCGCCTGCCGAGGCGGTCGGTCCGCAGTGCCGGGACGCTGCCCGCTGCGTCGTATTCGGCCATCAGACCCTCTCTTTCCTCATGTCGTGGCGGGCCGCGGCGATCAGCGCCGTGACCGTTTCGTCGCTCATCCCGGCCTCTTCGGCGGCGCGCAGCCAGGCCTCCAGCGAGGCGCGCAGGTCCTGCTGCGTCTGCGACGGGACCGGAGAGGAGGTGGCCGTGATAAACGTGCCCTGGCCGGGCCGGCCGCCGGCCAGCCCCTCGTGCTCGAGCTGCCGGTAGGCCTTGACGACCGTGTTCGGGTTGATCACCAGGTCGGCGGCGACGTCCTTGACCGTCGGCAGGCGGTCTCCCTCCTGCAGGTAACCCAGCAGCAGCGCCTGCCGTACCTGGTGGACCAGCTGCAGGTAGGGCGGGACCCCGGAGGAACCGTCGAGCCGGAACCGGAACATCGGCCTGCTTCCATCAAATATTATTCTATGATGATGGTATAACAGTAGAAGCCGTATCCGGCGGTGTCAACCAGGCAGAGGTCGTCCAGCCCTTGCCGCGTCGTTGTGCCGTAGCGGCTCGGCCCGGCGTCAGCGGAGCCGGGCGAGCAGTTCGGCGTAGGCGTTGACGTAGCGGGTCACGTCGGCGCGGGTGGCGGGGACGGGGACGGTGGGGCCGGCACCGGGCAGCGCTTCCCAGACGCCGCGGTTGGCCAGCCAGATCCGCACCAGCCGGGTGAGCTGCCCGTCGGTGAGCGCATGCGCCTCGGCGCCGGTGCGCGGCATGGGCCCGTACCATTGCCCGGAGCGGGGCCCGAACCGGATCGCCGTCCACGGCAGCCCGGCCGCGCGGATGGCTTGCTCGATCCCGTCGGCGAGCTCGCCGCCAAGCTCGGTGGTGTGCCGGTACGCACCCGGGATCAGTACCTCGCTCAGCGCCGCCTTCGCGGCCGCGGCCGATAGCGGGTTGCCGAACAAGGTACCGCCGGTGGCGACGTTGCGGGCCGCGTCGAGGTGCTCGCCCAGCTCGGCGGTAACCCCGTAGGCGCCCATGGGCAGCCCGCCGGCGACCGCCTTGCCGATCGTGACGATGTCCGGTTCCAGGTGCCACAGCCCGGTCGCCCCGCCGGGCCCGGCGACATGGGTGTGGGTCTCGTCGATGGCCAGCACGGTGCCGTGCTGGCGGGTCAGCTCGCGCAGCGCCTGATGCCAGCCGGGTTCGGGCAACAGCAGGTGCAGATAGTTAGTCATCGCCGGCTCGGTCAGCACCAGCGCCACGTCGCCCGGCTCGAGCGCCGCCCGCAGCGTGCCGGGGTCATTGAACTGGGCAATCCGCACCCGGCCGGTGACGCCCTTGGACAGCCCGCGCTGCACCGGCACGGCCCGGCCATCGGCCAGGTCCACCAGACCTTCCTCGAAGTGCCCGTGGTAGTGCCCCTGGAACAGCAGGATCACGTCACGCCCGGTGACGGCCCGGGCCAGGCGGATCGCTTCGGTGTTCGCCTGGGTGGCCGAGAGCGTGAACTGCCATTGGGGAACCGGGTAACGGCGGGCCAGTTCCTCGGCCACCTGCACCGACGCCTCGGTCGGCAGGAGGAACTGGGTGGACCGGGCGGCCTGCGCCTGCACCGCGGCCACGATCGACGGATTCGCGTGGCCGCAGAACATCGCCAGGTCCGAGGCGTTGAAATCGACGTAGCGGAACCCGTCGATGTCGGTGAACCCCGGGCCTTGTCCCCGGTCGATGAAGACCGGCTGGTCGTTGTCGGAGGCCATCCATGCCATCGGCACCCCGTTGGGCATATGCGCCCGCGCCCGGCCCAGCATGGCCAGCGACCGCGGCCGCCCCTGCTGGAACCGCGCCAGCTCCGCCGCGTGCAGCTCCCCGATCCCGGCCCGGTCCAGATCCCCCGCTGCAGTCACACCACGATGCTAGAGCGCCAGCGCACAACCCGCTCGGTTCCAAACCGCCGCCAGGTCCTCGGCGCCGCGGATGCACATACCGGCTCCATGGGCGCGTGGCCTGGCCCCCGCCGCTCGGCGTGTGGCCCGCGGGCTCGGGGTCAGATGTGCAGGGCCGGTGCCTGGCTGGCCTGGTGCACGGCCGCCTCGGCCGGGGCGGCCGCCGCGGACCTGGGGGCGCGCAGCGGGCCCGAGCGGAACAGCGTGCCGCAGATCACCGCGCCGGCGCCGAAGATGGCCGCCGCGACCCAGAACCCGGTGGTGTAGCCGTGGATCAGCGACATCGCGGCCAGGGAGGGCGCGAGGTGCCCGTGGACCACGGTGGCCGGGCTCAGGTGGCTGGTCAGGTAGTGTGCGACCGCGCTGGCGAAGATCGTGTTGAGCAGCGAGGTGCCGATTGAGCCGCCGATCTGCTGGCCGGTGTTGAGCGTGGCCGAGGCCACGCCCGCATCCTGCGGGGCCACGCCGAATGTCCCGGTGTTCATCGACGGCGCGATCGTGAAGCCGAAGCCCAGGCCGGCCACCATCAGCGGGCCGAGCACCGCAGACACATAGTCCGAGTGCACGCCGATCCCGGTCAGCCACACCAGGCTGCCGGCGGCCAGCAGCATCCCGGCGGTGACCAGCGGCTTGGGGCCGACCCGGGGCAGCAGCATCACGTTGGACAGGTTGGCGCTGACTACCACCATCGCGATCATCGGCAGGAAGGCGGCGCCGCTGACCACCGGGGAGTAGTGCAGGGTCTGCTGCAGGTAGTAGGTGAGGAACAAGAAGATGCCGAACATGCCGGCGCCGGCGATCAGGACCGCCAGGTAGGCGCCGCCGCGGTTGCGGTCGGCCACCACCCGCGGCGGCAGCAGCGGGCTGGCCGCGCGGGACTGCCAGAGCGCGAAGACGGCCAGCAGCGCTACGCCGACGCCCAGGAAGCCGTAGGTGGACGGGGTGTGCCAGTTGTGGGTGGCCGCGTTGGAGAACCCGTAGACCAGGCAGAACATCGAGGCAGAGACCAGCGCGGCGCCGGGCAGGTCCAGCCGGGTCCTGCGGCGGGCGCGCTGCTGGGTGAACAGCAGCACCGCCCCGGTCCCGGCCAGGCCCGCGAAGATCAGGTTCACGTACAGGCACCAGCGCCAGGACAGGTACTCGGTCAAGATCCCGCCGAGCACCAGGCCGATCGCTCCGCCAGCGCCGACGATCGCGCCGTAGACCCCGAACGCCCTGCCGCGCTCCCTCGGGTCGTTGAACGTCGTGGACAGGATCGACAGGGCCGCGGGCGCCAGCAGCGCGCCGAACGCGCCCTGGGCGGCGCGCGCCGCAACCAGCATGCCGAAGCTGGTCGCCGCGCCGCCGGCAGCCGACGCGGCGGCGAAGCCGAGCACGCCGACCAGGAACGTGACCTTGCGCCCGACCAGGTCGCCGAGCCGCCCGCCCAGCAGCAGCAGGCTGCCGAACGCCAGCGCATAGGCGGTCACCACCCACTGCCGGTCCACGATGGAAAGCCCAGGGCCCGCTGCGCCGACGGCAGCGCGACGTTCACGATCGTGGCGTCCAGCACCACCATGAGCTGGGCGAGCCCGACGGTGCCTAGGATGAGCCACCGGCGGCGGTCGGGGGCTGCGGTGGCCGGCGCGGCGACCAGGCCGGGTACGCGGCCCGCGGCGGCGTTGCTTGCGCTGGTTTCGCTCATCGCTCTCACCTATCTGGAGGTATCATGTCCATATGGAGATATCTTCTCCGGTTACCGTACATCAGGTTAAGCGGAGATGCAACCTCCAATCGGAGGCGTTACCTCCGCGCCTGATGGTAAGGAAGGACGATGGCAGACTCCCAGGACGTTCAAGCTCCCCGCCCGCTCCGCCGGGACGCCGAACGGAACCGGCAGCGGATCCTGCGCGCCGCGCGCGAGGTGTTCACCACCCGGGGGCTGCAGGCCAGCCTGGACGACGTGGCGCGCCACGCGGGGGTCGGCGTGGGCACCGTCTACCGCCGTTTCCCCGATAAGGAGTCTCTGGCCCAGGCACTGTTCGAGGAGCGCATCGAGGCGATGGCCACGCTGGCCGAACAGGCGCTGGCCGAGCCGGACTCATGGGGCGGCCTGATGTCGTTCCTCGACGGCGCGTGCGCCCACCTCGCCGCCGACCGCGGCCTGCACCAGATCCTCATGTACGCCAGCTACGGGAAGGACCTGACCGCCCGCGCCCGGGCACGGATGCAGCCGCTAGTCACCGCCCTGGTGCAGCGCGCCCAGCGGGACGGCAAGCTGCGCCCCGACCTGCACCCCACCGACATGCTGTTCATCGAGCTCATGATCAGCGCAGCGGCAAGGTACGCCGAGCCGGTCAGGCCGGAGATCTGGCGCCGCTACCTCGCACTCATCACCGACGCCCTGCGGCCCGGGCGGGACGTCACCACGCCGCTGCCCGAGCCCCCGCTGGAGCCCCAGGAGATGGCCGAGGTCATGCGCTCGATTCCGCACCGCTCCGACCCGGGCGGGCCGCCCTGACCAGCCCCCGTGGTCCCGCGTCCCGCCGCAAGATGCTCAGGTCAAGTCGTCTCCAGCGCCGCCGCGAGCCGCTGCAGCGTCACGGTCATCGTTGCCCGGTTGCGCCCGGCGCGGTCCTTCGTCCGGCTGGGCTGCTGAGGCCCGGGGGCGCCTAAGCCGCCGTGCTTGCGCAGCCCCCGCGCCCGATCACGGCCTCACATGAGGAAGCGGGCAGAACCTCCACGCTGCCGACCTGAGCGAACGGAGCCATAAAGTCCTCGACCCGGTCGCGGCTGTCGGCCTCAACGATCAGGTACAGGGTGTGCGCATCGTTGACCACTGCCTCAGCCTGGATGGTGACGCCCTGGCCTGAGGCGTTTTCGGCCGACAGATGCTGGAGCAGCATCGGGCCCATCTGCGCATCGGAGGCCGGGCACCGGTCCGCCTGGTGCTGGTGACATGCGATGAACAGAGCCATCCCCGAGCCTCCTGGTAATGTCACGCCGACTCGTCCCGGCCGAGCGGGGGTCATCCACGGGAAGATGCGGCAGCAGCATAGCCTACTATACCGGTAGGTAAGTGGGCTAGCGCCGACCTTCGCAACATGATGCCGACCGTGGTGTCGGGTGCGGTTACGCTGCGGAACATGGATCGGCACGAACGCCGCGAGAAGCGGTCCGGCCCGGCGGGGCAGGCCGTCGAGTGGGACGCGAGGTACAGCGAGCGCGACGGTGCGAGGTGGAGCGGACGCCCGAACGGGCGGCTCGTCGCCGAGGTCGCCGGGCTCACGCCGGGCCGGGCACTCGACGTCGGTTGCGGCGAGGGCGCCGACGCGATCTGGCTGGCTCGCAGCGGCTGGACGGTCACCGCGATCGACATCTCCGATGTGGCAGTGATCCGGGCGCGGGAGGCAGCTGAACTGGCCGGGGCCGCCGTCGAGTGGATCCGTGGGGATGCCCTGCAGACACCGTTCCCGGCCGTGTCGTTCGACCTGGTGTCGATGCAGTACCCGGCGCTGCCCAAAGCCGCGGGCCGGGCCGCCGTGCGGGCGCTGCTCGACACGGTGCGCCCTGGCGGGTTGCTCCTTGCCGTCTACCACGATCTTGACGATGAGCACCGCGAGCACATCAAGTCGCAGGGAGTTGACCCGGCGGACTATGTCGATGCGGATGACCTTGCCCGGCTGCTGGGCGACGCATTCACGATCGAGCTGTACGCGGTCCAGCCACGCATCGACCCGCCGCCCGATAACCCGCACATCGCCGACATCGTCCTGCGCGCGCGGCGTCGCTGAAGCGCGGCCCGGACTGGTCTTCGCGCCTGGCGGCGTCGGGAGCCAGCAAGATCAGTCATGAGGACTTCCATGGCGCTGCTTCGGCCCTCGGGTGTCCGGGGGTAGGCGGCGGCTGCCGCCGATGCGGCGGCGGCCCCGCGCTGCTGAGCGATGCCGGGTGAACTGGCATGTCGGCCGTCCGGGGTGCGGCCGCGCGGAGCATCGCCTCACGCTGCACACCGCGATTCAACCGCCAGGGCCGCCGCCTGTCGCCCCTTTGCCAGATCCGCACCACGTAGCGGCACGACAGCACGGTCAGACTGCGGTCCAGCCGCCGTCGATGACCAGGACCTGGCCGGTCATGTAGCTGGAGGCGGCGGTGGCCAGGAACAGCAGCGGCCCGTCGATCTCCTCCAGCGCCGGGGTGCGGGCGAGCAAGGTGTGCTCGCGGATGGACCGGGCAAAGTCGGCGTCGGCCAGGTGGCCGGTCAGCTCGGTCGGGAAGTAGCCGGGGGCCAGGGCGTTGACCCGCACCCCGCGTCCGCCCCACTGGGCGGCCAGCTGCCGGGTGAGGTTGACCAGGGCGCCCTTGGTGGCGTTGTAGGCGGCCATCGGCCCGCGGGAAGACACAATGCCATACATCGAGGCGACGTTGATCACGCTGGCGGACGGGGCATCCCACAGCAGCGCGGCGGTCAGCCGGCACATGTCCAGCACGCTGATCAGGTTGACCTCGATGACCTGGCGCAGGTCGTCCAGGGACTGGCTCTCGATCGGTCCGTCGTCGCAGATCCCGGCGTTGTTCACCAGCACATCAAGGCGGCCATGCGATTCCAGCCGCCGTGCAAGCGCCTGCCGGTGCGAGGCGTCGGTGATGTCGCCGGGCATCACCTCGATCCGCTCCCCGCATTCGCGGGCCAGCTGGTCGAGGAGGTCGGCGCGGCGGGCGGTGGCCAGCACCTGCGCACCCGCCTGGTGGAGCACGCGCGCGAACCGCGCGCCCAGACCCGCCGAGGCGCCGGTCACCAGCGCAACAGCGCCATCGAGGCGCCACAGGTCACCGCTCCCGGCAGGAGCTGCCGCCCGCCCCGGCCCACTCATCCGCACCCCCGGTGATCCCGGCTGGGTGAATCCAGCCAGCACTGCACAGTTGCGCAAAGCCCACTATGCGCCACACCAGGGCGTCCGGGCCAGCTTCCGCAGCCAGCAAACGCTCACCCGCCAGCCAGGCAGGCCGCGATACTGCGGCAGGCGGCGCACGCATTCCCGCCCAATGGTCGGGTCTGAGCCCTCGGCCTTGCCGCCCGGACTCACGGCATTGAACGGGATGATTGTGCCCGGCAGCGCTTGGTGCGCTGTGGTTGCGTGCCAGGTTAGTCGGCCGGCCAGCGCGCGGATGGGTCGGGGGGCCGCTCGAGGTAGGTGGCGAGGCCGCGGACGATAACGTCCAGGCCCCATTCGAACCGGGCCTCGGCGGTCCCGGCCACGGCAGGCCCGGGTCATCCTCACCTGGCGGTATCTCCGGGAACTGTACCGCCAGCCGGCGGTCCTCTTCATCACGCTCACCCAGCCGGTGATCTGGCTGCTGCTGTTCGGCGAGCTGTTCAAGGACGTCACCCGGATCCCGGGGTTCGGCGCTGGGAACTACGCCACCTACCTGACCCCAGGCGTGGTGATCATGACCGCCATGTTCTCCTCGAGCTGGACCGGCATGGCCTACATCGAGGACATGCAGACCGGGGTCATGGACCGGTTCCTGACCGCGCCGGTCGGCCGGGGCGCCCTGATCGCCGCCATGCTCGCCTACCAGGCGGTGATCGCGGTCGTCCAGTCGGCCATCATCATCGCGATGGGCTGGGGCATCGGCGCGGCATTTCCCGGCGGCGCGGTCGGCGTCGCTGCCCTGATCGGGGTTGCGGTGCTGATCGCGGTGGCGATGGCCGGGCTGTCGATCGGGTTCGCGCTGCTGATCCGGCAGCGGGAAGCGCTGATCGGCGCCTCCTCCACGCTGGTGATGCCGCTCACCTTCCTGTCCGGGGCCTTCCTATCGCTGCGGCTGGTCCCCGGCTGGATCGCGGCCATCGCCCGGTTCAACCCGGTCAACTGGGCGGCCAGCGCCGGCCGGATGGCGGTCGGCGGCCACCCCGCCTGGGGCACGGTCGGCTCCTACGCCGGATACCTCGCCCTCGCCCTGGCCGTCACCGCCGTGGCGGCAACCCAGGCATTCCGCGCCTACCAGCGGTCCACCTGACACAGCCACGCGGCGGTCCGCCCGGCAATCCGCCCCAACCGACGACGGGTGTCAGGACCGGTTGAGGCCGTCGAGGATCGTGCGGGAGATTTCGGCGAGCTGGTCGATCTGCTGCGGGTGAGCCGGTCGGGGATCAGGCGGCCCACCTGTTGGGTGTGGCGCGGGACGGCTGCCGTGAGCGCGGCGCGACCGGCAAGACGCGGGACTCGATGATGCAGCCGCCGGATGGGGGTGCGGAAACCATGCAGCCATCCGATGGGACGCGGAAGCCCGATGAGACGCCGAAGCACCCGGCGACCAGCTGAGCGTCGGCCAGACGGTGTCGTACTATCCGGCCTCAGGTGCCTCCGGACAGGAGGGCAGCTGCCGTGGTCATGGGCGTCGCCCGTTGCTGTCGGGCAGCGGATGGACGTCTCCGCCCTCAGCCCGGACGACGTTGGCAAGTGCGGAGTCGGCGGTGGCCAGTGGCTGCCGGACGGCGAGTGCGGCGGCAGCGGCGATGCAGTGGCCAGGCTGACCGCCGCGTGCTCGCGATGGTAGCGGCGAGCACGGATCCGGCCGGCCTCGATCGCCATCTCGGCCGAGACGTGTACGACAGCCATCCCGGCGTGGCCGAGCAATGCGAGAGATCGGCTTCGAGGGCGCCGGGATCGCTGCCAAAGACGCGGACCATATGGTCGCAGACTTCTGCGGCGTTGACCGCCGTCACCCGTGTGGGCTCCCCAAGCAGCCCGGCTACGAGGCGGCCGCGAGACGATCACGCTCGTGTGGCGCGCTGCTCGGCGATCGAGTTGCCGCCATCCACGACCAGGCATTGCCCGGTGATGTAGGAGGCGCCGGGGCTGGCCAGCCAGGCAACGGCGGCGGCGATCTCGGCGGGTGAGCCGCTCCGGCCAGCTGGGGTGACCTGCCCTTGGCCGCGCTCTTCCGGGGTCTGGGAGCCGGTCGCTATCCAGCCTGGGGCGACGGCATTGACGGTGATTCCGTCCCGTGCGGTGTCGATGGCGGCTGCACGGGTGAGGCCGACCATGCCCGCCTTGGCGGTGGCGTAACCGACGTCGGCGCGGATTGCCATCACCGGGCCGGTCACGCTGGCCACCATGATGATCCGCCCCCAGCCGCGGCTGGTCATGGCCGGCACCGCGGCCTTGGTGACCAGGAAGGCGGAGGTCAGGTTGCGGGCGAGCGCAGCCTGCCAGGTCGCCGGGTCCATGGACTCCACGGTGCCGGACTCGAACACGGGGTCAGCGGCGGAGATCATGCCGGCGTTGTTGACCACGATGTCCAGCCGGCCCCATTGCTCCAGCGCAGCCGACACAAGCCCGGACGCCACACCGGCATCGGTGAGATCGCCGATGATCCCGGCTGCGTCGAAACCAGCACTGCGCAGTTCGCTGACCCTGTCCCGGATCCGGGCCGTGGTAGCGCTTATCATCACGGCGGCGCCGAGTTCGGCGAGCAGCCTGGCGGTGGCGAAACCGATGCCGTCGGGGCCGCCCGCCCCGGTGACCACCGCCGCCCGCCCGGACAGGTCGAACGCCGCTGGGATGGGCATGGCCCGATCCTAGTAGGGCCGATGCCAGATCCCGCGGCCCGCGGGAAGGCGGTGGCCGGCCGGTGGGCGCAAGATAGCCTTCGGCCTATGGTCAAGCGTCCTGACCCCTTGGAGAGCACGCCGCCTGCCTTTGGCGAGCAGGCAGCCGGGCAGATCCTGCGGGAATGCTTCGGCGTCGAATCGTCTTCCCTCAAGCCCCTCTCAGGCGAACGGGACCAGAACTTCCGGGTGGACACCGCCGCCGGGCAGAGCTTTTTGTTCAAGATCTCTAATCCGGCGGATGACGGGCCCACCCTGGCGATGCAGGCCGCCGCTCTGCGTCACATCGAGCGAGTGGATCCGGGCCTGCCGGTGATGCGTGCCCTGCCGGCTGGGGCGGGGGAATCCTGGGCCGAGGTGCCGGGGCCCGATGGCCGGACCTATCCTGCTCGGCTTTTCACGTTCCTGCCCGGGAAGGCAACCGCGAATACAGCGCTCACCACTGAGGCGATCAGGTCCCATGGGCAGATCACGGCCCGTCTGGGGCGGGCGCTGCGTGGCTTTTTCCACCCCGCGGCCGACTACGAGATCTTGTGGGATATCACCCGCTTGCCCAAGCTCCGGCCGCTGCTCACCCATGTCTCCGACGGCCACCGTCGGGCCCAGGTCGAATTGGTTTTGGACCGGTTCGAGGCCCGGGTCGCGCCGGCGCTGCCCGGGCTTCGCGCGCAGGTGATCCACGGCGATATGAGCCTGGACAACGTGCTGTTCAGCGATGACCTTCGGGTCAGCGGGATCGTGGACTTCGGGGATATGACCCATGCGC
>JAFAPY010000324.1 GCA_019246795.1 Streptosporangiaceae bacterium | reverse complement strand
CGGGCCGCCGTCCGAGGCGGGCCGCCTTCCCGACGCGGGCCGCCTTCCCGAGGCGCTTCGACCGTGCTGTTGTCTCGGGCCGGTGCCCGGTTTGCTTTGGCCGTGGGGTCCGGGTTCGGCTAAACTGCACAGGCGCGAGCGGGCCGTCATAGCCCGCTCCGATGGGGTATGGGGTAATTGGCAGCCCGACGGGTTCTGGCCCCGTTAGTCTAGGTTCGAGTCCTGGTACCCCAGCGATTCGGCATGACAGCGCGGGCGCAAAGCGCGTCCGCGCTCGTTCATGCCGGACGCACGACCGCCTGACCCGCCGGTTCGCCTGACCGCGGAGGAGGCGGTAGTCTGTACGCCGCCGGACGGCTGCGCGGGACCGCCAGCCGTGCTCGGCCCCGTCGTCTAGAGGCCTAGGACGCCGCCCTCTCAAGGCGGTAACGCCGGTTCGAATCCGGTCGGGGCTACCCACACCATGCCAGGCCAGCCGCCCTGGCGTTGTATTGTCCCGAACGCGCTGACCACGGGGCCTACCTGGGCCGTCCGGGCTCCGACAGCGCCCGCCTCATCGGCGATCCCCCCGCCTGGCGCGCCGCCGCCGGGTAACGTTGCTATCCCAGCCTGATCAAGGACCGGGAGGTAACAACGGGCATGACCGAGCCGGACACCGGAGGCAACCCGGCGCTGGCCGAAGCCACGCGGGAACTGCAGGCAGCCGAGCATGACACGCGCGTCGCGTTCGACTGCATCGCCCTCGGCGAACTCGACCGCGCCCACACCCACGCGCTGACCGCCAGGGTGGAGGTAGACGCGGCGGTCACGGCGCTGTCGGCGGCACTGGCGCAGGCGGCCCAGTCTCCCGGCCGCTGAGCCCGCGCCCGCTGCCCGGCCGTCGTGCCTGACCGGCGCGCCCAGGTATCAGGTATCGATGTTCGGGTTGCCGGCCGGAACAGGCACCAGGCGGACGGGCGGACGGGTGATGACGACCGCCGACTCCACGCTCAGGTCGGACCGGACGTGCACGAGCTCGCCGGGCGCCAGCATCCGCCATCCGCTCTCGCCGTCGAGCTGTTCGGACGCGACGACCACCGAGGGGACGTCGGCCGCAGCGGGCACATGTACCGACGAGGTCGCGCTGCGGACATGCAGTCCCACCTTCCCGGCGGGCGACCCCGGGCCGGCGGGCCGTTCCAGGATGTGCAAGGCATGCTGGCCCGGATAGCGCAGCGCCCACAGTTCTCCCGGCGCGGCGACGACCGTGTTCAGCGCCGAGACCGGCAGGTGAGCCGCGATCCAGCTGGCCGCCGCCGTGATCCCCGCCCCGACGTCGCCGTCGTGCACGTCGATCTGCTGGGTGATCAAGGCGAAGTACCGTTCGGAGTCGGTCTCGCCGCCGACCAGGCTCGCGTAACCGCCAAGCTGTGAGTCCAGCCGCTGCAGGTCACCGAACCCGCCGTTGTGCGCCATGATGCGGCCGCGCATGGCGAATGGGTGGGTGTTGCGGACCGTCCGGCCGCCTGCGCTGGCCCAACGGACATGTGCGACAAAGACCGAGGACTGGGCCTCCCGTGCCTCGTGAATGAACTCCTGATCGCTGAAGGCCGGTTCCGGCTGCTTGTCCAGCACGGGCTCGCCGGCCGGCCCGAAAAAGCCGATGCCGCTGCCGTCGGCGTTGCGGTGGCTCTGCGCCTCCAGCGAGTCGGGGGCATCGAGCAGCCAGAACGTCGCATGGACCCGGGCAGGACCTGACGTCAGCCCGAACAGCCGGCACATGGCGGCCTCAGGTTCCCAGCGCCCGCAGCAGCGCCTTCATCCAGGGGCCGAGGTCGGCCGGCGTTCTCGCGGAGATCAGGTTGCCGTCGACCACGGCCGCCTCATCGACCCAGTCCGCGCCCGCGTTGACCATGTCGTCGCGGATGGCCGTCACGCTGGTGGCCCGGCGGCCCTTGATGATCTTGGCGGAGATCGGGACCCAGCCGGCGTGGCAGATGAACGCGATCGGCTTGCCCGCGTCGTCGAACGCGCGGACGAGCTCCAGCACCGTGTCCGAGCGCCGCAGCTTGTCCGGCGCGTAACCGCCCGGGATGACCAGCGCGTCGAACTCCGTGGCGCTCACGTCGCCGACCGTGGTATCGACCTGGACCGGCCCGTGACCCTTCTTGCCCCGGACCGGATGGTCGTCCAGGCCGGCCACGGTCACCGCGACCTGTTCCTCGGCCAGCCGGTACATCGGGTACAGAAGCTCGGAGTCCTCGAAGTCGTCGGCTGCCAGCAGGAGCACCCTGCACTGTGCGAGCACCATGGAACCGACCTTACCCGTGGCGGCGG
>JAFAPY010000323.1 GCA_019246795.1 Streptosporangiaceae bacterium | reverse complement strand
AGTGGAAGCACGGCAACGTGTGTAGCTGACCGGTACTAATAGGCCGAGCGGCTTGGCTTCTACTTCGTATGATCTTGCGTCCACTGTGCGGTTCCCGAGATGCGGTCGGGCTCGCGGCGTTGCCGCGGACTGGCACCGGCCTTCGGGCCGACATCTCCATAGAGTCTCGGTGGTCATAGCGAAGGGGAAACACCCGGTCCCATTCCGAACCCGGAAGTTAAGCCCTTCAGCGCCGATGGTACTGCGCGGGGGACCGCGTGGGAGAGTAGGACGCCGCCGGACATGTTCGCGAGAGGGCTGCTCCCGAGAAGGTTGAGCGGCCCTCTTCGCGTGCCGGGGCCGTGAGCGCCACTGCGCTTGCCCGCGCTGTGCTCGCCGATGCGCTGCCGGTCCGGCGCCCAAGCCAGATGCCCGCATGGGTTTGTGCCTTACGTAGAAAAAGCGGCTGAATACGGCCGCTTTTCTTACGTGAAGCACCGATCTTACGTGCTACGTAGCTTCCCGGGCGGTTCCGGACGACCGCGAGGGCGTACTCCTGCGCGGTAATGTTGTTCGCGGGAGGCTCGTTCAGGTGGCTGAGAAACATGGTACGCCGAGAGGCGGCGGGGATATGCCCAGGAAGGGCGGCAAACCCGCCGGGAGCCGCGTGAGGGCTGGCGGCACCCCTCGAGCACGCAAGCCGGCCGGCATGCCTGCGGCTTCCCCCGCACGCAGGCCAGGCAGCGCGTCGGCGCGGGAGGACGGAAGGCGGGACGCAAGGCGGGACGCAAGACCAGCCGGGACGGCGCGGGACGCCAGGCGCGCCGGGGGCCAGGGCGCGGATGCGGCGCGAAAGGCGGCCGGTGCCCGGAGGGGCGGCCCGCCCGGCGGCCGCACTGCCGGTCAGCCCGGCGGCCGCGCTGCCGGTCAGCCTGGTCCCCGGAGGGCCGGTGGCGGTCAGCCCGGCGGCCGCACTGCCGGTCAGCCCGGTGCCCGGAGGGCCGGTGACGCCGGGAACCGCGGCGACACGGACGGCACTCGCCGTAGGCCTGCTCGCGACGAGGTGGCTTCCCGGCCGGCGCATCCTCGTCAGGGCGGTACCTGGCCGGCGCGTCCGCGTCAGGGCGGTGGCCGGCCGGCGCGCCCGCGTCAGGGCGGTACCTCGCCCCGCGCCTCCGCCGCCGCGAGACAAGGCCGCGACCGTTCCGGGGCGCGGCGTATCCCGGCGCCCGAGTCGGTCAGCGCCGAGCAGCTCGATCCCCAAGCCCGGGCCCAGCTGCGGAGCCTGCCGAACGACCTGGCCGACACGGTGGCACGCTACCTGGTGGCCGCCGGACTTGCCGGCGACCCGGAACGGGGGTACGCCTATGCCCAGGCTGCCAAGCGCCTTGCCGCCCGGGTGGGCGTGGTCAGGGAGGCATCTGGCATCGCCGCCTACCGGGCCGGCCGGTGGGCCGAAGCCCTGGCAGAACTGCGGGCCGCGCGCCGTATGACTGGGCGCGACGACTACCTCCCCGTCATGGCTGACTCCGAGCGTGCCCTGGACAGGCCGGACCGGGCGCTGGCGCTGCTGCGCGAAGCGGACCTGTCCAGACTGGACCGTGCCACCCAGATCGAGCTGCGCATCGTGGAGTCGGGGATCCGCAGGGACCAGGGCCTGCCCGATGCCGCCGTGGTGGCCCTGCAGGTACCCGAGCTGAGCAACGGCCGACTCCGCCCGTGGTCGGCCCGCCTGTTCTATGCGTACGCGGATGCCCTCCTCGCGGCGGGCCGCGAGGAGGAGGCACGGCAGGCCTTCGCCCGCGCGGCCGCCGCCGACCCGCACGGCGAGACCGACGCGGCCGAGCGCCTGGACGAACTGGACAGCGGCGTCATCGAGGACCTCGCGGAGGACGGGGCCGACGACCCTGACTTACTCTCAAGCGCGGCCAGGCCCCGTTGTGTCCAGCCAGTGCATGATCCCCTCGACGTTTGAGGCGGTGCCGCCAACCGCGTCGAATCTCGCGGCGACGGCGGGATCGGCAGCGGGGCGGTTTTCCGCGTACCGGGCTCTGGTGCGCTCGCCCACCATGGCGACAGCGTGATCAAGGTCCAGGCCCGCGGCGCGGGCCTCGCGGGTGTGCTGCACCCAGATCCGGACTTCCTCCGCCGACCGGTCCAGCGTCTCGGCGACCGCGGTGACGGGGCCGTAGTGACTGAACAGCAGGCGGGCGGGCTGCAGCGCGGCGAATCTCCGCAAGCTGGCGAGCGCGGCGTCCAGGTCGAAGTCGGGAGGCGGCGTTGCGGGCCGCAGATCGCCGGTTTCCGGGATGTAGACGCCGGCCGCGTCGCCGACGTACAGGTCGCCGCTGGCGGAGTCGATCAGGCCCACGTGGTGTTTCGCGTGGCCGGGACAGTAGTAGCTGTCCAGTCGGCGCCCGCTGCCCAGGTCGATGGTCCCGGTGTCCTGCAGCGCCCTGATGCGCCCGGCCGGGACCGGCGCGAGCACGCCGAATAGCCTGTCCAGCGCGTCGCCGTAGACACTCCTGGCGCCGGCCATCAGCCTGCTCGGGTCGGCAAGGTGCCGCGCGCCCCGCTGGTGGACCACGATCTCGGCTCCTGGGTACATCGCGGCGATATCGCCGGCGCCCCCCGCATGATCGAGGTGGATATGGGTGACCACGACCGTCGCCAGGTCGCCAGCGCCCACCCCGAGCCGGGCCAGGGCGTCCCGGACCACTGGCGCGGACGGCGCGGTGCCGGTCTCCACCAGGCATGGCCGGTCGCCGCGGATCAGGTACCCTGCCGTGATCCCGGTGTGTCCCGCCATGCGGGTGTCGATCTGGAACACCTCATGGCCCAGCGCCATGATGTCCGGCGCCGCCTGCGTCACGTCAGTGCATTCTCCACGCCGCCATTGTCCCAGACCGAGAGGACCAGGCCGGTGCGCGGCTTAGGGCCGAACGACGTGGACTTGCGCGGTACCCGCTCACCCTGCTCGGCGACCTGGATGACGGCATCGAACGGCAGCGGGTTCGAGATCACGGCGGTGCCGCCGCCGCCGGCGGCGGCGCGCACCGCGTCGGCCGCGTCGTGGTAGATCAGCACGGTGCGCTCATCATCTGCGATGCCCCACAGGCGGCCGAGCAGCAACTGCTGCAGCACCGCGGCATCAAGGCGCCGCCAGGCCCGCGACGCTGCCGTCGGCATCGACGCCGCGGACTGAACCGGGTCCGGGTTGCTGAGCAGGCGGAAACCCGAGCCGTCCGCCAGCAGGAATGCCGTTCCTTCCCGCCCGGCTGCGGCGAGGCGCGCCTGCGCGGCGGCGAGCGGGAGCCCGCCGGGCAGATCCTGCACGGTGAACGCGGCCTTGGCCAGCTCGGCGGCCCGCTGCGGCGGCAGGCCGGGCAGCACCCGATGGATCGCGCCGAGCCTCGGCGGGTAGACGGCAGAGTCGACCAGGAACGCCAGCCCGTAGTCCCATGGCCCGTCACCCAAGCCGGACGCCCGCATCTCCGCCTGCAGGCCCAGGTAGGCGGCATACCGGTGGTGGCCGTCAGCGATCAGGGCGCGGCCTCCGGCCAGGCCGGCGGTGATCGCAGCCAGCTCGCCCGGGTCCTCGAGCCGCCACAGCCGGTGCGTCACGCCGTCTTCTGTGGTGACCGACACCAGCGGCGCATGTCGTGCCGCGACGCGCTCTTCCGTCCCGGCGGTGCCGCCGGAATGGAGCAGGAAGATCGGCTCCAGGTTGGCCTGCGCTGCCGCCATCAGCTGACGCCGGCCAGCCACCAGGCTCGGCATGACGTCCTCGTGCGGCAAGATGCCCGCAGACCCGGGTGACCCCAGGCCCACCAGCCCGATGACGCCGCGCTGTATTAGCCCAGGGGGGACGACCCCCCTGGAACCCCCCGCAAGCCCGCTGCGCTCCTCGCCGTAGTACCGCGCGGCCGGGGGGCCGTCGGCCCCCGCGGGCCGCGCGGTCTGCTCATACAGGTAAAGCGAACGCGCGGGATCCCTGATCAGCACGCCATCGGCCAGCCATGTCCGCAGCAGGTCGGCGGCGGCCTTGCTCCCGCCGGAACCGTCGCCTGGCAGGATGAGACGCACGACGTTGTGCGGGTCCGCGGCCCGCAGGTGCTCGAGGATGCCGCCGCTGATCACGTCATACGGTGGAGAAATGACGTTTGCGATGCCGCTTACCCGGTCACGGGCATAGCGGACGCCGCGGAAGGGTGCCAGCACGAGACCGGGACCAGAGTCGGACGGAAGGGTCTGCACACATGAGTGAAGGATCAAGCGCAAGCTCCGATTCCCATCCCGAGGAAAAACCGCCTGGCCAGGCAGTTCCCGGTGAGGATGCGCACACGTGGTACCGGCGTGGCATGGAGCTGCTCGGCCGGGGCAGCGCGGCCGCGGCGGCGCAGGTGCTCCAGCGTGCCTCCACGGCAGAGCCCGGTTCCCGCAGCGTGCGGGAGGCGCTGGCCCGGGCCCAGTTCGACGCGGGCAGGTACGCCGAGGCCGCGGACAACTTCCGCGTGATCGTCGAAGCCAGCCCCTCCGATGATTACGCGCACTTCGGGCTCGGGCTCGCCCTGGCACGCAACGGGGATCACGCCGCCGCGGCCGAGTACCTGGCCCTCGCCGCCGCGATGCGGCCCGACGCGGCGCACTACATCGAAGCGCTGCGCTCGGTTCGCGCGACGTTGCGGGCCAGGCAGGCAGGCCGTCAGACCGGCGAGGACCGCGGCCGGTGACCCCCACGCCGGAGGCGTCAGCCGGCAGCGCGCCGCGCGGCAGCGCGGAGCCGCTGGACACCGCCTACGACGTCGCGCTGCTGGATCTGGACGGGGTAGTCTACCTGGGCGGCACCGCCATTCCCGGCGCCGCGGCGGCGCTTCGCAAGGCTGAAGCGGCGGGGATGCGGCTGGCCTATGTGACGAACAACGCCTACCGGACCCCGGCCGCCATCGCCGCGCTGCTGACCGGCTTGGGCGTCCCGGCCGCGCCGGGCGACGTGGTGACCTCCGCGCAGGCGGCCGCCCGCATGCTCGCCGAACGCCTGCCCCCCGGCGCCCGGGTCCTTGTCATCGGCGGCAGCGGCCTGCGGATGGCGGTGCGCGAACGCGGCCTGCGCCCGGTGAGCACCGCCGCGGACCAGCCGCAGGCAGTGGTTCAGGGCTATTCGCCCGACGTGGGCTACCCGGTGCTGGCCGAAGGCGGCCTGGCCGTCGCCGCCGGCGCCCTGTTCGTTGCCTCCAACGGCGATCTCACCCTGCCGGGGCGCCGCGGCCGCCAGCCGGGAAACGGGTCGCTGATCCAGGTGATCGCGACCGCGACCGGCGTGAAACCGCTGGTGGCCGGGAAGCCGGAATCGCCGCTGCACCAAGAGTCCGTGCTGCGCACCGGCGCCAGGCGCCCCCTGGTCGTCGGGGACCGGCTGGACACCGACATCGAGGGAGCGCAGCGGGTCGGCGCGGACTCCATGCTCGTGCTGACCGGGGTCACCGGTCCGGCCGAGGTGGTGCTGGCGCCGCCATCGCAGCATCCGGCCTACCTCGCCGAGGACCTGGGCGGCCTACTGGAGCCGCATCCGGGCGTGACCACCCGCGACGGCATGTCCTGCTGCGGCGGCTGGACGGCCAGGGTTCACGACGGCCGGCTTGAGCTGGGCGGCGGCGGGAAGCGCATTGACGGCCTGCGTGCCCTGTGCGCCGCCGCGTGGGCGGACGGCAGCCTGACCGCAGCAGCGGTGCGGCCCGCGGTCCAGCGCCTGGACGGGGCCCGCTGACCAAGCCGCGCAAGCCGACACGACAGGCCTTCGGCGTGTATGCTGTCGGCCATGTCAGGCCGCGCAGCTAGCCGCCGGGATGCGGTGCTGCGCGCGTTCTGTCCTTCGTGTTGTTGCTGACGACGCTCTCCCTGACCGTTGTCGCCGCCGGGCTCGCGGACGGGCCCGCTCACGAAGGATTCCCGTTGACCGCACAGCTGGCCGCAGATATGTCCATTGCTCCGGAGATCGCCAAGCTCGCGGAGCCTGGCCCCGATGTCCCTGCTCAGCAGCGGGCAACCGCGGGTGCCGCTGCCGCCTTGGACGACCAGGGACCGCAGCGCCGGCCGACGCTCGGCGCACTGGCCCGTCAGTTGCGCACGATCGCCGCCACGCCGGAACAATGGTGGGGCCTGGTCCGGTTCGACCCGGACCGCCCGGTGCGGATCACGGTGCAGGAATGCGCATCACACGTTGCCTGGCTGGCGGTCCTGCCGCCCGGCCAGGCCGGGCACGGTTGTGACTGCGACGTGGCGACGGTG
>JAFAPY010000118.1 GCA_019246795.1 Streptosporangiaceae bacterium | reverse complement strand
GGCGGCCAGGGCACAGAACCTTGCTGAGGTGCTTCCGGTCTCCTTCGACATCGGCAGCGTCGAGGAACTGCCGTACGCAGACGGCGCGTTCGACCTCGTTGTCTGCAACCACCTGCTCAACGACCTCTACGACCCGAGCAAGGCGATCAGCGAGTTCGCCCGTGCCCTCCGCCGGAGCGGCCGTCTCGTCATCCTGATGCTGCACCCGTGCTTCTACAACAAGCACGCCGAGCGCGACCAGGCCACCAACGGCGTGATCGCAGCGTCGTACTTCGAGACCCGCAGCATCGAGCAGACCTTCGAGGTCGGCGGTCTGACATCCCCGGTAGCCAACACGGCGTGGTTCCGGCCCTTGGAGTTCTACACCGAGGAGCTGCGCACGTCCGGCTTCGTGATCACCAGCCTTACCGAGCCGCATCCGACACCGGAACAAGTGCAGGTCGACAACTGGTGGAGCAAGGGATTCACGCGACCGCTGTTCATGCTTCTGGTGGCCCAACTCCTAGAGAAGTAGTCACGGATCGAAACTTTTGGGGGGGAGCAATGTCAGCGATGGCATCGGAGTGGTTCGAGGGATCGCATATCCCGCAGGACCTAATAACCGGAGTAGTAGTTACTCTTATCGGACTTCTTATCCTATTCGCGATCAAACCGAAACTTCAAATCGATCCGAAAATTTGGGAACCGAGCGAAGAAGAGAAAAAGAACAAGGGAGGGTATGGAGTCCACGTAATCAACAAGAGCCGAGTCGCAGTGATAGAAATTGAGGCGCGGCTCTTCAAGGTAAACGATAAAACCAGCCCTCCTACGCGAGAACCGATCTGCCTGAAGACGCCGGAACTGTTTCGGCTCCGCAGTAAATGGGCCCCGAAGAGCAACCGACCCACTAGCCACCTTCCGCCAAATGAATTTCGGTTCCTAATAAAAGATGGACCAGCCACGCCGGTACTCACCTCATATGAATTTCTTCTTTTCCAGGTTAACAGCAAGCATGGATTCACTAACTTCAGCAGGGTCGCCATCCAGCGATGGTATCGTAACGCCAACGGCAACCTAATGACTTGGGATGGCAAAGGAGATCCATGGGCGACGCCAGCCAATAATTGACGTGAGACAAGCTGCCGGAGATGGTGAGGGAGGGGCGATAATGGGTCGCCGTTACAGTAATTGAACCAACTCGGGTCAACGTCAACCAGGCCGACTCGGCACCCTGGCTCACGGCGTTCCGCCGTCAATGCCCAGGTTCACCGCCGGATACGCCACCGATGCCTGGCTTGATCCCCGCCGTGTCAACGATCAGCCAGAGTCGGGTACCGCCGATGCCGCCGGTGCCGCCCCACAAGACACGCCGGCGCCGTCGATGCCGTCGTGTGATCCGACAACTGATCCGCGACAGATCTCCGTCAGTTGAAGTGCGACACGTGCTAGGAACTAGGCCGGGAGGCCGTCGCGACCGGATGCACCGATCTGCCGATGTCCGGATGAGCGTCTGACGTGGAACAGTGGCTGCGTGGAGCCAACGAACAGCGTCGGTGGGACTCGTGTGCCGGACGCTGAGCTGGAATACGACAGCGAGTTGGTTTATCGGCATGATGGGATCGATCTTCGACCGTATCCTCAACCGGCTCGACGGCGAGGATCGTGACCTACGCCCTTTGACCCGATCCCCCGCATAAGGTCAACAATCGACGCCTCTACGAGGACAGCGGCGACATCCCCGGTCGAACTCGTCGAGCACGCCTACTACCGTCCGTACCGGCCCTCAGCCTAGACTAGGCCGGTGCAGACAGGGTTATCCTCAAGTCGTCGCTCGGCCCTCGGTCGTGGCGACGAGCTTCGACGCGTGGACGGTGCCCCGGAGACCATCTCATCTGGATTACTGGGAGGGAAAAGCCATGGCGAATTTCGGCCTGCCGCACAATGTCATCTACTGTAATGACGTTAACTTCCTGCAGCAGATCCCCGGCCTGTCTTACACGGATGCCATTCTCAACTTCCTGATTCCCGATGGTATGGGCGGCCTGACGGGCGTGGACACACCCGATTCCGGACAGGTCCAGGCCGTGCATAACGCGGGCAAGAACGTGCTGGTCTCCCTGGGTGGGAGCGACGATGTGTTCCCATCCTCCGCCTGGCAGCAGTTCGCCCAGGCCCCTAATGGCGTGAGTGACCTGGTCAACTATCTGGTCGCGTTCGTGAACGACAACGGTCTCGACGGGGTCGACATCGATTACGAAGACGATAGCGGATTCAGCACAACAGACCCCCAGACCGGTGCGTGGACGGGACCGCCAGCCTACGACGGCATCGACTTCCTGATAGCCCTGACCGACAGGCTAGCGCAGGCGCTGGAGCCCGGCCACATCATCACCCATGCGCCGGCACCGGGCTATTTTAATTCAAATGATAGCTATAACCCCCCAGGCGGGACAGCGCCCTACGCGCAGATTCATGGCATCTCTGGCGATCGCATCACCTGGTTCAACTGCCAGTTCTACAACAACCCCGGTTATGATGAGCCCGCCAACAAGCTCACCTGGTACAACAACATCGCTCAGACTATTGCGGCCGCTGGTGGCGGTGAAGGCGCACCACGGCTGCTAGTCGGCGCTCCCGTCGTCCGGGGCGCCGCAATCGACGACGGCGCGTGGCTCTCGCCCGGCGACTTCGTCAACGAGGTCATCACTCCGCTGCAACAGGAGTGGGGCGAAACCTTTGGTGGCGTCATGGGCTGGAACTTCGAGTTTGATTCACAGCAAGGCTTCGCTTGGGCGAATGGAATCGGACCGGCACTGGCCCAGTGAGCAGACGTTCTACGGGTGGCGGCAGAGGTACGGCGTGCTGAAGGCGGATGAGGGGCAACGGCTGAACGCGCGGCAGGCCGAGAACGCTTGGCTGAAACGCATCGAGGCGATGCGGTCAACAAGGCAAACCGTCATGCCGACCACCAGATCCTTCTGACTGCGGCGGGTGCCCCGGACTCAGCAGGTGAAGAGCAAGTGGACGACCGTCTCCATGGCAGGCTTCGCAAGCGGTGGCGCAAGCAGCCGGACCGGCCGCTCGGAGAAGTTCTCGAAAGCGAGAGCAAGCGTCGGCGGACTGTCGATTAAGAGACGGCACTGACGTTCGATTAAGAGACGGCATTGCGTTGACGTTGCCTTGCGACGTCGAGCTCGTCGTGGACATCCGGACATGCCGCGATCCGCGCTTTCGACTGTCGCAGATCACCTGGCTGACGTGTCGCGCATCACCCGACGGAGGACGCCGTCGATGCCGTCGTGCCGTCTTGCCGTCTGTGCCGTCTTGCCGTCTGTGACGTCTGTGCCGTCTTGCCGTCCGTCTTGCCGTCTTGCCGTCTTGCCGTCGTCTTGCCGTCGTCTTGCCGTCTGTCGTGTGCCAGGTGAGGCTGGACGTGTCAAGCATCAAGCGGGACGCCCAGTCGTCTTGCCGTCGTGCCTAGGTGCAAGTGATTGTTGACGATTTGGCTTCAGGTGATGCTTGACGCTTTCTAGGGTCTGGCTGCGATACCTGTCATTTTTCCGTCTCCTGGTTATCGGGCCGCCACCGCGGGGTTGTGCGCCGCGCGAGTTGGCGGGGCAGGCCTGGGCCTGCCCGCTGTTCCTGGCCTCAGGGGCCGCAGTGGTCTCCGGGGTCAAGGGCAGCCCCGGCGGGGCTGTCGCGCGCAGCGCGATGCGCAGCACCCTTGGGGCCGGAGGGGCGGCCCCGTAGCCTGCGCGGCGCACCTGGCCATGAGCGGCGGCGAAGCCGCCTCCTTTGGTGCTCTTGGGGGCCGCGCAGCGGGCTGGCCATGGTCATCGTCTTCACCGTTCCGGGTCCGGGTCGAACAGGGACTCGCCGTCGTCGCCGCCGAGCAGGAAGGTGAACCGGTTCAGGTCGGCGCGCAGCTGTGCGGTGCCGTAGGCAGGGTGGCCCACGTAGTCGGCCAGCGAGGCGCCGAGCCGGCCGGGATCGCGGGCCAGCCAGCCGGTGAGGAATTGCAGCAGCTCGGCGAGCTCGATGGCGTCACCGGTATCCAGGGTTGTCTGGGGCATGGGTTACCGCCTTCCGGGGTGGGTGGCGTAGGCCTTGTAACGGTCGATCTCCCGGCTGGTGGTACGGGGCACCACGCCGACGTCCTCGCCGTCGATGACCAGCCGGAAGCTGGTGTCGCCGGGGATGACGGTGACGATCTTGCCCGCGTGGGTCATGCCCACCTGGATCTTCTGGCGGGCGACCTGGATGCCGCCACGGGAGGAAACCCGCCGCTGGACGGTGGCAGTGGCGACGGGCAGCGGGGCGGGCCCGGCCAGGCGCACCCCTTGGAGGCGGTGGCGCTGGCCGGGCGGGATGGGACAGGGCAGGGTGCGCCACAGCAGGCCGTCTTGGGTGATCACGTGCATCAGCTGGCCGTCCAGGCGGATCCGGGCCCGCTGCCCGGCCAGCGGGGAGCCGACCAGGATCAGCCGGTTGCCCAGGGTGACGCCGCCGGTGCCGGTGACCAGCCGGTCCACTTCCACGCACCGGCTGGCAGCCAGCACGCCGGGGGACGGCCCAGCCGGCGGCGGTCCGGCCGGGCGGCCATCGGCGCGGCGTAGCCTGGCCAGGTCCACCTCGGACAGCCGCGATGGCACGGTCTTGATCCGCCACCCGCCGGCGCTCAGGTGGCAGGTCGTGGTGTCGATCCACACGGTGACCTTCTGCCCGGCGCGGGCGGTGCCCAGCCAGAACTGCTGCGGCCCCACGGTCATGTTCCCCGACGGCGGGACGATGCGGTCCACCTCGACCGCGTCCGGCCAGCTGGCAGGCTCCGCGGCGGCGGCTGCGTGCTCGGGAGCGGCGGGCGGGCTGGCCAGGGGTTCCAGGTCCGCGGGCGCCCACAAGCTCAGCCCGTCATCCGCCTCTGGCGGCCGGGGGCGGAACCGGGATGCGGGGGTGGCCATGCCCAGCGACTGGTGCGGCCGGTCATGGTTGTACTCGCGGCGCCAGGCATCCACCGCGGCCTGGGCCTCTTCGATCGCGGCGAACGGCCCGGCATCGTTGAGGAAGTCGGTTTGCAGGCTCTGGTGCCACCGCTCGACCTTGCCGATGGTGGTCGGCGAATACGGCTTGGCCAGCAGCTGCTTGATCCCGTTGCGGCGGCAGATCCGCTCGAACAGCACCTCGGCCGGGCGGGGCTTGCCGAACCGGCCGGTGAACACCTTCCCGTTATCGGTCAGCACCTCATCGGGAATGCCATAGGCGACCATCGCGGCCACGAACGCCCGGCACACCGCCCGGCCGGTGGCCCGGCGCACCACCGTGGCGATCACACAGAATCGCGAGCAGTCATCCAGGCCGGAGATCAGCTTGCACTCGGTGCCATCGACCAAGAACACCGACCCGGTGACATCGAGCTGCCACAGCTGCATCGGCTCCTCACGCTGCCAGCGCTTGTAATCCTGGCGCCGGCGTTTGCGCTTGCGCGCCGGGACCAGGCCATGGCGGACCAGCACCCGGTAAATGGTCGACCGGGACGGCAGCCGGTTAACCCGTGCCTTGCCCAGCTCATACAGCAGCCTGCGCGGGCCCCACCGCGGATGCGTCCCGCGCAACTGGCAGATCAGCGCCTCGATCTGCGCATCCACCTGCCAGGGCTGAAAGCGCGGCCGATGCGAATGGTCAGCCAGTCCGGCCAGGCCTTCTCTTTCATACCGGCTCAGCCAGCCATGCACCGCCTGACGGGATACCCCATACCGGCGGGCCACCTCCGTCACCGGCGCCCCGGAGACGACCTCCATAACCGCGTGATAGCGCTGCTCCATGACGCTCAACTCCACGAGCATGGCCCGGCCACCCTCCGCCGCGAACAACATCACGGCGGGGCATGCCCGGGCGGGCGGTGTCAAGCATCAGGTGAAGCCAATGTGTCAACCATCAGCCGGAGTCGGACAACCATTACCACTGCGTGCGGTGAGAACTTTCTATACGTATTCAAGGGCGCACCTCCGGCGCGCCGGGCCAGACGGCCAGGACCACGCTTCGCGAACTGGCGCGAGCACCAGGGAGCGAGTTGAGCGGCCGGGATGACCGGGCATCGGCGGCCAGGATCGCCGGGGGTCTCGCCGTTGCGGGGCGGCAGCTTCGCTCGCGCCCTCCGGGCGGTAGCCCTACGGCGCGGCGGCTGCCGCCCACGGCAGCCCCGCCACCGGCCGCACCGGTCACCCGCCGCATCGGCCCGATGTCGCACGACACAAGCAGGACCAGGCCGCTAGCGTCGCGCGATGTGTGCCCGTCGCCGGCGAAGGTCACAGGTGATGGGCCGGAACGCCGCGCAGTGTCCGGGTCGGCCCCTCCAGCGTCAAGGGCACCCGAAGATCGTTTCTAACCGCTCCGCAGAAACGATCTCCAGGAC
>JAFAPY010000041.1 GCA_019246795.1 Streptosporangiaceae bacterium | reverse complement strand
TTCGCCCCGTCCGGCTGGCCAGCTCGCCCGCTAGCCCAGGCGCCGCCAGCCAGCGCGTTCATCGCAGCAGGGTCCTTGCCCACGGGGGCGGCAAGGACCCTTTCGGCGTATCCGGCGCCGCCGTTCGCTCCCGCCGCGTGCTGCGGTGCCGAGTCGGCGCGATCCTGTACCATCCATCCCAACAGGCCCGATTGCATGATCTGGTAGAATCATCCCAGCTGTCAGAATATTGAGTGCTTCGTCCGGTTTGGCCGTTCCCGCGCCAGGGTATCGCCTCCTATAGATACCAACTGTTGGGATGGCTAGAACTGTTCTGGCAATCCAGCTACTTGGTCACAGAACATGTCATACAGCTGGACCGGACCGGTAACTAAGCTCAGGCCGACGGCTGGAGGACATGGCCAGCTGGCAAGCTGCTGCCAGCAACGGTCCGCCGGTGCGCCGGCGGGCCGCAACGGTGGGACCCGACGGTGCGCTGGCACCGTCGGCAAGGTGCGGGAGGCCAGTCGTGGACCGCATCATGGTGGCAGTGGCGATCGGGATGGCGCTGGTATTCGCCATCGGGGTCATGGCCGGGGTCGTCTTCATGGTCGCGATAGCGATCCGGAACGAAGACAGATGGTGGACGCTGACGGGCGAGTCCCCGTATGTCGCAGCCCGCGGCGTGCGGCGGCTGAGCGGAGTCGGTCTCCGCGACATCACTCCACGGGACGCAGACGGACAGGAGGCGCGTCGATGAGCGCCGCGGCCGACCTGATGGCCGTCATCATGTTCGCCTTCTTCCTCGTCGGCGTCACGGTCGGGATCGTCGTCGTGATCGCCGTGTCCGCCCGCAGGGCGCACAAGGCGCATCGCCAGCACCGCCGGGCGGCACTGTCCCGGCGCACCTGGCCGTACCGCGACCAGGTCCGGACGGACTGACCACAGGACTGCCGTGTCACCGGCCAGCCCTAAGCTCGACATGTGCGCGATGACCACGACAGGCAGGCATACCCGTGGCCGCCGGGCAGCGCGACCGGGATCGGGTCGATGCCGGGAACCGACCCGGCGGAGACGATGCGGGTCGTCGCCGGGGAGCTGCCGGACTTCCCGCACCTGCCGGAGCTGCCGGACCGCGGACCGGGCGCGGACCTGACCGGGCGTACCGCCGGGCTGCTGGTCGGCATCGCGGCGGAGGTCACTCCGCGGGGCTGGCGGCTGGCCGAACGGCCGGGCCGTGACCTGGTCCGGGCCAGGTCCATGCTGTCGTCGGACCTCGACGTCATGGAAGAGGTGCTCCAGGGGTTCCGCGGGCCGCTGAAGATCCAGCTGTGCGGCCCGTGGACGCTGGCCGCCACGCTGGAGCTGCCGCGCACGATGAACGCGGCGCTCGCTGATCCAGGCGCGGTGGCGGACCTGGCGGCGTCGCTGGCCGAAGGCGCGGCGGCGCACGCCGCCGACGTTGCCAAGCGGGTGCCCGGAGCCGACCTGGTCGTCCAGTTCGACGAGCCGGCGCTGCCCGCGGTGACGGCGGGCACCGTGCCGACCGCCAGCGGCCTGTCCCGGCTGCCCCCGGTGCCGGCCGACATGGCGGCCGAGGTGCTCGCCACGGTGCTGGCAGCCACCGCGCCCCGGTACACGGTGGTGCATTGCTGCGCCGCCGCCGTCCCGTTCGGGATCATCAAGGGCGCCGGAGCCGACTGCGTGGCGTTCGACCTCAGCCGGCTACGGCGGGCCGACGAGGAGCGAGTGGCCGTGGCCGCCGAGGCAGGCCTGGGCCTGCTGGCCGGGGCGCCCGGCGCGGCGGCGGAGCCCGAGGGAGCCCGGCAGATCGCCGAGCGCGTCAGCGGGCTGTGTCGGCGGCTGGGACTGCCGCCAGCTGCCGCGGGCCCGCAGGTGGTGATCACGCCAGCCTGCGGCCTGGCCGGCGCGGCGCCGGACCGGGCACGTGAGGCGCTGACCCGGTGCCGCCAGGCGGCGGCCATGCTGCCCGAGATGATCGAGGAGACAGGGACATGAGCGAAGACAGCACCGGGGCTGCGCCGCCGCAGGCCAAGCAGCGCCACGCCGAGCTCAGCGATGAGATCACCGAGGCCGACCACAGGTACTACGTCCTGGACTCGCCCACCATCTCCGACGCCGACTACGACGCCAAGATGCGCGAGCTGATCGGGCTTGAGGAGCGGTACCCGGAGCTGCGCACGCCGGACTCCCCGACCCAGACCGTGCACGGGGCTCCCTCGACGCTGTTCACCCCGGTCGAGCACCCGGAGCGGCTGCTCAGCCTGGACGACGTGTTCTCCGACGCGGAGCTGGGCGCCTGGGCGGACCGGGTGGCGCGGCTCGGCGGCGCCGGCCCGTACCTGTGCGAGCTGAAGGTGGACGGCCTCGCCGTCGACCTCGTCTACCGCGACGGCAGGCTCGTCCGCGGGGCGACCAGAGGCGACGGGCGCACCGGCGAGGACGTCACGCCGAACATCAGGACCATCTCCGCCATCCCGGCGCGGCTGGCGGGCTCCGGGCATCCCGCCCTGCTGGAGGTCAGGGGCGAGGTGTTCCTGCCGGTGGCGGCGTTCGAGAAGCTGAATGAGTCGCTGCTCGACGCGGGCAAGCAGGCGTTCGCCAACCCGCGCAACTCCGCCGCCGGCTCGCTGCGGCAGAAGGACCCTCGGGTGACCGCATCCCGGCCGCTCGACGCGATCATCCACGGTATCGGCCGGGTCGAGGGCAGCACCGGCCGGCAAGGGATCAGCGGTGCGGCCGCCGGCCCCGGCGGAGAAGGCCACCTGGAGGGCGCGCCGGACAGCCAGTCCGGCTGGTATGACCGGCTGCGCGAATGGGGCCTGCCGGTCAGCACCTTGTACCGGGTGGTGCCCGACATGGTCGGGGTCCGCGAGCACATCGCGCACTGGGCCGAGCACCGGCACGACCCGCCGTACGAGATCGACGGCGTGGTGGTCAAGCTCGACCAGATCGCCATGCAGCGCCAGCTCGGCTCGACCAGCCGGGCGCCGCGCTGGGCGGTGGCCTTCAAGTACCCTCCGGAGGAGGTCACCACCAGGCTGCTCGCCATCCAGGTGAACGTCGGGCGCACCGGGCGGGTCACCCCGTTCGCCGTGATGGAGCCGATCAAGGTGAGCGGCTCCACCGTGGCCAACGCCACCTTGCACAACGCCGAGGAGCTCAAGCGCAAGGACGTGCTGATCGGCGACATGGTGATCCTGCGCAAGGCCGGCGACGTCATCCCCGAGGTGGTCGGCCCGGTGGCCGACCTGCGCACCGGCGACGAGCGCGAGTTCGTGTTCCCCACCACCTGCCCGGCGTGCGGCATCCCGCTGGTCCGCGACGAGGGCGGGGTGGACTGGCGCTGCCCGAACGCCCGGTTCTGCCCGGCCCAGCTCCGCGAGCGGCTGTTCCACATGGCCGGGCGGGGAGCGTTCGACATCGAGGTGCTCGGCTATGAGACCGTGACCGCGCTGCTGGACTGCGGGCTGGTCACCGACGAGGGCGACGTGTTCGCGCTCACCGCCGCCAAGCTGGCGGGCTGCCCGTTCTTCGTGGTCAAGCAGGGCACGCTGAGCGCCAACGCCGCCAGGCTGCTGGCCAACCTGGACGAGGCGAGGACCAGGCCGCTGTGGCGGGTTCTGGTGGCGCTGTCCATCCGGCATGTGGGGCCGACGGCGGCGCGGGCGCTGGCGGCGGAGTTCGGGTCGCTGGACGCGATCGAGGCGGCCAGCACCGACGCGCTGGCCGCGGTCGAAGGGGTGGGCCCGACCATCGCCGCGTCGGTGCGCGACTGGTTCACCGAGGACTGGCACCGGGCGATCGTCGCCAGGTGGCGGGCGGCCGGGGTGCGCCTGGCCGACGAGGGCTTCGACCCCGCCCGTGCCGCGGCCCGGGTCCTCGCCGGGGTGTCCGTGGTGATTACCGGGACCCTGGCCGGGTTCAGCCGCGACGAGGCCGCCGAGGCGGTCCGGCAGGCCGGCGGCAAGGTGACGTCCTCGGTGTCGAAGAAGACCGACTTCGTGGTGGCCGGCGAGAGCCCCGGCTCCAAGTACGACAAGGCGGTCCAGCTCGGCATCCCGGTCCTGGACGAATCCGCCTTCCGCGTGCTGCTGGACCAGGGCGCGGACGCCGTCCGCCAGCAGTAGCCGCGCCAGCGGCAGCGGGGCGGCCCGGTCCAAGGGGCACGTTGCGCCAACCATGCCCCCAGATGGGGCACGTTGCGCCAACCATGCCCCCAGAGGCGTCTTTGATAAGTCACACAACCGTCCGGCTAGTTCAGCGCGCTGTCTTGTGATCGAGGCCACTTACTCGCTCTGACGTCACTAAAGTTAAGGGTGATGGCCGCTCCCCATCGCCATGCGGGAGGCGCGTCAAGATTTAGCATGCATTATGCATGCAGCTCCGCGTAGACTGGGCGCATGGATACGACTGTGGTGCAGGTCCGCGACGTCCCCGTCGACGTAGTCGCCACGCTCAAGGCCAGGGCCGAGGCGCATGGCCAGTCGCTGGCCGCCTACCTCCGCGACCTGCTCGCCCGCGAGGCGCAGGCGCCTCCTATCGAGGACGTAATGACGGACATCGCGTCCCGTGAACCGGTCAGTTACACCATCGAGGATCTGCGGTCATTCGCCAGCGACGGTCGGCGGTGAGCTACGTCGCCGACTGCTCGATCATCATTAGGCTGCTGGCCAGCCGCCCGGACGACGACCTCCTGCGCCAGCGCCTGGCCCGCACGATCCATGCTCCGGCCCTTCTCGACGCCGAGGTGTCAAGCGTCGTCCGTGGCCTGGCGATCACCGGCTCGCCGAAGCGGATCACGGCCGCCCGGGCAGGTGAGATGCTCGCCGACTACGCTGGTCTGCGAATCGTGCGCCATCTGATGCAGCCCCTGCAAGCCCGCGTGTTCGAGCTCAGGCACAACCTCACCGCCTATGACGCCATGTACGTGGCGCTGGCCGAGACCCTCGGCCTGCCCCTGCTCACCGATGACGGCAAGTTCGACAACACGCCAGGTCACAACGCCGAGATACATCACTACCCCGACTGACCGGGATCAGCGGTCCTTCCGTCGGCTGGCCTGATCCCGGTCGGGGGCAAGGTGACGATCTCGGCAGCATAGGCCGGCGTCATCGGGGGATCTGCATTCCATCATTTATGGCGGCAGTTACCTGGTTCGGCTGCAATCTGGATGGCCGCCTCCCACCGCTGCCGCTGCGTCACCCGCTGGCTCGGGCCGTGCTGCCCACCGACCGCACCCACGGTAGGAAGATGGGCATGTGAGCACCGACGTCCCCTCCGACCGGCCGGACGAGGACTCCGATCGACCGTCTGAGCACCGCCCTGCCGGCAAACGCGCTGACTCTCAGGTGCCAGAGCCAGCCAAGGCCGAGACGCGAAGCCGGCAGGAGTACTTCGAAGCCATCAGCTCTGCCGACAGTAAGTCCTACAACCGTCTGGCCAGTTCAGCGCCGCGTCTCGTGATCGAGGCCACCTACTCGCTCTGACATCCCGGTAATGGTGCCGACCGCTCCCGGCGCCATGCGAGAGCGGCATCCGGGCCGCCCGGATAGGGTGCCGGAGATGAAATGGCTGGCTGAATGCTCTGCTCCGGCGCTGCGTGAGGCAGCGGGGCTCGTGGCACCGGAGCTGGGCGGGTATCCGGTCACGGTTCCCGGGTCGGCCGGCAAGGAGGACCCACTGTGGCACTCCGGCAGCGTGCCGGTCGGTGACCGGTTCTTCGCGAAGTTCGCCTGGTCACGTCCTGCTGCGCTCCGGCTGGCGCGGGAGATCGGCGTCCTAGCCGCGCTCGCCCGCGAACCGAAGGTCCTGTTCCTGCCCGAGGCGGTCACCAGCAGCGCCGACCCGCTTCTGATGATCACCAGGCGCGTGCCGGGGACATCCCTGTTCGGGGTCGCCGGCTCGATCGACCCGGACCACGCCGCCCGGCAGCTCGTGCGGTTCCTGGCCGCCTTGCACCACCCGGCCGCCCGCCAGCGCGCCGAGGCCGCCGTCGGCACGCTCACCGGCCCGCAGCTGCCGCCGGCCACGACCAGGACCTTGCGTGAACGGCTGGGGACGTGGATCCGGCCGGATCAGCGCCGGACGTCATCCGCTGGCGCGACTGGGCCGACGCCGTGCTCGGCTCCCCTGGCCGGTCGTGCTCGTGCACGGTGACTTGCACGGCGACAACCAGGTGTGGGACCGCGATGAGCTGCGGCTGGTGCTGGACTTCGAGAATATCGGCGCCGCCGAGCCCGAATATGAGCTACGCGGCTTTCCCGGTCCGGACATGGGTCCCGGCCTGGAGCTGCTGGCCGCCATCATGCGCCACTACCAGCAGGTCACCGGACGGCCGCTGTCGCCCGCACGGGTGATGGCCTGGCACCTGCGCCATGCCCTCGGCGACGTGCTGTGGCGCAGCGAAGCCGGCCTCCCGCTGGCGGATCACCGGACACCACCACAGTGGGTCGAGGACCTGGCCGCCCGCTTCAGCGCACTCAGCATCGACCCCGAAACGCCACCCGCGGCTGAACGGGCTATCGATCCCGTCACGCTCACCAGCTGGCCCGGGCCAGCGTCTCGCGGATAACGCGCAGCACGAGGTCCGGCTCACGCAGCGGCGGCAGGTGGTCCAGGCCCGGCACCATGGTCAGCGCGCATCCCGGGATGCGGGCCGCGGCTTGCCGGTCGGCCTCGATCAGCGGCGGGAAGTCAGCCTCTCCGACCAGCAGCGACGTCGGCACCGCGACCTGGCCGAGCCGGCCGAAGACCGGCGGGTCCGGCTGCTGCCGGTCGCCGGACGCGATTTCGGCCCGGGCCGCCGAACGCAGTTGCTCCATGACCGCCGGGCTACGCCCGGCGGCCGCCCACACGCCCTGCATCAGGCCCGCCAGGGCCGCCACGTCCCCCGCCGCCAGGGCCCGCTCATACGCGGCGGCCAGCTCGTCTTCCGGCTCGTCCGGCCACGCATAGCCCGGGATGCCCGGGCACAGCAGCGCCAGCGCGGACACCCGCGCCGGGTGCTCCAGCGCCAGGGCCAGCGCGGAGCCGCCGCCCTGGCTGCAGCCGACGATCGCCACCCGGTCCAGGCCGTACCAGTCGAGCACGGCCACCAGGTCGGTGAACAGGGAGAACTTCACCGCCGGGGCGGGCGACCGGCCGAAGCCGCGGGCGTCGTACCGGATGACCCGGTAGGACG
>JAFAPY010000423.1 GCA_019246795.1 Streptosporangiaceae bacterium | reverse complement strand
GCTGCAGGTTCCGCTGAGCGAGCTGCACTCCGCGCCGCTGCTGGCCACCCAGCACACGCCGTCGGACTACGACCACTACATCGCCGCGCGCACGGCTACCTGGAAGGCTGCCAGGACACGCGGCAACGCTCCACCCGGCTGACCGCCCGTCTCCCATCCAGCCAAACCGTGCCCGAACCGCAGCGACCTGCCAGCGGCCTGATCCCGGTCGGCGCGTTGCAGAAGCTCGGTGCTGAAGTCCTTCCACCATCACCATCCTCCCGGTTACCCCTGGCCGCCGCCCGAGCGCCAGCAAGACCAGCAGCGGCTTATGCGGCGAGCGCTGCTCGCCCCGGCGGTGCTGTCGCAATGCCGCCAGCCGAGCCAGTACGCCATCCGGTGTCTCCCCTGCACCAATCCTCACGCTTCTCAGCCTGCCATCCAGGGCTCGCGGCTAGGGAATCTGCAGCTCGACATGCTGGCTGCAGCACTTGAGGACGTTTACCCGCAGCGCGGCCGGGAATTATGCGCGCTCGTACGCGTTAGCATGAGTGGTTCGCGGAGAACCGGATCGTCGTGCGACGACGACCTTCTCCGGTGCCGTGGTCACCAGTTCACCCGTCGGCGGCTCCGGTCCGCGTGAGACGCTTGCCGAGGCCCGCTGCGTTGATCCTTGAAGATCCGCAAGCCGGCTCGGCGTCCGGAGCACCAGGCCGTGTGCTCGGGACGTTCCTCGCCCCGTCCGCGGGATTGTGCGGCATGCCGCCGCGGCCGGAGTGCCCCGGTGTTTTAGAGGAGGAGTCTGTGGCTCGACCAGGCCAGCGCCAGGCAGGCGCTCGCCGTAACGCCCCGCAGAAGCAGCGACGCGTCCGCCACCGCAGCGACGTCGTCTCGGTGCTGTCCCGGACCGTGCGTGAGGTCGAGGTGGCTGCCCGCCGCAGCCGCGTGACGCCTGCCGTGCGCACGAAGTTCCAGGCTGCCGCCCTGCTGCTGCGGGACGAGCGCGCCCGCGTCCGGGCTGCGGCCGGAACCGGCAGTCGTCGGGCTGAGCAGCTCAAGCGCCTGGACGGCATTGCGGCCATCCTCGCGAGGACCGCCGTCCAGGACGCTGGGCTGCTGGCGCTGCTCGCCGAGGACTCCGGCGTCTCCGACGCGGCCCGGTCGCTGAAGCTGGAGATGGTGCAAGACCTTGGCATCGAGCCGGCGCCCGAACAGATCGCGCCGGCGCAGACCGCGACCGCTCCGGCCGGCACGCAGCTGCAGGTGGTGCCGAAGTCGGTGATCTCCCGGCAGCTGGCGAACCCCTTCCTGTCCCCCGGCTTCTCCGCCGTTCCGCAGCGCACCTCCCGTCCGCGCCGCCTGGCCGACTGGGAACTGCTCGGCCCGCTGCTGAGTTCCTTTGAGCGCGCCGGCGGGGGAGCCCCGGCGTGCATGGCGCTCCCGGCGCCGACGGCAGGGTTCACCCCGGCGGCCCTGGAGCTGATGCCGCATCAGGGGCAGCTGGTCGCCGCGGCCGCTGCCGGTCACCGGACGTTCCTGCTCGCCGATGAGCCGGGCCTAGGCAAAACGGCCCAGGCGCTGCTCGCCGCGGAAGCAGCGAACGCCTACCCGCTGCTCGTCGTCGTGCCGAACGTCGTCAAGACCAACTGGGCCCGTGAGGCGGCGCGCTGGACGCCCCACCGCCCGGCCACCGTGGTGCACGGCGACGGCGAGACTGTCAACGGCTTCGCCGACATCGTCGTGCTCAACTACGACGTGCTCGACCGCCACCTGGGCTGGCTGGGTGACTTCGGCTTCCGCGGCATGGTCGTGGACGAGGCCCACTTCATCAAGAACAAGACCTCGCAGCGCTCGCAGCACGTCCTGGCGCTGTCCGACCGCATCCGGTCGCGTACCGACCGGCCCCTGCTGATGGCGCTGACCGGCACCCCGCTGATCAACGACATCGAGGACTTCCGGGCGATCTGGCAGTTCCTCGGCTGGATCGACGACAGCAAGCCCCTCGACAAGCTAATGGACGCACTTGAGGACACCGGCCTGACGCCCGCCGACCGGGGCTTCTGCCCCGCAGCGCGCCAAGCCGTGATCGACCTCGGCATCGTGCGCCGCCGCAAGCTCGACGTGGCCGCCGACATCCCCGCCCGCCGCATCGCCGACCTCCCCGTCGAGCTGGACGGACGGGCCGGCCGGTCGATCCGGGCGGCAGAGCGGGACCTCGCCGGCCGGATGGCGGCGCGGTACCAGACCGCGCTCGCGAACCGATCCTCCGGCGCCGACGTCGAGGGCATCGACCACGATCTCGTCCGCCGGGTGGCCCGGGCGGAGCTGACGGAGGCGATGACCGCGCAGTCCGGCGAGAACGTGTTCACCATGATGCGGCGGATCGGCCAGGCGAAGGCCGAACTGGCCGCGGACTACGCGGCGCAGCTGGCCCGCAGCGCCGGCAAGGTCGTCTTCTTCGCCA
>JAFAPY010000421.1 GCA_019246795.1 Streptosporangiaceae bacterium | reverse complement strand
GACCGTCTACGGCGACCTGGAGGTCTCCACGCTCACCGAGCTGCCCGCCGGGCGCCAGGCCATCGCCACCCACGTGGTTCCGGCTGCGGACAAGCCCCGCTACCTGGAGCGCGCCTGGGAACGGGTCCGGGAGGAAGTCGCCGGCGGCAGGCAGGCGTACGTGGTCTGCCCCCGCATCGGCGGCGACCTGGCCGACGACGACGTCAGCAGCGAGGACATCGCCGACGGCGAGGACCTTGCCGACGGCGCAGACGGCGCCGGCGGCGGTGCGGGCGCCGACGGCATCCGCCGTGACTGGGACGGCCTTCGCCGCCAGGCGCTGGCCGTGGGCGACGTGGCCGCGGCGTTGCAGGCCGGCCCGCTGGCCGGCCTGCGGATCGCCATCTTGCACGGGCGGCTGCACCCTGAGGAGAAGGACCGGGTGATGCGCGAGTTCGCGGCCGTGCGCCTGGACGTGCTGGTGGCCACCAGCGTGATCGAGGTCGGCGTGGACGTGCCGAACGCGACCGTGATGGTGGTCATGGACGCCGAGCGGTTCGGCGTCTCCCAGCTGCACCAGCTGCGCGGCCGGGTGGGCCGCGGCGCGGCGGCGGGGCTGTGCCTGCTGGTCACCGAGGCGCCGCCTGAATCGCCGGCGCGCGGGCGGCTCGATGCGGTGGCGGCCACGCTCGACGGGTTCCGGCTGTCGCGGCTCGACCTGGAGCAGCGCCGGGAGGGCGACGTGCTCGGCGCCGCGCAGGCCGGGCGCCGCTCGCACCTGAAGCTGCTGCGGCTGCTGGCCGACGAGGACCTGATCGGGCGGGCCAGGGCGGAGGCCTCTCCCGTGGTTTCCGCCGACCCTGACCTGGCCGCGCATCCGGCGCTGCGCGACGCGATCGACGACCTGCTCGGCCGCCAGGCCTCCTACCTCGACAAGACCTGAGCGCGACGGCTTGCCAGGCGAGCGGCCGCGGCGGGCACACTGAACGGGTGGTACGCGTCATCGCCGGCGACGCGCGCGGGCGCCGGCTCGCAGTCCCGGACGGGCGGGATACCCGCCCGACGGGGGACCGCGCCAGGGAAGGGCTGTTCGCCACCATCGGCTCGATCGCCTGCCCGCTGGCCGGGGCGAGGGTGCTCGACCTGTACGCGGGGTCCGGCGCGGTCGGCCTGGAAGCGCTGTCCCGCGGCGCAGGCCACGTGCTGCTCGTGGAGTCCGCTGCGCGCGCGGCGCGCGTCATCAGGGAGAACATCAAGGCGATCGGCCTGCCCGGCGCCGCGGTGGCCGCCGGCCGGGTGGAGCGGGTGCTCGCACGCGGCCCGGACCGCGGCGCCGCGGGCGCCCGGTATGACATCGTGTTCGCGGACCCGCCCTACGCGTTGGCTGGCGAGGAGGTGTCCCGGATGCTGTGGCTGCTTGCCGACCGCGGCTGGCTGGCGCCGGGTGCGCTGGTGATCGTGGAGCGCGCCACCCGGTCCGGGCCGGTGCGCTGGCCGAAGGAGTTCGCCGCGGAGCGGGCGCGCCGGTACGGGGACGCGACGTTCTGGTACGGTCGGGCCCAGGCAGGTTCCGGGTGCCAGCGCGGCGGACCGCCGCAGCCCGGCAGCCCACCGGAGGAGTGACAACCGCGTGCATCGCGTCGCGTGCCCGGGTTCTTTCGATCCCGTCACCAACGGCCATCTCGACATCATCGGCCGCGCGGCCGGCCTCTACGACGAGGTGATCGTCGCGGTGCTGACCAACGTGACCAAGAGGAGCCTGTTCACGGTCGACGAGCGCGTCGAGATGCTCACCGAGGTCACCGGCCGCTACGGCAACGTCAGGATCGAGCGGTTCGGCGGCCTTCTCGTCGGCTTCTGCGCCGCCCACGGGATCACCTCGGTGATCAAGGGGCTGCGTGCCGTCAGCGATTTCGAGTACGAGATGCAGATGGCGCAGATGAACTACCAGATGGCCAAGGTGGAGACGCTGTTCATGACCACCAACCCGCAGTACTCCTTCCTGCGGTCGAGCCTGGTCAAGGAGATCGCCAGGTACGGCGGGGACGTCAGCGGGCTGGTCCCCGACACGGTGTTGTCCCGGCTGCGCCAGCGCCTGGCGCAGGAGTAGCCGCGATCGCGCGGCCCGCGGGAACCTGGGGTGGGCTCGGGGGAGCAAGCAGAGCCTCCCGGCCGCGCGATATTACGGCACGGTGTAGGGGGATGGGGAGGCGGGTGGGGGGCCATGCGGGGGTTCCAGGGGGTCGTCCCCCTGGGCCAGCACAGCCAAGTTGGGAATACCCGGGGCCGCCGGTAGGCTATTCGGTCGGTTCTGCTTTGCCGTCCACACGATCACACTGCCATGCCCACTGCACGCACGAACGCCCCCCGGGGCGGACTCGTTTTCGATATGCGCCCGCTCGGCCGCCAGGCCGGTTCCGCACGGACGCAGGCGCTCACCGTGCCGGCCCCAGACGACCTGCGCCTGGAGCTCGCCGCCGTACCCGCGGGCGCCGACGTGCGGCTCGACGTCAGGTTCGAGGCGGTGACCGAGGGGGTTCTGGTCACCGGCTCGGCCACCGCGCCGCTGACCGGCGAATGCGCACGCTGCCTGGCGCCGGTGGCGGACACCGTCGCCGTCGGCTTCAGGGAGCTCTACCTGTACCCCGCCGGGAGCCCGCGGGGGCACGCGGACGCCGCGGAGCCCGGCGAGGTCGGCGAGGACGAGCGCTACCTCGACGGCGACCTGCTCGACCTGGAGCAGGCCCTGCGGGACGCGGTGGTGCTCGCGCTGCCGATGTCGCCGCTGTGCCGTCAGGACTGCCCGGGGCTGTGCGTGGAGTGCGGAGTGCCGCTGGCCGAGGCGGGCCCGGGCCACGGCCATGAGGCCGCACCGGACCCGCGGTGGGCTGCGCTGAAGCAGTTCGACAACCAACAGGGCCGGCCTGCCGGCGCTATCGACCTACAGGAGGGCTGACGTGGCGGTTCCCAAGCGGAGGATGTCCCGCAGCAACACCCGATCGCGACGCTCGAACTGGAAGGCCGCCGCGCCGGCGCTGGTGGACTGCCCGCAGTGCCACTCGCCCAAGCTCGCGCACGTGGCCTGCCCAACCTGCGGCACCTACCGGCGCCGGCAGGTCATCGAGCCCGCCTGAGAAGCTATGCCTGATGCAGGAGCCCGTCCCGGGCGCGCGGCGGCCGATTCCCGCGGCGGGACGGGCATCCCCAGCGAGTGCCGGTGAGGAGGTACGCGGTGGGCGTGGTGAGCCGGCCATCGGACGGCGGAGTGAGCGGCGCACGAGATCCCGTTGAGCTCAGCGGCGCCCTCGGGGTGCCGGTCGACCCTGCGCTGCTGGAGCGTGCGCTGACGCACCGTTCCTACGCCTACGAGCACGACAACCCGCCCACCAACGAGCGGCTGGAGTTCCTCGGCGACTCGGTGCTCGGCCTGGTGGTGACCGACACGCTGTACCGCGGCTACCCGAACCTGCCGGAAGGCCAGCTCGCCAAGCTCCGGGCCGCGGTGGTCCAGATGAGCGCGCTCGCCGAGGTGGCGCTGGGCCTGAACCTGGGCGACTACATCAAGCTCGGCCGGGGCGAGCAGGTGACCGGAGGCAGGAACAAGCCGTCCATCCTCGCCGACACCCTGGAGGCCGTGATCGGCGCGGTGTACATCGACTCCGGCCTGGAGGTGGCCAGCGCGCTGGTGCACCGCCTGTTCGACCCGGTGATCGCCAGGTCGGCCCGGCTGGGCGCCGGCCTGGACTGGAAGACCTCGCTGCAGGAGCTCACCGCGGGCGAGATGCTCGGCGTCCCCGACTACCAGGTCGACGAGAGCGGGCCGGACCACGCCAAGTCGTTCCGCGCGGTGGTCCGTGTCGGCGGGCTGGTGCTCGGCTCCGGCCAGGGGCGTACCAAGAAGGCGGCCGAGCAGCAGGCGGCTGAGGCGGCATGGAACGCCATCAGCGAGCGGACCCGCGGCCGGCCCGTCAGCGGCCTGGGCGAGACGCCTCCCGGCACGGCCCCGGACCGGGACGGCCCGCCGCCGGGGTACCCAGGCGGCTGAGGTGCCAGAGCTGCCCGAGGTCGAGACCGTCCGCCGGGGCCTCGAGCGGCACGTCGCGGGCCGTGCCGTCGAACTCGTCCGGGTGCTGCATCCGCGGGCCGTGCGCAGGGACCCGGCGGGCCCGGCCGGGTTCTGCTCCGCGCTGGCCGGGCGGACGCTGGGCGTTCCCAGGCGCAGGGGTAAGTACCTGTGGCTGCCGGTCGGCGAGGACGCCCTGCTCGCGCACCTGGGCATGAGCGGCCAGCTGCTGGTATGCGAGCCAGGCCGACCGGTCTCGCCGCACGTCAGGGTGTGGTTCACCTTCGGCGACGCCGGCCCGGACCTGCGGTTCACCGACCAGCGGACGTTCGGGCATATGTGCGTGGTGCGGCACGGCGCCGAGCTTCCCGCGCCGATTGCGCACATCGCGCCCGACCCGTTCGAGGCCGCCTTCGACCCGGCCGGGCTGGCCGGGCGGCTGCGCAGCCGGCGCAGCGAGATCAAACGCGCGCTGCTCGACCAGTCGCTGGTCAGCGGAATCGGCAACATCTACGCCGACGAGGCGCTGTGGCGTGCCGGGCTGCACTGGGCCAGGCCGGCGGACACCCTGGACCCCCCGGAGGTGACCCGGCTGCTCGCCGCGGTCCGCGAGGTCCTCGGCGAGGCTTTGGCCGCCGGCGGGACCACGTTCGACAGCCTGTACGTCAACGTCAACGGGGATAGCGGCTACTTCGGACGGTCCCTGGCGGTCTACGGCCGCGCCGGCGAGCCCTGCCGCAGGTGCGGCACCCCGCTGCGGCGGGACCCGTTCATGAACCGGTCCGCCTACAGCTGCCCCCGCTGCCAACCGCGGGTACCGGGGCGGCGTCCCGGGAGCCCGCAAGCGCTCGTTTCCGGGCACCCGGGCAAATAACGGGCAACCGGCCGCTTCACTTGACCGCGAAACGCCTGGGTGCGACACTAGAAGGCGTTGATTGCGCGCGCGACCATGCGCGTGTTGAGTTTGTGCCCACTCTGGTCACTCAGCGTGGAGGACCCTAAGCAATGGCGAAGGCTCTGTTCGGCCACGTCGGCGGTCCCGATCCCCGGATGGTGTCCGAGATGCGCCGCCTGCAGCAGCGAGTACGGGACCTGGAAGCCGAGCTTGTCCGGCTCCAGGAAGAAAACGAAGCACTTGCGGTCGAGGCGGCACACGACGACATGCTGGCACAGGACCGCGAGCCCGCGCTCGCCTGAGCGGCGCTGGCGGGAAACGAGGCAAACGACCAAGTAAGAACGAAGGAACGCAACGGAGAGGGGCGCCGGCCGGCGCCCCTCTCCGTTGCGTCCGGCGACGTGCCGGGCCGCGGCCACCGCGGCGTTCCCGCCACGCGCTCGGCCAAGGTTCCCGGTTTCGCGTGCCGGGGGCGGTATCGTGCGGTGGAGCGCAGGGTTGGGTGTCCGGCAGGCGAGGAGGGCGCGGCGGGTGTACCTGAAGAGCCTCACGCTGCGCGGCTTCAAGTCGTTCGCCTCCGCCACCACGCTGCGCCTGGAGCCCGGCATCTCCTGCGTCGTGGGCCCGAACGGCTCAGGCAAGTCCAACATCGTCGATGCCCTGGCCTGGGTGATGGGCGAGCAGGGCGCCAAGTCGCTGCGCGGCGGCAAGATGGAGGACGTCGTCTTCGCGGGCACCTCGGCCCGGCCGCCGCTGGGCCGGGCCGAGGTGACGCTCACGATCGACAACAGCGACGGCGCCCTGCCGATCTCCTACACCGACGTGACCATCAGCCGGCTGATGTTCCGGTCCGGGCAGAGCGAATACGCCATCAACGGCAACCACTGCCGCCTGCTGGACGTGGCCGACCTGCTGTCCGACTCCGGGCTGGGCCGCGAGATGCACGTGATCGTCGGGCAGGGCCAGCTCGACGACATCCTGCACGCCGGGCCCGAGGCCAGGCGCGCGCTGATCGAGGAAGCGGCCGGCGTGCTCAAGCACCGCAAGCGCAAGGAGAAGGCGCTGCGCAAGCTGGAGGCGATGCAAGGCAACCTCACCAGGCTCACCGACCTGACCGCCGAGCTGCACCGGCGGCTCAAGCCGCTCGGCCGGCAGGCCGAGGCGGCCCGCAGGGCGGGGGTCATCGCCGCCGAGCTGCGGGACGCCAAGCTCAGGCTGCTCGCGGACGATTACGTGACGCTGGCCGGCGCCCTGCGCCTCGACGAAGCGGACGAGGCGGCGACGCTGGCCAGGAGCGCCGGGCTGGAACGCGAGCTGGCGCAGGCCCGGCAGCGCGAAGCCGAGCTCGACGCCGCGACGCAGCGGGCCTCGGCGGCGCTCGCCCGGGCTGCCGAGACCTGGTTCGCCCTGAGCTCGCTGGCCGAGCGGCTGCGCGGGACCCAGCACCTGGCCGCGCAGCGGCACAGCCTGCTCACCGAGCACGCCGAGCCGGAGCGGACCGGACGTGACCCCGACGAGCTGGACCGGCAGGCCGCCGAGTTCCGCGCGGAGCAGCAGACGCTGACCGGGCGGCTGGCGGCGGGCCGCGAGCTGCTTTCCGCCGCGGTCGAACAGCGCGCAGCGGCCGAGGCGGAGCTGTCCGCGGCCGAACGCCGCATCGCCGAGGGCGCCCGCGCCGCCGCGGCCCGCGCCGAGCGCCTGTCCGGGCTGCGGGCGCAGGTCGGCGCGGCGGAAAGCCGCGCCGACGCGGCCGCC
>JAFAPY010000370.1 GCA_019246795.1 Streptosporangiaceae bacterium | reverse complement strand
CACGTAGTCGCCGAGCCGCAGTTGCGTGCCCGGCACGGACTCCTCACGCAGCACCGACGGGTCGGCACCCGGCGTCCAATTGGTCAGTCGGCGCGCCATGGCCTCCCGCTTGGCCCGGCGCAGCGTCTCGGCCTGCGCCTTGCCGCGGCCCTCGGCCACCGCCTCGGCCAGGTTCGCGAACACCACGGTCAGCCACAGCCAGACGATGATGGTCCAGTTGAACACCGACGGCGAGCGGATCCCGGTGTACATGCACAGCACGGCCCCGACCTCGACCACGAACATGACCGGGTTCTTGATCTGGACCCGCGGGTCCAGTTTCTTAAGCGCGTCCGGGAGTGACTTCCACAGCATCTTCGGGTCGAGCAGGCCGCCGCCGACCCGGTGCGGCTCGGCGCCTTCCCTGGCGGCGGGCGGGGCGGGGGTCCCGGGGCTCTGAGTTGCCACCGACATTATTTGAGTCCTTCTGCGAACACGCCCAGCGCGAGCGCGGGGAAGTAGGTCAGGCCGACCAGGATGAGGATGACGCCGACCACCATGGCGACGAACAGCGGCGTCCTGGTATCCAGCGTCCCGGCGCTGGCCGGCACGGGCGCCTGTCTGGCCAGCGACCCGGCCAGGCCCAGGGCGAAGATCTCCGGCGCGAACCGGCCGAGCAGCATCGTGATGCCGCCGGTGATCTGGTACCAGGTGGCCGCGGTGCCCAGGCCGGCGAACGCGGACCCGTTGTTGTTCGCCATCGAGGTGAACGCGTACATGATCTCGGTCAGCCCGTGCGGCCCGGGGTTGAAGATGGCGCTCTGGCCGATCTTGGTGCCGATCGAGATCCCGGCCATGGTCAGGATGATCACCGGCAGCGTGAGGAAGTACAGCGCCGCGTACTTCATCTCGGCGGGCCGGATCTTCTTGCCGATGTATTCCGGCGTCCGGCCGACCATCAGCCCGGCCACGAACACGGTGACGATGGCCAGGATCAAGATGCCGTACATGCCGGCCCCGATGCCGCCGGGCGTGATCTCGCCGAGCGCGATGTCGAACAGGGCGATGCCGCCGCCGAACGGCGTCAGCGAATCATGGAAGCAGTTCACCGCGCCGGTCGAGGTCACCGTGGTCGATGCTGCGAACACCGAGCACCCCGGCGTGCCGAATCTGACCTCCACGCCCTCCATCGCGCCGTGCGCCAGTTGCGGGGCCGCACCGCCGTGCAGCGCCTGGAACAGGCTGATGCCGCCGACGGCCGCCGCCCAGATGCACACCATGACGGCGACCAGCGCGTAACCCTGCTTGTTGTCGCGGACCAACTTGCCGAACGCCCGCGGCAAAGCGAACGGGATCAGCAGGATCAGGAAGATCTCGAACAGGTTCGTGAACGGATTCGGGTTCTCGAACGGGTGGGCCGAGTTGGCGTTGAAGAAACCGCCGCCGTTGTTGCCCATCTCCTTGATGACTTCCTGCGACGCCACCGGGCCGCCGGGGATGGTCTGGTGCCCTCCGGCCAGGGTGGCGACCGTGTGGTAGCTGGCGAAGTTCTCAATCGCGCCGCCGGCCACCAGGATCAGCGTGCCGATGACCGCCAGCGGCAGCAGCAACCGGATCGTCCCGCGGGTCAGGTCGACCCAGAAGTTGCCGAGCCTGTCGGTCCTGGACCGGATGAAGCCGCGGATCATCGCGATCGCGACCGCCAGCCCGACCGCGGCGGATACGAAGTTCTGCACCGCGAGCCCCGCCATCTGGGTCAGGTAGCCCATGGTGGCTTCGCCGGCGTAGTTCTGCCAGTTGGTGTTAGTGGTGAACGAGGCCGCCGTGTTCCACGCTGTGTCCGGCGGGACGTTCGCCATCCCGACCGAGAGGAACAGCCAGTGCTGCGTCCGCTGGATCAGGTACAGGAACAAGACGCTGACCAGCGAGAACGCAAGGATGGAGCGGACGTAGACGCTCCACCTCATATCCGCTTCCGGGTCGATCCCGCACAGCTTGTAGATGCCGCGCTCGACCCGCAGGTGGTCCTTGGCGGTGAAGATGCGCGCGATGTAGTTACCGAGCGGCACGTAGCATGCCGCCAGGGCGGCGAAAAGCAGCAGGAACTGCAGCCAGCCCGCGGCTGTGCTGTTCATCAGAACCTCTCAGGCAGGACCAGGGCCACGAACAGGTAGACCGTCAGCACGATGCCGCCGATCAGGCCGATCCAGTTCTCAACGCTCAAATTGCTCGACCCCCTTGAGGATGAGGAGGAGCACGGCGAAGATGACGATCGTCAGGCCGACGTAAAACAGGTCCCACACGGTGACTCCTAGCGATGTGCCGCTGGCGGAGAACTCTCGCCCACCGGCGACCAGGCCCACAGGCACGTTCGGTGAACGTCCGGAAATCGAGTTAACGCCCAGGAATCACCGGGCAGAGGCGCCCCTTGCAGGACCCATGCACCAGCCGCGCCGTTCCTAACGGAACCCATGCGTCGAGCCCGTGCGGGCACCTGCAGCGCCGCCCTGCGGCGCCCCTGCGGGGGGTCGGGGGCCCACAGCCCCCATCTATCGGGGGCAGGGGGCCACAGACCCCGGGCGGCCGCCCGGCTAGCCCGTGTCGGGGGTGTCGGGGATGAGCGCGTGCCGCCGCATGTGCCAGGCGCGCAGGCCGTGGCTCATCTCGTCCATCAGCGCCGACGGCGGCACCGCGAGCACCGGGCACTTGGCGTGGGCCAGGCAGTAGCGCCCCACCGAGCCGTGCAGCGCCCGGATCAGCCCGCGGCGGCCGGTCCCGATCACCAGCAGGTCATCCGGACGGTCCGCGACGCTGACGAGCACCGGTCCGGTCTCACCCCGTTCCACGTGCGGCTCGACCTGCACGTCGCCCGGCATCCCGCCCAGGCCGTCGTCGAATGCGGCCAGCAGCCGCTCCCACGCGGCCTCCCGCCAGAGCTTGCGCAGGTAGGGCGAGGAGTTGCGTCGTTCGGCCAGGTCGCCACCTGGCGGGACCCAGGCGATGACCGGATGCAGCGGCACGTCCCGCTGCCTGGCCTCCTCCGCCGCATGCCGCAGCGCTTGCAGGCTTCCCAGTGATCCGTGGACGCCAACGATGATCCGCCGCACCGTGGGCACGGCACATCGCCTCCTGCTTCACATCCGTTGCACATTGCAACCGGCCCATAACTCAATTACCCGTCCATATAACCGCTACTCGTGCCCGGATGCGCAATCTGCTATCGCCTCGCTAACGGCCGGAAACGTAAGCGGACACGTGCAGCACCGTGGTGCCGGTGATGCGGTAGGACCGCCAGTGGCTCGCGTACCCCGGCGGATGGCGGCCGGCCTGCATCAGCAGCGCGACGCGCTCGCCTGGCGCCGGGCCGCCCGCGGACTCACAGCCTGCGTAGAACGCGATGGGGATGTACTGCACCCCGCTGACCAGGCACGGCGGCGTCACTCCCCGCCTGGCCAGCACGGCCGCGATCCGTGAGTAGTCGTCGTGGAACCGCACCGTGCCGCCGGCCTCGTGGTCGAGCACCACGTGCTGCATGACGAGCTGGGCGGCCAGGAAGCACGCCACCACCGCGGCCATGGCCGGCCGCAGCTCCCAGCTCACCCCCTTGATGCCGAAAGCCAGCGCGTCCGCGACCGGGATCGCCAGCAGCGCGTAGCTGGGCAGCAGGAACCGGGGCGCCGCGTAGCCGATCAGGAACAGGTACTGCGCGGCCAGGCACAGCCCGCACGCCGCGGGCAGCACCGAGCTTGCCAGGTACCCGGCCCTGCGGGCACCCCAGATGCCCACGGCGACCAGCATCGGCAGCGCGAACCACCACAGGTCCAGTTCGGGGTCCCTGATGCCGACCGTGCAAGGTCGGCACAGCGTCGGGCCGTTCAGCGCCCGCAGTTCGTCAACCAGCGCGAAGTGCAGGCCGAACCCTCCTTGCTCCGCGCCGGCATCGTGCAGCCGCGCCGCCACCCCGCCGAAGCGCACGTACGCCTCGATCACCCATTCCGTCCCCCCGGCGACCAGCCCGGCCAGCACCGCGGCGGCCAGCTCCCAGCGCCCAATGCCGGCTGCGGCGCCCGCAGGCCGCCGCCGTGCCGCCACCGCGGCGCCCGTCGCCAGCAGCGGCGCCACCAGCAGCGGCGCCGCCAGGAACACCGCATCCCCTGGCCGCATCAGGGTCACGAACGCTACGCTCGCGCCCAGCCCGGCCAGCGCGCCGTTCCCGCCGCGCCGGCAGGCCCACCTCAAGAAGCAGCCCACGGCTGCCAGGCAGCCCAGCGCAGACCACATGTCCGGCATGGCCTGCGGCCCGTAGTACTGCGCCGCCCACAGCCCGCCGAAGGCCGCCCCGGCCAGCGCCAGCACCCACGCCTGGCGCAGCGGCCGCCACGCCCACAGCGCGAGCACCAGCCCGAGCCCGCAGACCAGCGACAGGTAGACCCGCAGCGCCGCCACCGACCCGGTCACCGCCGCGACCGGGGCGACGAGCAGCGGCACCCCGCGCGCCCGAGCCGGGTCGAACCACGCCGCGGGCGCGTGCGAGCTGACCTGGCTGACGTACACGGCCTCGTCCCAGCTCAGTCCCGTCCGCGGCGAGGCGAACAGCAGTTCCGCCGCGGTGAAGGCAGCCCCCACCGCCACCAGCCACCAGCCGCTGTCCGGCCGTGCCAGCCCGGGGCGGCGACCCTGCTGGCTGTGCCGCCTGCGGCGGCGGGCCGGAACCCCCCGCTCACGGGGGGCCACCGTGCCCCTCCGTACCCCCTTCGGGCTGGCATCCACCAGACATCAGCCCTGATCGAACCGGACGCCGAGCTCGTCGATGCGGGCCAGCATCTCCGCCGGGTCGGCGTAGACCCGGTAGGCCCCGGCCCGCTCCAGTTCCTCCCGCCCGTACCCGCCGGACATCAGCCCCACTCCCAGCGTCCCGGCCCGCCGGGCCGCCAGCAGGTCCCACACGCTGTCGCCGACGACCATCGCGTGCCTGGGCTCCACGCCGAGCAGCGCGGCCGCGGCCAGGAACAGGTCGGGATCGGGCTTGGCGTGCCGCACCAGGTCGCGGGTCACCATCGGGGCCTCCTCGCTGAGGCCGAGCAGCCCGAGCGCGGGCCGCGCGGTCGCCGCATACCCGCTGGTCGCGATCGCCCAGCTGACGCCGGCCTCGGTGAGCGCGGTGAGCAGTTCCCGCGCGCCGGGAAGTGCGCTGACCGAGTCCGTCTGCGCGCGGTAGTTCGCGGCGTGCGCCTGCTGCAGCCGGTCAATGTCGTCCTTGGACAGCGACCGCCCGGTCTCCCGCAGCAGCGCGGAGACGAACAGCCCGCCGCTCATCCCGATCCGCCGGTGGATCCGCCACACCGACAGGTCGATGCCGATGTCCGACAGCGCCGCCCGCCACGCGATCACGTGCTGGTAGACGCTGTCGATCAGCGTGCCGTCCAGGTCGAACAGGAACGACGGCGTCGGTGACTCCACGTAAGCCGCTGCAAGATCCATGGCCCAAGTCTGACAGCCGGCTCAGGCCCCGGCGACCGCGATCACGCCCTGCATGGTGCCGAGGTAGGCGTCGCTGCCGCTCATCGACATGGACGCGAAGTGCGGCAACGTGGTGCCGAGGCTTAGCGAGTACCTGACCGCCCCGGTCGCCGGGTCGAGCTCGTAGAGCGTCCCGCCGGAGTAGTCGGTGACCCAGACCGCGCCGCCGCCGACCACCGGCGAGCCCCAGGCGCTGGCGGGCCCGCGCCACAGCACCTGGATCCGGTTGCCCGCGACGCTGATGGCGGCCATCCCGCCCTGCTCGCATGGCTCGTACACGGTGCTGCCCTGCACCGCCGCCGCGCCGTAGGCCGGGCACACGCTGGCCTGCGCCACCTGCCCGCCGACGCCGCCCAGATGAGCGGGGTCGAGCAGGTACGCGGTGCCGCTCTTGCCCAGCGCGAGCAGCATGCCGGTCCCGCTTAGCGCGGGCTGGGTGGAGCCGAGGTCGAGGTCGTTCGCGCTGTCGGACTTCCAGGTGGTTGGCGCGAAGATGCCGGTGCGCTGCAGCGCCGGCGACAGCGCGGTAACCGAGTCGCTGCCGTCGAACCTGGTGCTGGTCACCGAGCCGTTGCCCACGCTGACGTACAGGGTGCCGTCCGGGGCCGCCACCGGGCCCGCCGTGCCCCAGATGGCGCCCTCCCGCGCCGTCGGCACCACGTAGGACACCATCGGGCCGCTGCCGCTGACCGGGATGCCCACCACCGAGCCCCGGTACGGCCCGCAGTCTCCGTACAGGCCGCCGAACGCCACGTACACCCGCCCGTCTTCAACGGCGAGCGCCGGCCGCTGCTGGTCATAGCGCGGCTGACCGTCCGGAGCCGGGATGTCGCGCTGCACGCGCACCGCGCCGTCGGTGACGGACAGGCCGACCAGCACGTGACGGTATCCGCCCGTTTCCGCCACCGCGTAGACGAGCCCGTCGTCCCGGTCGTAGACCGGCGTGCCGGTGATGCCCAGCGGGTTGATGTCACCGCACGGCAGGTCGGCCAGCGGCACGGGCGTGCCGACGCGGTTCCACCAGGCGACCCGGCCGGTCGGCCGGTCGAGCGCGTAGATCGTGTCGTTCTCCGTCGCCACGATGACCAGGTCGCCGACCAGCAGCGGCTGGCCGTAGACCGCGCCGCCCAGGCGGACCTGCCAGGCGATGTGCAGCGGGCCCGCGGCCGCCGCGTCGGCGGCAATGCCGGAATGCGCGGCGTTCCCGCCGAAGGCGGGCCACGCCGCCGCGGGATACCCATGGCCGCCTTGTGCCGGTCCCAGCGTCTTGGCTGGCGGCGCCGCGCCCGTCGACTCCGGGCCCGCGCTAAAGCCGCTGCACCCGGCCGCGGCCAGCATGCAGCCGGCGGCCGCCGTCGCGAGAATCGTCCTCCTGGCGGGTCCCTTCATCACACCATCCTGCCGCATGGCGGCTTGCGGCTGGCGCCGGCCGACGGTGGCATCATGTCGGCATGCGAGAACGTGACCCGGTCGCCGACATCGCCTCGTTTGTCGCGCTCGGCGACAGCTTCACCGAGGGCCTGGACGATCCGCGGCCCGGCGGCGGGTTCCTCGGCTGGGCGGACCGGGTGGCCGCCATCCTGGCGGAGCGGACGCCCGAGCTGCGCTACGCCAACCTGGCCGTCCGGGGGAAGCTGCTCGGCCAGGTCGTCGCCGAGCAGCTGCCGCGCGCCGTCGAGATGGCACCAGACCTGGTCAGCCTGGCAGCCGGCGGCAATGACATCCTGCGCGGGGCCGACGTCGACGTGCTCGCCGCGCAGTTCGAGGCCGCGATGGCCACGCTGCGGGACACCGGATGCCGGGTGCTGATCTTCACCGGCTTCGACCCGCGGGTCTTCCCGGTGCTGCGGCTGCTGCGCGGCAGGACCGCGGCGTACAACATGCACCTGCGCGCGATCGCTGACGACTACGGCTGCGAACTTGTCGACCTGTGGTCCATGCGGGTGCTGCGCGACCCGCGTGCCTGGAGCCCGGACCGGCTGCACCTCGCCGCCGAAGGTCACCGCCGGGTGGCACTGCGCGCCTGTGAGGTCCTCGGCGTCCCGGTGGCCGGCGACTGGCGGGCGCCGCTGTCGGCCGTGGCCGGCGCAGTCCGGCTGTCCGACGGCGCAGCGGGCCTGCGCATCGGCGCCGTCTGGCTGTCGGCCCGGCTTGCCGACGCCCGCTGGACCAGGCAGTACGCCATGCCGTGGCTGTCCAGGAGGCTGCGCGGCGCGTCGACGGGAGACGGCGTGCCGCCCAAGCGCCCGGAACTGCTCCCCGTCGAGCCCGCCGCGATCACCCCGTGACGTCGGCCAGCACGTCGGCCAGCCTGGACAGGGCCCGCAAAGCTCACCTGCGTAAGCTTGGCCGGTGGATCTCAGTCTTGACGGCCCGGCGCTGACCGCGCACCTGGTTGACACTCCCTCGGTCAGCGGCCAGGAGGGCCCGCTCACCGACGCCGTCGAGCAGGCGCTGCGGCCGTTGCCCCACCTGTCGCTGCATCGGGACGGCAACACGGTCGTCGCGCGCACCATGCTGGGGCGGCCGGAACGGGTGATCCTGGCCGGGCACCTGGACACGGTACCGGTGGCGGGCAACCTCCCGTCGCGCACCGAAGGGTCCCGCCTGTTCGGCTGCGGTGCGACGGATATGAAATCCGGGGTGGCGGTGCAGTTGCGGCTGGCTGCCGCACTCGGCGCGCCGGCCACCGACGTCACCTACGTGTTCTACGACGGCGAGGAGGTGGCCGCGGAGCACAACGGGCTGCTGCGCCTGTCCCGCAGCAGCCCGGAACTGCTCGCCGGCGACTTCGCCGTGCTGATGGAGCCCACGTCCGGACAGATCGAGGGAGGCTGCCAGGGCACGCTGCGCGCCGAGATCGCCGTGGCCGGGAAGCGAGCGCACACCGCCCGGTCCTGGATGGGGCGCAACGCGATCCATGAGGCCCGTGCCGTGCTGGATGTGCTGGCCGGGTACGTCCCGCGGCAGCCGGAGGTGGACGGTCTGCGGTACCACGAGGGGCTGAACGCGGTCGCCATCAGGGGCGGCGTTGCGGGCAACGTGGTGCCAGATGAGTGCGTGGTGACCGTCAACTACCGGTTCGCGCCGGACCGGGACGCTCGCCAGGCGGCGGAACACCTGCGGTCGCTGTTCCCGGCCTGGCCGGTCAGCGTGGTCGACGCCGCCGAAGGCGCCAGGGCAGGGCTGGGTCACCCGGCCGCGGCCTCGCTGCTGGCTGAGGTCGGAGGGACCCCGCGGGCGAAGCTGGGCTGGACCGACGTGGCCAGGTTCGCCGCGCTCGGCATCCCGGCGGTCAACTACGGCCCCGGCATCCCGGAACTGGCCCATACCGCCGGAGAGTACGTGGAGATCCCCGCCGTCGCCGAGTGCGAGGCGCGGCTTCGGGCCTGGCTCGGCGCCTTACGGAGCGCGGCCGCTCAGTGTTTCCTGGAGCGCGCGCGTCGGGCAAGCCGCCGCGCGGCCGCTCAGTGTTTCCTGGAGC
>JAFAPY010000301.1 GCA_019246795.1 Streptosporangiaceae bacterium | reverse complement strand
CGGGAGCTGGCCGCCGCGGCCCGCCAGGTGACCGTTTCCGAGCTGCTCAAGCAGTACGTGATCAGCCTGGTCAACGCGACCCGCTCGCACGAGGACCTGCGCCTGGGTGCGTCCCCGCGGGCCACCCTGCACCTGCTCCGGGTCAGCCGGGCCTGGGCGGCGCTGGACGGCCGGGACTACGTGATCCCTGACGACGTGCAGGCGCTGGCCGCTTCGGTGCTGGCGCACCGGCTGCTGCCCACCGCGGAGGCGATCGTGGAGCGTCACCTGCCCGAGCAGGTGATTGCGCGGATCGTGGCCCAGCTCCCGCTGCCGAGGAGGTAACGGCGATGCGGGCGCTGTTCGGCTCGCTGACCCTGCGGGGACGCTCGTTCATGGCCGCTGGCGGGGCAGCGGTGCTATGCGGCCTGGGCATCCCCGAGCCCGACCTGGTGCGGGTCGGCGCGCTGCTGCTGATTCTGCCGCTGGTATCCGCGATGACCGCGCGCAGGTCCCGGTACCGGCTGGCGTGCAGCCGCAGGCTGGATCCGCCGCGGGTGCCGGCCGGCCGGCCCACCATGGTGACCGCGCGGCTGGAGAACGTGTCGCGGCTGCGCACCGCCGTGCTGCTCGCCGAGGATGTCATCCCGCACTCACTGGGCAGCAGGCCGCGGTTCGTGCTCGACGAGATCGAGCCAGGCGGGCACCGGGAGATCAGCTACCAGGTGCGCTCCGAGACCCGGGGGAAGTTCACCGTGGGACCGCTCCGGGCGCGGGTCGCGGACATGTTCGGGCTGGTGGAGATCAGCCGCTCGTTCAGCGGCACGAACACGCTGGTGGTCACGCCGAAGATCGTCCCGCTGCCGCGAGCGGCTGCGCCGGGCAGCTGGCTCGGGGACGGGGACGGCAGCATGCGGACCATATCGGCCGTCGGCGAGGACGATGCGGCGCCGCGCGCGTACCAGGACGGTGACAGCCTGCACCGGGTGCACTGGAAATCCACGGCACGGTACGGCGAGCTGATGGTCCGCCGCGAGGAACACCAGTGGCGGAACACCGCGTCGGTCTTCCTGGATACGCGCCGCTGCGCTCACGCGGGCAGCTCTGCTGGCCGGGCCGCCTCCGGCGGGGCTGGCCGGGCCGCCTCCGGCGGCGGGGCTGGCCTGGCCGCCTCCGGCGGCGGGCCGTCCGCGACGTTCGAGTTCGCGGTCAGCGCGGCGGCCTCGATCGGCGCGCACCTGACCGAGGAGGGATTCCGGGCCAGGCTGATCACCGGAGCCGGCGAGACGGCGCCGCGCGGCAGCTTCTCCGACACCCTGCTCGACGTGCTCGCCGTCATCACCCCGTCGCACGACCTGAGCCTGTCGCGCGGTACCGCCGCGCTTGCCCACGCCGGCGGCCAGCTGATCGCGGTGGTCGGGCGGCTGTCCGCCGAGGAGGCCGGCCAGCTGGCGGCGAGCAGGCGCGGGAACGCTCCGGCGATGGCGCTGGTGCTGGACGTGTCCGGGTGGCAGTCAGCCGAGCCGGTGCTGGATGCGCCGGCGGCCGCGCAGATCCTTGCGGCGGCCGGATGGCGGGTCGCCGTCGCGACCGCTGCCACGCCGCTGGCGGCCGCGTGGCAGCAGCTGCACAGGCCCGCCGATACGGCGGTGCTGGCCAGCGAGGACGTGGGCCCAGTCCGGGGGGGCACATGACCATCAACCCCAGGATGACGGTGACGGCCGCGGTTGCCTGCGTGCTCACCTCCACGATCCTGTACCCGCTGTTCTACGGCGGGGCGTGGCTCGGCGCCGGGATCGGCGCGGCGAGCGTGGTCGCGGCGTGCGGGGCGCTGACCAGGCTGCGCACCCTGCCGGTCCCGGTGTGCCTGGCCGGCACCCTGCTTGGCCTGCTGCTCTACCTGAACGCGGCCTTCGAGGCGGACCGCTCGCTGCTGCTCATCCCCACGGCAGCGTCGCTGTCCGCGCTGTGGCACCTGGCCGGCACCGGGTTGCACGAGGCGAGCAAGTACGCATCGCCGGCGCCGGACCTTGCCGGGCTGGTGTTGCTCGCCGGGGCCGGGATAGGCATCACCGCGGTGCTGACGGACCTGATCGCGGTCAGGCTGCGCTGCGCGGCGCTGGCCGGGCTGCCGCTGCTCGTCCTTTTCACCGTGCCGGTCACCATGAACGCATCGCACAGCCAGGCGGGGACCGCGCTGGTCTTCTGCCTGGCCGCGGCGGGGTACCTGGCCATGCTGGGCGCGGACGGCCGGGAGCGGATCCGGGTCTGGGGGCGGCTGGTGTCGCTGTGGCAGCGGAAGGACAAGGACCATCCCGGAATCTCCGGCCCGGATGTCCGGGTGCTGGCCGCGGCGGGCCGCCGGGTCGGCCTCGCGTCGATCGTGCTGGCGCTGTTCGTCCCGCTCATCGTGCCCGGCCTGCACGCGAGCAAGCTGTTCTCCTCCGGCCCGGGCATCGGCGGCACCGGCCCCGGGACCGCTACCGCTCCCGGGCTCCCCGACGTGCTGTCGCAGGCCCTTGCCGAGCTGCGGCAGCCTCGCCCGGAGGTGGTGCTGGCCTACCGCACCACCGCCCCGGCGAACATCCAGCAGAACGACCCGCAGTACCTGCGGATGTACGTGCTCGACACCCTGACCAGCTCCGGGTGGCAGAACGCGGACTACCAGGCGGACGCCACGTCGGCCACGTCGATGCCGCATGCGCAGGGGCTGACGCGCCGGTCGGCCGCGGTGCGGATCACCACCACGGTCCAGGCCGAGAACTTCGGCGGTTCCGGCCCGCAGCTGACCCTGCTGCCCGTGCCCTATCCTCCCACCGCGGTCCGCGTCGAGGCTCCGGGACACTGGATGGCCGACCCGGACCTCATGGTGTTCTCCCAGGACGGCCGCATCGCCGGCAGGTCTTACACCGTGCAGAGCCTGGCGGTGGACCCGACGAAGACGCAGCTCGAGCAGGCCCCGCCGCCGGCCGCGCTGGCCGCCGACCTGCAGCTGCCGCCGTCATACCAGGCGCCCGCGCTGAAGCGGCTCGCGGAGGAGGTGACCGCCAGGGACCGCAGCGAGTTCGCCAAGGCGGACACGCTTGCCCTGTGGCTGTCCGGGCCCCAGTTCCGCTACAGCACGGCGGCGCCGTCCTTCGACACGGCCAGCGGCCTGCTCAGCTTCCTGACCGAGACGAAAGCTGGCGTGTGCGTGCAGTCCGCGTACGCGATGACGGTGCTGGCGCGGCTGCTCGGCATCCCGGCGCGGATGGCGGTCGGGTACACGGCCGGCGCGCCGACGCGCACGCCCGGCAGTTACGTGGTCAAGAACACCGACGCGCACGCATGGACCGAGGTCTTCTTCACCGGTTACGGCTGGATCCGCTTCGAGCCCACGCCCAGCGGGCAGGGCACCGCGGCCGCCCCCGGCTACATGAACATCGGGACCGGGCAGAACGGTTACGGGATTCTCCCGGCGCTTCCCTCGGCCGGGCCGACCGGGAACGCAGATATCGGCGGGTACAGCCACAAGGGCACCCAGGCGGGGGACACTGGCCCCCGGGCAGCGGGCGGCGGGCCGGCTTCGGGACGGGCGGCCACGCCGTGGGCCGCGGTGGCCCTGGCGGTGATCGCCGCGATCGCACTGGCCTGCGGCATTATCGCGGTGGTGTCCCCGCAGGCGGCTCGTGCCCCCTCCGCCCGGCCTGCCGGCGCCGGGCGGCGCCGGCAGGTGACCGCGACCGCGGCGGCGCTTGCCGCGGCAGCAGCCGGGGTGGTGGCGCTGGTGCTGTACCGGCTGCTGTCCCACGGCTCCGCGCCTGACCTGCGCGACGGCTGGGCAACGGTCGGCATCGCGTTCGGCGCGGCATGCGTGCTGCTGCTCGCCGTGCCTGCGCTAGCCCGGGCGGCGCTGCGGCGCTGGCGCTGGCTGGTGGCCGCCGACGACGCGAGCCGGGCGCACGCCGCCTGGCGCGAGTTCCGTGACGACCTCGCCGACTTCGGCATCGGCTGCCCGCCGAGCGAGCCGCCCCGGACGCTGGCCGAGCGGGTCTGCGCCAGGCTGCCTGAGACCGCCAGCGACGCGGCCCGCCGGATCGCGCTGGCCGAGGAGCGGGCCCGGTACGCGGCCCGCCCGGCGCCGTCGGAAGGACTGCGCCGCGATGGCATGGTGGCGCGGCGCGGCATCGCCGCCGCGGCGCCGTACGGCGCCCGCTGGCGGGCCAGGGCCTTCCCGGCCTCGCTGCTGAGCTCCGTTGCCGACGGCACGGCGCGAATCGGGGAGTCCGCGGCGGCCGTGCTGACCGGACGCCGTGCCGAGCGCGCTCGTTAAACGAGCGCGCACATGAACGAGCGCGCGGGCTTACCCGGGCTGGCGGCGCTTTAGAACCTGCGGTCGCCCTCCTGGCGGCGGCGCCATCGTTCTTCCATCCGCTCCATCAGCCGGGCGCGCCGGCTCTGCCGCGGAGCGGGGGGGCGGCCGGGGCCGCGGGCCCTGCCCGGCCCCGGGGACCGCTGCGCCCGGCTCCGCGCAGGCCGCACCCGGGCCAAGTGCCGCCGCCAGCTCGCCACCGCCCAGACCAGCGACAGCGCCACGACCGCGGCTCCCGCGGCGAGCATGTACACGTGCCGCGTGACGATCCCCGCCACCAGCACGCCGACGCCGGCCACGGCGCCGACGAGGCCATACGCCAGCTTGCGCTTATAGTGCACGCGGGGATCGCTCCAGCGCACGAGGCGCCCGAACTTCGGATCCTCTCGGTAGAGCGCTTGCTCGATCTGCTCTAGCTGGCGCTGCTCGTGTTCAGAGAGCGGCACGACGCCTCCTACAAAGACCTTACGCCCGGCACATGTGCGGCCTTCACCGTGTACCCGGTTCATTTTCCAGGATACGAGCGTTGACACGTGCCGCGGAAGATGGGGGCCGACGTAGCAGGACGGCCGGGCGGACCGCCGCTGACCCGAACCGGCCAACAATCGTGTCCACCGCCTGCTCCGCCTCACGCCAACCCGCCGGCCGGTCGTCCAGGGCGCGCTGGATGCTGGCGTCCGCGGCGCGGGTAAGCGCCGACACCCGCACTCCGACCAGCCTCAGCCGCGCGCCGGGATCCAGGGGCGCCGACTCGTACAGCGCGCAGGCGATGCCGTAGATGTCACGTGCCACGTCGGTCGGGTGGCCGAGCGTACGGGACCGGGTCATGGTCTTGAAGCTGGCCAGGCGCAGCTTGACCGAAACCGTCCGCGCCAGGTACTCACCGGCCCGCAGCGCGCGTGCCGTGCGCACGGACAGCCGCAGCAGCTCGCGCCTGATCCGGTCCGGGTCGCCGATGTCGGTGGGGAACGTCTCCTCCGCGCCGATGCTCTTGTCCGGTGCACGCGGCGTCACCCGGCGGGCGTCGCGGCCCCAGGCCAGCGCGGCCAGGTGAGCCCCCTGCGCCTCGCCGAGCTCGCGTTGCAGCGCGGGCACCGGGGTATGCGCGATGTCAGCCACGGTGCACAGGCCGAGCCTGGCCAGGACCTCCGCGGTGCGCTCTCCCACGCCCCACAGCGCGGCCACCGGCAGCGGGTGCAGGAAGTCGAGGACGGCTGCCCGCGGCACGACCAGCAGGCCGTCCGGCTTGCTGCGGGCAGAGGCGATCTTGGCGACGAACTTGCACGGCGCGACCCCGACCGAACAGGTCAGGCCCTGCTGCCCCGCGACCCTGGCACGGATCACGGCGGCGATCGCGCCCGGCCGGCCCAGCCGCCGCAGCGCGCCGGAGACGTCAAGGAAAGCCTCGTCGGTCGCCAGCGGCTCCACCTCGGGGGTGACCGAGGCCAGGATCGCCATGATGTCCCGGGACACGCTCGCGTACAGCCGGTGCCTGGGCGGGACGAAGACGGCCTGCGGGCACATCCGTCGGGCCACGGTCGCCGGCATCGCCGAGCGCACGCCGAACGCGCGCGCGGCGTACGACGCGGAAAGCACCACGCCCCGGCGGCCGTCGCCGCCCACGATGACGGGTTTGCCGACCAGCTCGGGCCGGTCTCTGATCTCCACGCTGGCGTAGAAGGCGTCCATGTCCACGTGCAGGACGTGGCAGCCGGCGTCGTCGGGGCGGGGTGCCTGGCCCATGAGGATCAGCGGTGCCCCAGGACATGCAGCTGGGCTGCGATGTCGCGCAGCGGCGGGGTGGCCGCGGCTGCCTCCTCCAGCGCCCGCAGCGCTTCGGCGGTGCCCGCGTCGCCGTCGAGCAGCGCGCCGGGCACCAGGCCGGTGAAGATCCGCAGCCCGTGCGCGTGCCCGGGCCGCAGCCCGGCGCCTTCGATCAGGCCGACCAGCCCGGGCAGGGTGAACCGCCGCGGGGTGGTACCGCCGCCGGCCAGCAGCAGGCGAGCCTCGGCGAAGCGGCCGGCCAGCGCGCGGTGCAGGACCGCGGCGACGGCGTTGGCGCCGAGCACGCTGACCGTGGCGGCGGGCCGGAGCACCCGGGCGATGGCGGCCATCGCGTCTTCGGGCGAATCCACGTATTCCAGCACGTTGTGGCAGATGACCAGGTCGGCGGCGGCCGCGCCGACCACGCTGTCCAGGCTGCCGGCATCGCCCTGCACCGTGGCCAGGTGCGCGTCCGCTTCGGCGGCGCGCCGCTGCGCGGCCGCCAGCGCGTCCGGGCTCGCGTCGACGACGGTGACGTTGTGCCCCAGCGCGGCGAACTGCACCGCCAGCACGCCGGTACCGCCCCCCACGTCGGTGATGTCGAGCGCCGGGCGGCCGGTTTCGGAGATCCTCGCGGAGACCACGCCGCGCAGCACGTCCCAGACCAGCCCGGCGCGCGCGGGGTCGCGCCTGAAGTCTGCGGCCACACGAGCCTCCTCCCGTGCTCCCCAATCTAGTGCCAGCGGCGGCAGCGGCGGGGTGCCATGCTGGCGCCAGCGGGCGGGGTGCCATGCTGGCGCCGGCGGGCGGGGTGCCATGCTGGCGCCAGCGTTGTTCGTTCACCAGTACGATAAGGACCAGCTTATCGCGAATGATTTGTGCCTGACGTAGGAAAAGCGGCCGTATTCAGCCGCTAATCCTTCGCGAAGCACAAATTCTTCAAGATCTTTTCCGGGGGCAGCGCTTCAGGACGTGCTGCGGCATCACAGCTCGCATCCGCACCAGGGGATGACCGGGAGGGAAGGTTTCGCCGCACCCGCCGCGGACAGGGCGGTTTCATTGTGTGTGCGAGCGGTGAACTTCCGTGATCGGGGGCCGTTGCCACGGCCGTGGGAATTTCACAGATTCTTCTCAGCGCCACGTCGGCTCATCTCCTGCGGGCGCGGAGCCTGCGCCCGTATGCTGGCCGGCATGCCTGAGCACCTGGAGCTGCCCCGCCCCTGCCGGCTGGCGCTGACTGCAGGGTGGAACCTGGCCGAATCCCTCGGCCTGCCGGTCGCGGGCTACGCCGTCGCCGCGGCGCTGGCTGGCCGGGACGGGCGGGACGTCGGCATGGTGGCCGCGGCCGCCGTGATCTGGCTGGCCGCCGCCGGGCGCAAGGTCTGCACCGGCAGCGTCCCCGGGCTGGTGACGATCTCGGCCCTGGTGCTCACCCTGCAGACGGCGGTGGTGATCGCCACCGGCAGCGTGCTGTTCTTCCTGCTCCAGTTCCCGCTGGCCAACCTCGGGCTGTGCCTGCTGTTCGCGCGGACGGCGCCGACGCGGCGCCCGCTGGTGGCTCAGCTCGCCGCCGAGGTGGTGGCGCTGCGCCACCCGTCGCATCATCCCGGGCTGCACAGGTTCTTCCAGGGGGCGACCTGGCTGTGGGCCGGGATCTTCGCGGTATCGACCGTGGGGCTGGCGGTGCTGATGGCGCTGGAGTCGGTCAGGGTGTTCCTGCTGCTCACCATGGCGGTGACGATCGGCGGGGTCGCGGCGGGCACCGCCGCGTCCGCGTGGTGGTTCGTCAGGGTGCTGCGTCGCTCCGGCCTTCGGGTTCGCTTCGCTTGAGCTCGGCCACCCGGGCCAGCAGGCCGTTGACGAACGCGGGCGAGTCATCGGTAGACAGGTCGCGGGCCAGCAGCACCGCCTCGCTGATCGCGACGCCGTCGGGCACGTCCGGCCGCCACAGCAGCTCGTAAACCCCGATCCGCAGCACGTTGCGGTCCACGGCCGGCATCCGGCCCAGCGTCCAGCCCTTGGCATACCGCCCGATCAGCTCGTCGATCCTGGCCGAGTGAGCGGCCACGCCGCGCACCAGGTCCGCGGCGTAGGCGGGTACCGGCGGGCTCGGCCCGCGAACCAGCGCGGACCGCTCGGCAAGCAGGTCCAGTGCCGACGTGCCGCGCAGCTCCGCCTCGAACAGGATGTCCAGGGCCCGCTTGCGCGCCTTGCTACGCGCGGGAGGCATGGGGGAGCCGAAGGCGGGCGGGAGACATGGTATGCCGGTCAGGCGCGGCCCAGGTACTGGCCGGTCCTGGTGTCGACCTTGACCTTTTCCCCGGACGAGATGAACAGCGGCACCTGGATCTGCGCGCCCGTCTCCAGCGTGGCGGGCTTGGTGCCGCCGGTGGCGCGGTCGCCCTGCACGCCCGGGTCGGTCTGGCTGATGGTGAGCTCAACCGCCGCCGGCAGGTCCAGGTACAGCGGCACGCCGTCGTTGAACGCCACCGTGACGGTCTGCTCCTCCAGCAGGTACCTGGCGGCGTCGCCGACGACCGCCGCCGGGATGCGCGGCTGGTCGTAGTCGGCCAGGTCCATGAACACGAAATCGTCGCCGTCCCGGTACAGGTACTGCATCTCCCGCTTGTCCACGCTGGCCACGTCGACCTTGACGCCGGCGTTGAAGGTCCGGTCCACGACCTTGCCCGACAGGACGTTCTTCAGCTTGGTGCGGACGAAAGCGCCGCCCTTGCCGGGCTTGACGTGCTGGAACTCGACGACGGTCCACAGCTCGCCGTCAAGGTTCAGCGTCGTTCCGTTCTTCAGGTCGTTGGTGGTGGCCACGTCCGGTCTCCAGGTAACAAGACGAGAAGGTCTCTGGTGGTGGTAGTCAGCAGGCTCGGGCCGCCGGTCCCCACGACAAGGACGTCTTCGATGCGGACACCGCCCCTGCCGGGAAGGTAGACCCCTGGCTCGATGGTCACCGGGACCCGTTCGGCAAGCTTACCCGTTCTGCCGTACCCGATGGTCGGTGCCTCGTGGACCGCCAGGCCGACGCCGTGTCCCAGGCCGTGCTGGAAATGCTCGCCGTGCCCGGCGTCACGGATCAGATCCCTGGCGGCGGCATCCACGTCGGCGACATCGGCGCCGGGCCGTGCGGCCTCGATCCCGGCTCGCTGCGCTGCCGCGACAAGCTCGTAGATCTCCTGCTGCCAGCCTGCGGGCTCGCCGAGCGCCACGGTGCGGGTCATGTCCGCGTGGTAGCCGGCGTAGGCCGCGCCGAAGTCCATCGTGACCAGCTCGCCGCGGCGCAGCGGCCGGTCGGTCGGCGAGTGGTGCGGGATCGCGCCGTTCGGCCCGCTGGCCACGATGGTGTCGAAGGCCGGCCTGTCCGCGCCCAGCGCGGCCATCCGCGCGTCCAGCGCCGCGGCGACAGCGCGTTCGGTCATGCCCGGCCTGATCAGCGGGAGCACGTCGGCGACAGCCTGGCCGCTGATCCGGCATGCGGCGGCGAGCAGCTCCAGCTCCGACGCATCCTTGACCGTCCGCAGCTGTTCTATTTTTCTGCCGAACGGGATGAGGGCGACGCCTTCGGTCCTGGCTGCGAGGTCTGCGTGGCGCTCGACCGTCATCTCGTGCGCCTCGATGGCCACGGTGCGCAGTCCGCGGCCGACCATCTGCCCGGCCAGCCCAGGCTCGATGAACCGCTCGATGACCAGCTCGAGGTCCGGGCAGTCCCGGCGGGCGGCCAGCGCGTACCGTGAGTCGGTGGCCAGCAGCCCGGTGCCGCTGGCCGGCAGCAGCAGCGCGGCGTTGGAGCTGGCCAGGCCGGTCAGGTAGCGGACGTTCTGCGCGACGGTGATCAGGGCGGCGTCGGCGCCGGCGTCGGTGATCTGCTGCTGCGCGCGCTCCCGCCGCGCCGCGTGGATGTCTGGCATACCCGGAACTTTACGCGGGGCGGGAGCGCAACCGAGGGTGCCCGAGCGGGTGAGTATGGGCAGGAGGTGCTCATGGCGCAACCGGGCCAGGCCGCCGGGCTATCCGATGCGAACCTGATCGAGCGATCGCTGGCCGATCCCGACCGCTTCGCCGAGATCTTCGATCGTCACGGCGGCGAGATCCTGCGGTACGCGCACGCGCGGCTCGGACCACTCGGGCCGGACCTGGCGGAGGACATCACGGCCGAGACTTTCCTTGCCGCCTTCCGCCGCCGGGACAGCTACGACACCTCGCGGGCCGATGCCCGCCCGTGGCTGTACGGGATCGCGGTCCGGCTGATCGGCAAGCACCGGCGGGCCGAGGCACGCTACCGGCACATGCTCCGGTCTGTGCCGCCGGAACGGCTCACCGACGACTTCGGCGACCGCAGCGCCGAGCGGGTGACCGCCGAGCGGCTGCGGCCGCGCCTGGCCGCGGTCCTCGGCAGCCTGCCGCGGCAGGACCGGGAGCTGCTGCTGCTGATCGCGTGGGCGGGCCTGAGCTACGAGGAGGCCGCGCAGGCGCTGGGCCTGACGATCAGCGCGGTCAAGTCGCGGCTGCACCGGATCCGGGCGACGACGAGGGAAGCGCTCGGCGGCGCCCATCCGGCGCTGAGCGAGGAGAGGGACAATGGATGAGATCACGCTGTTCACCGCGCTGCGGCCGGAGCCGCCGGACAACGCGGAGCAGATGCTGCACGGCGCCCGGGCGCGGCTGGCCGGCGGGCTCGGCGAGCCTGCCCAGCCGCGGCCGCTGAGGGCAAGGCTGCGGCGGCGCCGGGCGGTGCTGCTGGCGGCCTGCGTGGCCGCCGCCGCGGCCTGCGCCGCGATCGTGGTGCCTTCGGTGGTTCCCGGCCGCAGCGCCGGCCCGCTCGTCACGGAGGCATGGGCGGTCCAGCGCAACCCGGACGGCACCATCAAGGTGACCTTCGAGCAGGCCAGGGACGCGGCGGGGCTGCAGCGGACGCTGCGCGCGGACGGCATCCGCGCCTACGTCAGGTTCACCACCTGGGTGGTGAACCCGGGCGGCCCCGTGACCGCCTGGCCCGCGGAGCAATGTAACCAGGCGCCAGGCGGACGCCCGGTGCCCGGGAGGATCGTCAGCCAGGTCTTCCCGTTCCCGGCCGGAGGGGCACCGAATCGGGGGTACGCCGTGACCATCCGCCCTTCCGCGATCCCCGCGGGCGACGCCATCTTGATCATGGTGGTCTGGGGGCCCGACGGAGGCGGTGTTGGGTGGGATGTGACGGACCAGGTCATGAGCAACGACAAGCCGCCGGTCTGCACACCGCAACGGTCAGGCTAGCTGCCCAGGGCGCGGACCTGCTCGATGAGGCGGACCCGTTCGGCGTGGGTGGGGGCGAGCGGGGTGACGTTGACGGTGGTGACGCCGGACTCGCGGTAGGCGGCCAGGCGGTCGCGGACGTGGCCTTCCGGGCCGATCAGCGAGGTCAGCTCGAGCAGGTCCGCCGGGACCAGGGCCGCCGCCTCGTCCTTGCGGCCGTCGAGGTAGGCATCCTGGATCGCCCCGGCTTCGGACTCATACCCCAGGCGGCGCGCCAGGTCGTTGTAGAAGTTGCGGCCGCGCGCGCCCATCCCGCCGATGTAGAGGGCGAAGTAGGGACGGGCCAGCTCGCGCAAGCCGGTCACGCCGTCCCCGATCGCCAGCGGCGCGCTGGCGATCACGTCCAGCGGGCCGAGGCCGGGGTCGCGCTTGGCGCGGCCGTCGGCCAGGGGTCCAGCCCAGATCGCGGCGGCCTTCTCCGGCAGGTAGAAGATCGGCTCCCAGGCCTCGGCGAGCTCGGCGGCCAGCGCCACGTTGGCCGGGCCGATGGCGGCCAGGGCGATCGGGATGCGGTCCCTGACCGGGTGGTTGATCAGCTTGAGCGGCTTGCCGAGCCCGGTGCCCCCCTCAAGCGGCAGCTGGTAGTACCGGCCGGAGTACGCCAGCGGCTCGCGGCGCCAGACCATCCGGCAGATCTCGATGATCTCGCGGGCCCGGCCGACCGGCGCATCGTACGGCACGCCGTGCCAGCCCTCGATCACCTGCGGCCCGGACGCGCCGAGGCCGAGGGTGAACCGGCCGTCCGAGATGTAGTCGAGCCCGGCGGCGGTCATCGCGGTCAGCGCCGGGGTGCGCGAGTACAGCACCAGGATGCCGGAGGCGATCTGCAGCCGCTCGGTCTTCGCCGCGATGTAGCCGAGCTGGCTCACCGCGTCGAAGCTGTAGGCCTCGGGCACGAACACGATCTCCAGGCCGGCCCGCTCGTAGTCGCCAAGCTCGGTCACGGTCTCCGCGAACCCGCCCGCGTAGTTCAGCCCCATTCCCACCCGCATGCGGTCAAGGGTAACCCTGGCCGCGCGGCATCGGCCGTTCTGAATATCTGGGACGCGATGTCGCCGGCGACCGCGCGGGCGGTGCGGCCGTCCGTGGCTACGGTCAGCGTCGCCACCGCGGCGTAGACGGCCAGGCGGCGCTGGTACAGCTCGCGCAGGTCCGGCCGGGCCAGCAGCGGGCGGCTCCCCGGGTCCGCGTCGCCGCCGGCCCGGGCCAGGGCCTGCTCGTAGCCGACGTGCAGGTAGGCGACGTGCGGGACCGCGGCGAGAGCCTCACGGGTCGCCGGGTGCTCGGGGGCGCCGCCGCCGAGGGCCAGCACCAGGGGTTTCGGGTCCGGGGCGCCGAGCAGCTCCGCGACGACCCGGTGTTCGCTGGCGCGGAACGCGGGCTCGCCGTCCTCGGCGAAGATCTGCCGCACCGGCCGCCCGTCGCGCCGCTCGATCACCTGGTCGCTGTCGGCGAACGGCAGCGCGAGCGCGGCGGCGAGCAGGGTGCCGACCGTGGTCTTGCCCGCGCCCATGAACCCGACCAGGACGATCACGGCGCAGCGGGCTCCTCGGGCCCGGGGACCGGCGCGGGCTCGGCGGTCATCGCCGCGATCGCCTGCAGCGCGAGCTGGTAGGACAGCAGGCCGAACCCGGCGATGGTCCCGTCCGCCACCGCGGCGATCACCGAGGTGTGCCGGAACGACTCGCGCGCCGCCGGGTTGGAGATGTGCACCTCCACCGCCGGGGCGGTCCGCATCGCCAGCGCGTCCCGCAGCGCGTAGGAATAGTGCGTGAACGCGCCGGGATTGAGCACCACCGGCATCCTGGCGTCGGCGGCCTCGTGCACCCAGCTGATCAGCTCGCTCTCGTCGTCGGTCTGCCGCACGTCGGTGTGCAGGCCGAGCGTGCGCCCGGTGGACCGGCACAGCTCGGCCAGGTCGTCGAACGACGCCTCGCCGTACACCTCCGGTTCCCGGACGCCGAGCCTGCCGAGGTTCGGGCCGTTGAGCACAAGCACCTGCGTTATCACGTGCACACCTCCCGGTAGGCGTGCGCCAGCAGTTCCTCCGGCGGATCGTCCAGGATGGACGGGCGGCCCGGCCCGTCCAGTATGACAAGGCGGAGCCGCGTCCCCCGCGCCTTCTTGTCCACGGCCATGGCCGCCCGCAGCTGCGGCCATGCATCGGAGCGGTACGCGGTGGGCAGGCCGACGCCGGACAGGATCTCCCGGTGCAGCGCGCAGTACGGCTCGGCGAGCCGTCCCGCCAGCCTGGCCAGCTCGGCGACGTACACCATGCCGATGGCCACCGCATCCCCGTGCCGGAACCGGTACCGTTCGACCTGCTCGATGGCGTGGCCCAGCGTGTGCCCGTAGTTGAGGATCTCCCGCGGGCCGCGTTCGGTGAGGTCACGGGAGATCACCTCGGCCTTGACCCGGACCGCGCGCTCGATCAGCTCGCGCGAGTGCTGGCCGTGCGGGACGGTGGCGCCGTCGGTGTCCTCGCGGATGCGGTCCAGGATGACCGGGTCCGCGATGAACCCGGCCTTGATCACCTCGGCGAGCCCGCTGACGTAGTCCGGGCGGGGCAGTGTCTCCAGCGTGGCCAGGTCGGCAAGCACCCCGGCGGGCGAGTGGAACGCGCCGACCAGGTTCTTGCCCGCGGGAAGGTCGATCGCGGTCTTGCCGCCGACCGCGGCGTCGGCCATGGCCAGCAGCGTGGTCGGCACCAGCACCACGGACACGCCGCGCAGCCAGCCGGCGGCCACGAAGCCTGCCAGGTCGGTTGCCGCGCCGCCGCCGAGCCCGACCACGCAGTCGGACCTGGTCACACGGTGCGCGGCCATCCTGGACCACATCTCGGCGGCGACCGCGATCGTCTTGGCCTGTTCGCCGTCGGGCACCGGCTCGGCGTGTACCCGGAACCCGGCGGCCTGCAGCGCCCGGCACGCCGGCCGGGCGATCTGGCCCAGGCCCGCAGGGTGGATCACCACGACCGTCTGCGCCTGCTTGGGCAGCAGGCCCGGCAGCTCGCCGAGCACGCCGACCCCGACCACCACCGGGTACGGCTGGCCGCCGTCTGACGGCGTGACGTCGATCCTGGTGACGGTCACCGCCTGGCGCCGCTTCCGGAGATCCGGGCGGTGACCTGCGCCGCGACCTCGTCCGGGTCAAGGTCATCGGTGTCGACGGTCACCGCGGCGAGCCGCTGGTACAGCGGGCGGCGCTGTTCCAGCATCATCCGAAGCCGGCCGCGCGGGTTGCCCGGCACCACCACGCGCGGGCGGTCCAGCCCGGTCCGCCGCGCCACCGTGCCGAAATCGGCGGCGAGGTAGACCACCGGCCGGCCGTCCAGCATGGCCTGCACGTCTTCGTCGAGGACCGCGCCGCTGCCCAGGGCAAGCACACCGCCGCGTTCGGCGTGTTCGCGTAGCGCGCTGATCGCCGCCACCCGCTCCAGGTCGCGGAAGGCCTGCTCGCCGTCTTCGATGAAGATGTCGCTGACCGGCTTGCCCGCGGCCGCCCCGACGTCCGCGTCGGTGTCGCGGAACGCCACGCCGAGCCGGTCGGCGACAATCCGGCCGACCGCGGACTTGCCAGCGCCCGGTGGCCCGATCAGCACGACGGCCGGCGGCTCGCCGCGCGTCACGAGACCACCAGGGCCTTCAGGTAGCTCTCCACGTTGCGGCGCATCTCCTCCGCCGAGTCACCGCCGAACTTCTCCACCGCCGCCTCGGCAAGCACCAGGGCCACCATGGCCTCGGCCACCACGCCCGCCGCGGGAACCGCGGTGACGTCGCTGCGCTGGTTGATCGCCTTGGCAGGTGCCCCGGTGGCGACGTCGATGGTGTCCAGGGCGCGCGGCACGGTGGAGATCGGCTTCATCGCGGCGCGCAGCCGGATCGGCTCGCCGGTGCTCATGCCGCCCTCGATGCCGCCCGCCCGGTTGGTGCGCCGCGTGATGCCGCGTCCCGCGGGCCGCTCGATCTCGTCGTGGGCTCGTGACCCTCGGCGCGCGGCGGTGGCGAAGCCGTCACCCACCTCGACGCCCTTGATGGCCTGGACGGACATCAGCGCCCCGGCGAGCCGGGCGTCCAGCCGCCGGTCCCAGTGCGTGAAGCTGCCCAGTCCCGGCGGCGCCCCGAACGCGAGCACCTCGACCACGCCGCCCAGGGTGTCGCCCTCGGAGCGGGCCACGTCTATCTCGGCGACCATGGCCCTGCTGGTCGCGGGGTCCGCGCACCGCACCGGGTCGGCGTCGATTGCCGCGGCGTCGCCCGGGCCCGGCGCCGTGCCGTCCGGGATGGCGGCCTGGCCTATCGCCGCCACGTGAGAGAGGATCTCGATGCCGAGCACCTGGGCGAGCATGCGGCGGGCCACCTCGCCGAGCGCCACCCGGGCGGCCGTTTCCCGCGCGCTGGCCCGCTCCAGCACCGGGCGGGCGTCGGCGTGGCCGAATTTCTGCATCCCGGCCAGGTCGGCGTGCCCGGGCCGCGGCCGGGTCAGCGGCGCGTTCCTGGCCTGGTCGATCTGGGCCACCATTTCGCGGCTGGCTCCGGGGTCCGCGCAGCGCACCGGGTCTTGGTCGATCCTGGCTGCGTCCTGCGGGCCGGGCGTGCTGCCGTCCGGGGCGGCGGCCTGGCCGATCACCACGACGTGGCTGAGGATCTCGATGCCGAGCACCTGGCTGAGCATCCGGCGCGCCACCTCGCCGAGCGCCACCCGGGCGGCGGTCTCGCGGGCGCTGGCCCGCTCCAGGACGGGCCGGGCGTCGGAATGGCCGAATTTCTGCATCCCGGCCAGGTCGGCGTGACCGGGGCGCGGCCTGGTCAGCGGGGCGCTGCGGGCCTGGCCGGCGCCGCCGGTGGAGAAATCGGCCGAG
>JAFAPY010000216.1 GCA_019246795.1 Streptosporangiaceae bacterium | reverse complement strand
GCTCCGCTGCCGTTCTTAACCATCTCGGCCAGGGCGGCGCGGCTGGCCCGCAGCGCGATGAAGAAGTTCATCTGCATGGCCCAGGCGAAGTCCTCGTCGCTGGTGCCGAAGAATCCCTCGGTGCGCATGCGGACGGCTCCGACGTTGTTGACCAGCACATCGATGCGGCCGTGCTCCTCGGTCGCGTGCCGGATCAGCTGCGCCGCGATGCCGGGGACGTCGGCAACGACATCGCCGGACGCGTCATGAATCCCGATACCGTAGTCGTGGATCTCATAGACCACGGTGTTATACGACGTCCGGGAGAGGTTGCGCGCCATCTCCTCGGCGGCCGCAAGCAACCCGTGCCGGATGATCTCGGTCGTGATGGCGTCGGTCATGAGGTGACCCCCTGCGTCTCCTGGCTCAGTGTCCTGCCTGCGCAGCTCGAACGCCTGACCTTGTCAACCTGATGGGGCCCACCAGAGCACGGCCAGAACGCCTACGGTCCAGTTAAGTAAAGCATGCAGGCGGAACTCGGTAAGCCACGCAAGAGCGGTGTGTTCGTCAAGGCCTGCCTGCGGACCGATGATCGCGGCAAGGTCAGCAAGCCCTTCGGCTGCGGAAGCCGGCAGGTGCTGGCGGTAGAGCTCGCGGAGCCGTTCCTTCTTGCGGAGTTCGTCTAGCTGGGAAGGGATGACCGCGGCGGCACGCTGGTCGGCGGGCCTGGTGAATTGGGCGTAGAACCTCAACGTGGTGGAGCCTTCGGCGTGACCGAGGCGCCCCGCGACGGTGTTCAGGTCGGTGCCCGCCTCCAGGAGCTGGGTCGCCGAGTAGTGCCGCAGCTCCTTCAGCGAGCTGGCGATGCCCACCCGGCGGGTGTAGCGCCGGTACCGGTGAGTCATCGTGTCCGGGTTCCAGGCGGTGCGGCCGATCGGGTCGGGGGAGAACGCGAAGGCATCATCCGGCACCTGCACGCCGACAGCCGCGGCTTCAGCGCGGCGGCGGCAGAACCGTTCCCGGAACAGCTCACAGGTCAGCGGGTCCAGGGACAGCAGGCGGCCCTCCCCGGTTTTAAGCGGTCGCCGACCTCGGGGAAACGACAAATTATGACGAATTATCCGATTTACACCCGAGAGAATCCTGACCTGGGTGTGACCGACCCTGATACGGGAGTGGACGCCCGCCCAGCTGCAGCAAGCCCGCGATGGCGAGAGACAGCGCGGGCCTGCTGGGCAGACGGCAAGGTCCTGCACTACTCGACACGGATTTCGCTGAGGCTGCCGGTTCTAACTTTCTGTCTAACATCGCGTTAGAACCCGGCGGCACGGATTACGTAAATGGCCTGCTCACAGTTACAATCCGAGGCCGCGGCCGATGATCTCCTTCATGATCTCGGTGGTGCCGCCGAAGATCGATTGGACGCGGCTGTCGGCCCAGAACCGGCCCACGGGATACTCCCGCATGTAGCCGTAGCCGCCGTGCAGCTGCACGCAGCGGTCGGTGACCCGGTTGCACAGTTCGGTGTTCCACCACTTGACCATGGACGCTTCGTCGGAGGTCAGGCGGTCCGCGCAGTGCTCGGTGATGGCGCGGTCGGTGAACTCGCGCGCCACCGCCAGCTCGGTCGCGATCTCGGCGAGCAGGAACCGGCTGTGCTGGAACGCCCCGATCGGCTGGCCGAACGCCTGCCGCTGCGTGCAGTAGGCCAGCGTATCGGCGAACGCCTGCTCGGCGATGGCCAGCGCCGTAATGCCGATCGTCAGCCGCTCGCGCGGCAGGTTCTGCATCAGCGCGACGAACCCGCCGCCGTCTTCCCCCAGCAGGTTCGCCGCCGGCACGCGGACGTCGGCGAAGAACAGCTCGGAAGTGTCCTGGGCATGCATGCCCATCTTCTCCAGGTTCCGGCCCCGGGAGAACCCGGCCATGCCCCGCTCCACCACGAGCAGGCTGATCCCCCGGTGCCCGGCGGACGGATCGGTCCGGGCCACGACGATCACGATGTCGGCGAGCTGGCCGTTGGAGATGAACGTCTTCTGCCCGTTCAGCAGGTAATGGTCGCCCGAGCGAACGGCGGTGGCGCGGATCCCCTGCAAGTCGCTGCCCGCGCCCGGCTCGGTCATCGCGACCGCCGCGATCAGCTCCCCCGAGCAGTAGCCGGGCAGCCAGCGCTCGCGCTGCTCCGGGCTGGCCAGCCGGTCCAGGTACGGCCCGATCATGTCGTTGTGCAGCTGGAACATCGGCCCGCTGGCGCCGGCCCTGGCCAGCTCCTCGTTGAGGACCGCGTAGTACCGGTAGTCGGGGTTGCCGCCGCCGCCGTATTTCTCGTCGATGTGGATGCCGAGCAGCCCGGCGCGGCCCGCCGCCAGCCACACGTCACGGGACACGATCCCGTCACGCTCCCACTGCGCGTGATACGGCGTGATGTGTCTGGCGATGAAGGCACGCACCATGTCACGGAACGCGTCATGCTCGTCGGTGAAGATCTGCCGCTGCATCGCCATAAACCTCCACTGGAATGGTAACCCGGCGCCCGCAGCGGCAACCGACGCCGGGAAGAAGACTCAGGCGGCGGTGGGCTCGCGAAGGTAGACCGCCCACTGCGGATCGCCATCGTGGTGGGCACCGACCAGGCGCCAGTGCGCGCCGCGCGGCACCACGGGCAGCACCGATAGCGCCCAGCCGAGTTCGGAGAGCAGCCGGTCGGCCTTGCGGTGATTGCAGATCGTGCAGGACGCGACGCAATTCTCCCAGGAATGCTGGCCGCCACGGCTGCGCGGCACTACGTGGTCGATGGTTTCCGCGCGGCGGCCGCAGTAGGCGCAGCGGTAGTTATCGCGGCGCATCAGCGCCGCCCGGGTCAGCGGCACCCGGTTGCGGTAGGGGACCCGGACATAGCGGCTCAGCCTGATTACCGACGGCGTCACCAGCGCCACCGACGCCGCGTGCAGCACGGCACCCGCGACGTCGTCGTGGACAACCTCGGCCTTGCCGCCGAGCACCAGGCACACAGCTCGCCGCAGACCGACAGTCGTCAGCGGTTCATACGTCACGTTGAGCAGCAGCACGCGTCGCACTGCACCTCCCGCTGGCGCCACCGTCCTAGCAGAAGCTCGTGCTCCCAGTGTGTCGCCTGGTGCGAGCATCTGCCACCACCTAAGCGTACAAGGTTGCCCGCGCCGGGAGGCGCCGCCGCGGGCGGCGGCGGCGCGGGCGCGGGCGGCTGAGGCGTGGCGTGGGCGGCTGAGGCGTGGCCGACCAAGAAGAAGACCCGCCCGCCTAAGCTTGCGGTATGAGCCAGCCGGTCAGCTTCTACGAGGCGGCGGGCGGAGAGGAGACCTTCCGCCGCCTGGTGCACAGGTTCTACCAGCTCGTCGCGGCCGATCCGGTGCTGCGGCCGGTCTACCCGGCGAAGGACCTGGGGCCGGCCGAGGAACACCTGCGGCTGTTCCTCATCCAGTACTGGGGCGGCCCGCAGACCTACAACGAGCTGCGCGGGCATCCCCGGCTGCGGATGCGGCACGCCAGGTTCGCCATCGGCGAGGCGGAACGGGATGCCTGGCTGCGCAACATGCGCACGGCGCTCGACGAGATCGGCCTGGGCGAGTCGCTGGACGCCCAGCTCTGGGAGTACCTGGTGATGGCCGCGCACAGCCTGGTCAACGCGGAGCCCGCTCACGGCAGCCCTGACCTTGGCCTCACGCCGGCCTGATCCAGGCGCGTCCGAGCGGCGCCCGTTCTGTCCGGATTGCGGCATTTCGGCGCTGCCCTCGGCTGTGCCCGATCGCGGGCAGGGTGCCACAGACCCCGAAGAATGGGGGCGGTGGGCCACAGACCCCGAAGAACGGGGGCGGTGAGCCACAGGCCCCGCGCCTTTGGCCCTTCCGCAGGCGGCCATCAGCGCCGCAGGCGGCCATCAGCCGCGGGTGAGCCTGCGGTAGGTGACGCGGTGCGGGCGGGCGGCTTCGGCGCCCAGGCGGTCGATCTTGTTCTTCTCGTAGGCCTCGAAGTTTCCCTCGAACCAGAACCAGCTCGCGCCGCCCTCCCAGGCCAGGATGTGCGTGGCCACCCGGTCGAGGAACCAGCGGTCGTGGCTGGTGATGACCGCGCAGCCGGGGAACTCCAGCAGCGCGTTCTCCAGCGAGGCCAGCGTCTCCACGTCCAGGTCGTTGGTCGGCTCGTCCAGCAGCAGCAGGTTGCCTCCCTGCTTGAGAGTCAGCGCCAGGTTCATCCGGTTGCGCTCGCCGCCTGACATCACGCCGGCCGGCTTTTGCTGATCCGCGCCTTTGAAGCCGAACGCCGCCACGTACGCCCGGCTCGGGATCTCGGTGCTGCCGACGCGGATATACGCCTCGCCGTCCGAGATCACCTGCCAGACGGTCTTGTCCGGGTCCATGCGGGCACGGGCCTGGTCGACGTAGGAGATGCGCACCGTCTCGCCGATCCTGAGCGTGCCGGAATCGGGCTGCTCCTCGCCGACGATCATCTTGAACAACGTGGTCTTGCCGACCCCGTTCGGCCCGAGGACGCCGACGATGCCGTTGCGGGGCAGGCTGAACGACAGCTTCTCGAACAGCAGCCGGTCGCTGAAGCCCTTGACCAGATCGGTGACATCGACAACCAGGCTGCCCAGCCGCGGGCCCGGGGGAATCTGGATCTCCTCGAAGTCGAGCTTGCGGTGCCTGCTCGCCTCGGCCTCCATCTCCTCGTAACGCTGCAGCCTGGCCCTGCTTTTCGCCTGGCGCGCCCGCGGGCTGGAGCGGACCCACTCCAGCTCGTCCTCCAGCAGCTTGCGGCGCTTGGCGTCCTTGGCGCCCTCCACCTTCATCCGGGCCGCCTTGGTCTCCAGGTAGGTGGAGTAGTTGCCCTGGTAGGGGTAGGCATGACCGCGGTCGAGCTCGAGGATCCACTGGGCCACGTGGTCCAGGAAGTACCTGTCATGGGTGACCGCCACCACCGTGCCCTGGTACTTCTCCAGGTGCTGCTCCAGCCACTGCACGCTCTCCGCGTCCAGGTGGTTGGTCGGCTCGTCGAGCAGCAGCAGGTCGGGCTGGGACAGCAGCAGCCGGCACAGCGCGACGCGTCTGCGCTCGCCGCCGGACAAAGTGGTCACCGGGGTGTCGGGCGCCGGGCAGCGCAGCGCGTCCATGGCCTGCTCGACCTGGCTGTCCAGATCCCAGGCGTCCCTGTGGTCCAGCTGCTCCTGCAGGCGGCCCATCTGCTCCAGCAGCTCATCGGAGTAGTCGGTCGCCATCTTCTCGGCGATCTCGTTGTACTGCTCCAGCACATGCTTGGTCTCGGCCACACCCTCCTCGACGTTGCCGAGGACGGTCTTGGTCTCGTCAAGCTGCGGCTCCTGGGCGAGAAAGCCCACGGTGAAGCCCGGCAGCAGCCGTGCCTCGCCGTTGGAGGGCTGCTCGACCCCGGCCATCATCCTGAGCAAGGTGGACTTGCCGGTGCCGTTCGGCCCGACGACACCGATCTTCGCGCCGGGCAGGAACGCCAGCGTGACGTCATCGAGGATGACCTTGTCGCCGTGCGCCTTACGGACATGACGCATCTGGTAGATGAACTCCGGCATGGATTCAGCCTACGGGCACGCGCCCGCTGCCTCGTCCTGCGCTGGCGCCGCACGGAGCGGTTACGGCATGAAGCCGAACATACCCCACCGTGCGGCGCCGCCGCGCGGCCGCCTAGAAGGGCGCCGTGGACACCGCGACGTCCGCGGCCTCGTCCTCCGCGTCGTCGAGGCTCTCGTCCAGGTCCCGCTCCAGCTGCTCGATCGCCTCTTCATCGATGATGTCGGAGTCCAGCGCCTCGTCCCGGTCGGGGTCCGGCCCTTCGGCGGCCGGGTCCGTTTCGGCGTTGGCGGCCGGGCGCTCGGGGCGCATGTAGTTGGCGATGCCGCGGCTCAGGTCGTGCCCGACGGTGTCGGCGGTGATGCGGACCTCGGTCTTGGCCACTCCGGCCCTGTCCGTGTAGCTGTCGGTGCGGAACCGTCCCTTGACCAGCACCGGGTCGCCCTTGCGCAGGCTCGCCTTCACGTGGCCGGCCAGCCTGCGCCAGCACTCGACCGTGTAGTAGGTGGTCTCCCCGTCGCGCCACGCCCCGGCCGCCTTGTCAAAGAAGCCCGGCGTCGTGCCGACGCGCATGTCGCAGACCAGCGTGCCGTTCTTGGTGTTGCGGATGTTCGGCTCCCGTGCCACGTAGCCGACGAGGGTCACATACCCGCCCTGGCTCATCACGATCCTCCTTGCGGTTCCCGGCGGCCCTGCGCCGCCGGTCCGTTCCACGGTGGCCTGGCGCAGCGCAGGCCGCCGGGTGTGCATCGTGCCTGTGGATAACCAGCACGCGGCTGGCGTCCCTGTGGATAACCGCTTGCCATCCGCAATGCGTTGCGGCACAATGCCCGCGCTGCGGCCAGGGCGAGCCGGCCTGGACGCGCCGAAGGGGTAGGTTGCGCCAGCCATTCCCCTTGCGTCAGCTGTGATCGGCACGGAAATACCGGCCGGGGCCGCCATGCGGCAGGCGCGGCGGCTGGTGGCCGCACCGGGGCAGAGGGCTCAGCGGGGGCTGAGGCCGCTGAGGCCGTTGAGGCGGTCCATCTCGTCAGGGGCCAGCGAGAAGCCGAACAGGTCGAAGTTCGATTCGATGCGTTCCGGCCTGGCGGACTTGGGGATGACGGCGATGCCGAGCTCCAGGTGCCAGCGGAGCACCACCTGGGCGGGGGTGACGCCGTGCCGGCCGGCGATCTCGGCCAGCACCGGATCCCGCAGCCGGGTGCCCTTGAGCGGGCTGTAGCCTTCCACGGCGATGCCGCGTTCGGCGTGCGCTGCCAGCAGCGCCGGGTCGTGCTGCGACGGGCTGTACGGGATCTGGTTGACCGCCGGCCTCTCCCCCGTCGCCGCGGCCAGCTCGTCGACCTGGCCGATGCTGTAGTTGCTCACCCCGACCGCGCGGGCGAGCCCCTCGTCCCGCAGCGCGAGGAACTCGCGCCACAACCGCGGCGAAGCCCCGCCGCGCGGCGGCCAGTGCACCAGCCACAGGTCCACGTGGTCGGTGCCGAGCGCCCTCAGGCTGCCGGCGAGGGTGGCCCGTGCGCGGCCGGCGCTGCCCGGGGGCAGCTTGGTGGTGATGAAGACCTCGCCGCGGTCAAGCCCGCTGTCGGCGACGGCGCGGCCGACCTCTGCCTCGTTGCGGTACATGGTGGCGGTATCGATATGCCGGTAGCCGGCCGCCAGCGCGCGCCGGATCGCGTCGTGGGCCTGCCGCCCGTGCAGCTGCCAGGTGCCGAATCCGACCATCGGCATCTTCGCGGCGCCGGCGCCTAGGTCCACCACGGGAATGTCGCTCATGCGGTCCATTGTCCCAGAGCCCTCAGCCGGCCACCGAGCGGATGGAGGCCGACAGCTCGGCGGGCACGTCGTTGACCAGGAGGTGCGCGCCGTCGCGGACCACATCCCTGCCGCCGATCACCACGTGGCGGACGTCCGCCGAGGTGGCGCCGAACACGACTGCCTCGGCCGCGAGGCCCTCGGCGGCCCCGGCGGTGCGCACGCTGTCCAGGGAGACGGTGACCAGATCCGCCCACGCCCCGGGCATGATCTCCCCGGCGTCCGGCCAGCCCAGGCTGGCGTGCCCGGCCACCGTCGCGGCCCGCAGCAGCGCGTCGGCGGTGAAGTGGCCGCGGGCGCGGCGGGCGAGGCGTTCGGCGTACTCGACCCCGCGTGCCTCCTCGAGCATGTCGATCACCGCGTGGCTGTCGCTGCCCAGGGTGAGCGGGCAGCCCGCGGCGGCCAGCGTCTGGGCGGGGGCCAGGCCGTCGCCGAGGTCGCGTTCGGTGGTCGGGCACAGGCACGCGAACACCTGGCAGCCGCCCAGCATGTCAATGTCCGCCGGGTCGACGTGGGTGGCGTGCACGACCGTGGTCCGCGGGCCGAGCACGTCGGTCTCATACAGCAGCCGGGTCGGCGAGACGCCGTAGACGGCCCGGGCCTCCTCGTTTTCTGCCTGCTGCTCGGACAGGTGCGCGTGCAGCGGGGCGCCGAACCGGTGTGCCCAGGCCACCACCGGGTGCATCTGGCCCCGCGGCACCGCGCGGACCGAGTGGACCGCGGCCCCGGCCCGGGCGTGCGCAGAGATCATGCCGTGCTCGCCGGAGACCAGGCCCGCGGCTCGTTCCGCCCAGCGCAGCGCGTCGCCGTCGCCGAAACGGAGCTGAGGCCCGGCCAGCGGCAACAGGCCCCGGGCGGGATCAAGCCCTCCGGTCAGGTAGCAGGCGTCGAGCAGCGTGATCCGCAAGCCCGCCTCGGCGGCAGCGGCGACCAGGGCCCGGCCCATGGCGTTCGGGTCGGCGTAGCGGTGGCCGCCCTGGGCGTGGTGCAGGTAATGGAACTCGCCGACGCAGCTCACCCCGGCCAGCGCCATCTCGGCGTAGACCGCGCGGGCCAGCCGGTGATAGCCGTCCGGGTCCAGCCGCTCGGCCACGCCGTACATGCGCTCGCGCCAGGTCCAGAACGTCCCGTGGCCCGCCTGCGTGCCGCCGCGCAGCGCGCGGTGGAAGGCGTGCGAGTGCGCGTTGGCGAACCCAGGCAGCGTGAGGCCGCGCAGGGTTTCCGCGGCCCACATCTCCTGTGCCCCGGGCGTGACCGCGGTGAACCGCTCCCCGTCGGCCTCGATGAGCACGTCGCGGCGCACGCCCTGGCCGGGCAGCCACGCCAGCTCGGCGTGCCAGCGCCTGGCCGGGGGGGCCGGGGGGGACGGAGGCCGGGAGCCCTCCGTGTGCGGGGACTGCGGGGGCCGCCCCCCCGGGCCAGCACCGATCATCGGGCCGGACCCGCGAGGTCCTCAAGCACCGCGGCGAGCGCCCGCACCCCGGCCTCGCAGTCGGCCAGGTCGGCGTGCTCGGCGGCCGAGTGCGAGATCCCGGACGGGTTGCGCACGAACAGCATCGCGGCCGGCAGCCGCGCCGCGAGGACCCCGGCGTCGTGCCCGGCGGCCGTGGGCAGCACCGGAGCGGCCATCCCGGCCGCGGCGAGCACGCCGATGATCCGGTCCCGCAGCTCCGCATCGAAGCGCACCGGCGGGCTGTACGACTCCTGCCGCATATCGAGCGTGACCCCGTGTTCCGCTGCTGTCTTTTCTGAGACAGAACGAACGATGCTGACCGTCCCCGCCAGTGCCGCCTCGTCGCCGGCCCTGGCGTCCAGCCACGCTGTCACCTGCGCGGGCACCGCGTTGGCGCCGCCAGGCTCGGCGGTCACCTTGCCGATCGTGGCCCGCCCGCCGCGGGCTGCGGCGGCCTGGCGGGCGGCGAGCACGGCGTGCGCGAACGGCAGCATCGGGTCGCGGCGGCCGGCCAGCTCGGCCGTACCCGCGTGGTCGGCGCGGCCACCGAAGCGCAGCCGCCACCGGCCGTGCGGCCAGATCCCCTCGGCGACGCCCACGCACGAGCCCAGCGGCGCCAGCGCGCGGCCCTGCTCGATGTGCAGTTCGACGAATGCGGCCAGACCGGCCAGCAGGTCATCGCGCGGGCCGATCGCCGCGGGGTCGAACCCGGCGGCCGTCATCGCCTCGGCCAGCGTGACACCGCCGTCGCCGGCCAGCGCCCGGGCGGTCTCCGGCGCGATGCCGCCGGTCAGCAGCCGGCTGCCCAGGCATGCGACGCCGAAACGAGCGCCTTCCTCCTCGGTGAACGCGCCAAGCACCACCGGTCGTTCGGGATAAAAGCTCTTCTGTTGCAGCAGGTCTACGGCGGCGAGCGCGGACACGACGCCCAGCGCCCCGTCGTAGGCTCCCCCGTCGGGCACCGAGTCCAGGTGGCTGCCGGTCGCGATGGCCCCCGGGCCCGGCTTGCCCCACCATGCCCACAAGTTGCCGTTGCCGTCGGCGTGGGTGGCCAGGCCGCGTTCGGTGGCGCGTTCGGTGAACCAGGACCGGCACCGGGCGTCGGCCTCGGTCCAGGAGAACCTGCGGTAGCCGCCGCTTCGGGCGTCGCGGCCCAGCGGCTCCAGGTCGCGCCAGAGCTCGGCGAAGGCCGGGGGGCTCGTGGAGGGCCGGCCCCCCGGGCGAGCACTGCTCACTGGCGCGCCATCGGGATGCGGACGCCGCGTTCGGCCGCGACGGCCTCGGCCTCGGAATAGCCGGCGTCGGCGTGGCGGAGCACGCCGGTGCCGGGGTCGTTGGTCAGCACGCGCTCCAGCTTGGCCCCGGCCAGCGCGGTGCCGTCGGCGACGGTGACCTGCCCGGCGTGGATGGAGCGGCCGATGCCGACGCCGCCGCCGTGGTGGATGGACACCCACGACGCACCGGAAGCGGTGTTGACCAGCGCGTTCAGCAGCGGCCAGTCGGCGATGGCGTCGGAGCCGTCGGCCATCGCCTCGGTCTCCCGGTACGGCGAGGCGACCGAGCCGCAGTCCAGGTGGTCGCGGCCCAGCACGACGGGAGCGGCCAGGTCGCCACTGGCCACCATGTCGTTGAAGCGCAGGCCGGCCAGGTTCCGCTCGCCGTAGCCGAGCCAGCAGATCCGGGCCGGCAGCCCCTGGAAGTGCACCTTCTCCCCGGCCAGCCGGATCCAGCGGGCGAGCGCCTCGTTGCCGGGGAACAGGTCGAGAATCGCCTGGTCGGTGGCGGCGATGTCCTTCGGGTCGCCGGACAGCGCGGCCCAGCGGAACGGGCCCTTGCCCTCGCAGAACAGCGGCCTGATGTAGGCCGGCACGAAGCCGGGGAAGGCGAAGGCCCGCTCGTACCCGGCGAGCTGGGCCTCGCCGCGGATGGAGTTGCCGTAGTCGAAGACCTCCGCCCCGGCGTCGAGGAAACCCACCATGGCGGCGACGTGTTCGGCCATCGACTCGCGGGCCCGCTGCGTGAAGCCTTCGGGGTCCTCGGCCCGCAAGGCGGCCATGTCCTCGAACGTCACGTCTTTCGGCAGGTAGGTGAGCGGGTCGTGGGCGGAGGTCTGGTCGGTGACGATGTCGATGGGGGCGTGGCGTGCCAGCATGGCGGGCACCACGTCGGCGGCGTTGCCCTGCAGTCCTATGGAGAGGGCCTGGCCCTTGTCCCTCGCGGCTGCCGCCCTGCGGATGGCGTCGTCGGTGTCTTCAGCCTGCTCGTCCAGGTAGCCGTGCTCGATCCTGCGGGTGATCCTCGACTGGTCGCACTCGATGCAGATGACCACGCCGCCGTTCATCGTCACCGCGAGCGGCTGCGCGCCGCCCATGCCGCCCAGGCCGGCGGTGAGCGTGATCGTGCCTGCCAGCGAGCCGCCGAAGCGCTTGGCCGCGATCGCGGCGAAGGTCTCGTAGGTGCCCTGCAGGATGCCCTGGGTGCCGATGTAGATCCACGAGCCCGCGGTCATCTGCCCGTACATGGTCAGGCCGAGCTGCTCCAGGCGCCGGAACTCCTGCCACGTCGCCCACTGCGGGACCAGGTTGGCGTTGGCGATGAGCACTCTGGGGGCCCATTCGTGGGTCTTCAGCACGCCGACGGGCTTGCCGGACTGCACCAGCAGCGTCTCGTCGTCGTTGAGGTCCTTGAGGGTTGCCACGATCGCGTGGTAGGCGTCCCAGCTCCTGGCGGCGCGGCCGGAGCCGCCGTAGACGATGAGCTGGTCGGGATGTTCGGCGACCTCGGGGTCCAGGTTGTTCATCAGCATGCGCATCGCGGCCTCCTGCGGCCAGGCCTTGCAGCTCAGCCGCGGGCCGCGCGGCGCGCGCACCGTTTCGGTCATGTGCCCCATCATCCCCCGCCGCGCCCGGGTCAACGCAACACGGGAGGCGATGCGCGGGCGGTCAGCGGCGCGGGCGGTCAGCGGCGCGGGCGCGGGGAGGAGGTCAGCTCGGTGGGCTCGGCGATGACGTCGACCAGGGCGCCGTTGCGCATGACCGTGATCGGCAGCGGGCGGCCGATCGCGTCGGCGAACATCTGCCGCTGCAGGTCCTGGGCGACCGCGACCGGCTTGCCCGCCACGGTGAGCAACAGGTCGCCCTGGCGCAGGCCGGCCCGGTCCGCGGGGGCGCCGGGCACCACCTGGGCGACCAGCAGGCCGGTATTCCTGCCGAGGCGCTCGCGCCAGTTCGCCGGAACCGGGCCGGGCACCATGGCCAGGCCCAGATAGGCGCGCCGGACGCGGCCCTCGCGCATCAGCGTGGCGATGATCCGCCGCGTGGTGTCGTTGATCGGGACCGCCATGCCCAGGCCGACCCCGGCCACGGCGGTGTTGATCCCGACCACCCGGGCGTCGGCGTCGGCAAGCGCGCCGCCGGAGTTACCCGGGTTGAGCGCGGCATCGGTCTGGATGACGTCCTCGATCACCCGGCTCTGCGCCGGAAGCGACCGGCCGAGCGCGCTGACCACGCCCGCCGTCACCGACCCGGACAAGCCGAGCGGGTTGCCGACCGCCACCACGAGCTGGCCGACGACGAGCTTGTCCGCCTCGCCGAGCTCGGCAGGCTCGGGGGTGGGCCCGGTGGCGCGCAGCACCGCGAGATCGGACAGCGGGTCGGCACCCACCACGCGGAACGGCGCCGAGGTCCCGTCGGAAAACGACGCGGTGCCGCCGCTGGAGCCGCCCACCACGTGCGCGTTGGTCAGCAGGAACCCGTCCCCGGTGAAGATCACCGCCGAGCCGAGGCTGTCCCCCGGGCGGCCCTGGCCGCGCGGCACGCGCAGGCTCGCGACCTTGGGTGTGAGGCGTTCGGCCACGCCAGCCACGATGCGCGAGTAGGCGTCCAGAGGGTGGCTTGCCTCCATGTCATCACCCATCCACAGCTTTGATTACAGCATTACACCTGTAACCGCGGCGCGGCAAGGCGGCTTCCCCAGCCGGTTACGCCTGAAGCGAATGTATGGTGGGGCGCCCGTGGACCACCAGGCAATGTCGTGGTCGAACGCCTGTGCCGCGCGGCGCAGGCAGTCCGACCTCGCGGCCGCCGTAGGCAGCACAAAGCAGAAAGACCGTCCGGTGCCGGCTCGGCGAGCGGTCCGGGGACGGTCGGTCACAGCAGCCACGTCAGCGCAGCGGCCGCGATGCCGGCCAGGTGCCACCAGCTCGCCGGCTCAGCCGCCGGCGAGCGCAGCTGCCACCACTGCGCAACGGCGAAGCCGAACGCCACCACCACCGGAACCGTCAGGACCGTCACGGTGACCGCCGTGGACGTCCGGTCGGCGACAGCGGCGCCCCTGCGGAAGAGGATGAGGTCAGTGGGTGCGCTGGCCGGCGGTGGCCAGCTCGGCGCGGAAGCGCTCGTAGTCCGCCAGCTCGCGGCCGGCCGGGACCAGGACCAGTTCGTCGGCGACGGCCGCTATCCGGGACGCGATGGCCTTGGCGGCCTGCTGGCGCTCGCGATCGGCCGCCAGCACCACCAGGTTCCGGCACCACGATTCGGTCAGCCAGCCGAGCACCAGCAGCGCGGCCACCATGACGCCGATCCACGGCGCCAGGGACACGTCACTGGTCGGCGACGATCCGTTGCGCGCATGCCCGGCCAGGATCAGCGCGATCCAGACCACGCCGCCCGCGGCCAGCAGCATCAGCAGCCACTGCGCGATCGCGATCAGCCGCCACCATGCGATGACCTTGCCACGTGGCGGCAGTCCCAGCGTCACGGCCTCGCCAAGGGCGTGCTGGGCCTCCCCCGCCCGGGAGCGGGCCGCCGCCCGCACCGTGTGCGACCACGGCTCCGGAAGCGACCCGCCCACCTGGTCGGCGAACTCGGTGACCGCGTTGTCGATGTCGGAGCGCTGCGCCTGCGCGGCGCCGCCGGGATGGCCGGACGGCGTGCGGGCCGGCGCCCGGCCCAGCAGCCGCGCAGCCAGCCGGCCGGGCGGCCACCCGATGTAGGCCGCGGCGGCCCGCTCGCGCCCGGACCGCAGGGTTTCGGTGACGGCGGTCACCCCGGCGGCCTTGGCGAAGGCCGCGGTCAGCGCGGCGGCGGGAGCCGCGGGAACGTAGCTGACGAGTTCGGCGGCAGGAAGCTCGGGCCTGCCGTCCGGCGTCGCATCGTCCCACGGCGGGCGTGACGTGGGGACGACCGGCCGCGCCGGGGTGGCCGGCTGCCACGGCTGCCACTCCTTCGGGCCTGCGTCCTGGTCAGGACCCGCGTCTTGGTCCGGGCCCGCGTCCTGGCCAACCTCGGCGGGTTCCTGGTCCCACGGCAGCGGAAGGCCCGCGGTCCCGGCTGCCGCGCCGACATCGTCCGGCACCGTTGCCCGGGCCGCGTCCGGACCGGGCAGCTGCCATCCGGGCACGGAATCCCATCCGGGCACGGAATCCCCTGCGTAGACCGCGAACCTCTCCGCCAGGGCCTCGATGTCCGCCGCGATCCTGTCGCTCGCCGCCCGCCGGGCCGCGACCACGTCGGCCAGCATGCGGCGCAGGTTGACCAGGCCGGCACCGGTGGTCGCCGAGGTCAGCAGCACCGGCGTCTCGGCCAGCCCTTCCGCGTCGAGCAGCCTGCGCAGGTCGGACTCGCAGTCGGTGACCTGCTCAGGGGTCAGCGTGTCGGCCTGGTTGAGCACCACCGCCGTCACCGCGGCATGGCCGGCCAGCGGCACCAGGTAGCCCTGGTGCACCGACGCGTCGGCGTACTTCAGCGGGTCAAGCACCCAGATCAGCATGTCCGCCAGCTTCACCAGGCGTTCGACCATGGCCGCCGAGCCGGTAACCACCGAGTCGTGGTCGGGAAAGTCCAGCAGCAGCAGGCCAGCCAGCGACTCCTCGCCCTCGTCAAGCGCGCTTGCCCTCGCGTAGCGGTGCCGCCGCTGCACGCCGAGCCAGTCAAGCAGCGGGGCCGCGCCCTCCATGCCCCACACGCACGCGTGCAGATGCCTGGTGGTCGGCCTGGTGACGCCCGCAGGCGAGAAGGCGGCCCCGGCCAGGGCATTGAACAGCGAGGACTTGCCGCTGCCCGTGCCGCCCGCCAAGGCCACCATGGTGTGGTAGCCCGACATCCGCATCCGCTCGCCGGACCGCCGCAGCAGCGCTTCCGCGTCGGCGAGCAGTTCCTTGCTGAACCCGTCGTCGCCTGCCCGTGCCGCACCCAGGCGGGTCAGTTCGGTCAGCGAGGCCAGCCTTGCCGACAGGGACGCATGCGCCAGCCCGGTGGTTCCGATCGTTTTCGCTGTCACCTGACCGCCTCGAGGGAGTATTCCGCCTGGTATAGCCGGATCGCCGCGACATCATCGCAGTGCCCGGCCGCCTCCAGCACCTCGACGAACCGGACCATTTCCTCATCAAGCAGGAGCCGGATCCGTTCCAGCAGGTCCGCGCGGGCGCGCGCCAAGATCTCTGCCAGCTTGACGGCGCCGAACGCCGAGGTCAGCAGCCGCCGCGGCTGGGCGTAGATGCCGTCATCCTGCGACTGGCCCGCTTGGGTGTCCTCGCCCAGCAGCGCGACCAGGACAACCAGGCCGAGGGCTTCGTTGTCGAACCAGAGCCGCTTCGATGCGGGGCGCAGGTCCCCCGTCGCCGCCAGCCTGACCAGGTGATCCTGCCAGGCGCCGATCGCGCGGGCGGCGCGCAGCGACAGGTCCGGCGACGACCGGCTGAAAGCCGCACCCTGCGCCGGGTCCTGCGAGTCCCCGCGGTTCCCCGCCGGCGGCGGGGAACCGGTCCCCGGCTTCCGGCTCGTCCCGAAGGCCGACTCGAAGACCTGCCTGGCGCGCTGGCCCCGGGCCTGCTCTGCGGCGACCTGCGCCAGCAGCTCCGCGCCGGCGGGGCTGGCCAGCCAGCTGCCGTCCACCTGCTCGGCAGCGCGGTCGGCGACCGACACGATGAACGACTCGACCGCCGAGCGCAGCGCCGCGGACAGCGCCGCGGCCCGCGTCCTCGGGTCCGACCCGCGGCGCGCGCGCTTGCCCTTGCCGGCCCTGGGCCGGTTCGCGCCGCGGCTCGGCTTCAGATCGCCGGACGCCTCGCAGTCCTGCCACCGCGCCAGCACCTCGCCGCGCAGCAGCGTGCCGTCCTTCATGCCGGCGCCGATCTCGGCGAAGGCGCGCTGGTAAGCCGCCTCGGCGGTGCGCCGCAACTGCCCCCGGAGCACGACCTCGGCCTCCACATGTGCGGCCACCGCCGGGACCCGTGACCTGAACGTGTCGAGCACGCCGGACATGGTCTGGGTCAGCACCGCTACCCGGCGGTCGGGGCGCCCCGCCACCTCGGCGAGCCAGTCCCGGACCGGCCGGCAGGCTTCGCGCGGCAGCATCTCGTCGACCAGTGGCGTCTCCGCGATGACGAAGCGGTTCTCCGCCGGGATCCCGTTCGCGTCGAGCATGGCGGTGAAGTGCGCCACCAGTTCAGCCCGGTAAGCCTGCGGCACCCGGGACAGGACCACGCCGAGCGAAGCCTTCCGCTCCCGCGCGTGCTGCAGGATCTCCCACACCGGGCCGTCCGCGTACCGGCTGGCGCTGGTCATGAACAGCCACAGGTCCGAGGCGTCGAGGAACTGGTAGGCGAACTCATGGTGCTCTCGGACCACCGAGTCGATGTCCGGCGTGTCCAGCAGCGCGATGCCCCTGGGCATGCCCTCCCTGGCCGCGAGCACCAGTAGCCCGTCCCGGCCCGGCGTGGCCAGCCCCTCCTGCCTGACCCGAGGCAGCGTAGGCAGAAAGTTGTTCTCGGCGAACCAGTCGATGTCATCGGGGTGGCAGGCGAGCACCGGGCTGTTCGTGGTGGGGCGCCGCACCCCGGTCACGCTCACCCTGGCGCCGACGATGCTGTTCACCAGCGTGGACTTACCCGATCCGGTAGAACCGACCAGGGCGACGAGCACGGGCGCGGCGGACCGGCGCACCCGGGGCAGCAGGTAATCGTCGATCTGGCTCAGCAGCTTCGCGCGTTCGGCCTTGATCTCCGCGAAACCCGCGATCTCGAACACCAGGGGAATCGCCGCGATGCGCTTCCTCAGGTTGAGCAGCGCCGCTTCCATCAGCCGCGCATCCACACGCACGTGGGGCTGGGGGGA
>JAFAPY010000179.1 GCA_019246795.1 Streptosporangiaceae bacterium | reverse complement strand
CCGATTGTCCGATGATGCTGGTATGTTCGCCCTGCTGATCGTCGCTGGACCCGGGTTGGAGGGTACTTGTGGCTGAGGTGGCGCTGCGGCCGATCGACGACTCCGACCTCGATGCCTTGTTCGAGCAGATGCGGGATCCCGAGTCGGTCCGGATGGCCGCCTTCACGGCCGAAAATCCCGATGACCGCGCCGCGTTCGATGCCCACATGGCGAAGGTCCGGGCGTTGCCAGAGGCGACCACCCGTGCGGTCACCGTTGATGGGCGGCTCGCTGGCAGCATCGCCAGCTTCGTCGTTGATGGCGATACCGAGGTCACATACTGGATCGACAGGTCCTTGTGGGGGCAAGGCATCGCCGGCCGGGCGCTCGCCCTGCTCCTGGAATCGGTTCGGGTGCGGCCCGTGTTCGCCCGCGCCGCCAGTGACAATGTGAGATCGCTCAAGGTGCTGCAGCGGGCAGGATTCGCGATCATAGGCACGGCGATCTCGTTCGCCAACGCGCGAAACACCGAGATCGAGGAAACGATCCTGCGCCTCGACGAGCCCGCGAAGTCCGCGCCACCCGATACGTCGGGCGGGGACAGGCAGACTTACTGATCTCGGCAAGGCCGGGCGACGGTCGGCGGGTCCGGGATGTCATCCCGGCGGTCCTGCTGGCAGGCGGCCGCATGCGGGTAGCTGCGGTATAGCTGCGGTACCGGTGCGAATGCGCCGGGTTAGTCAAGACCTGGCGGGATGCCTACGCTGATGTTGTGCGCCTGGTGTCACTGCTGCCGTCGGCGACGGAGATCATCTACGCGCTGGAGCTGGGCGACCAGCTCGTTGGCGTGACGTTCGAGTGCGACGAGCCCGCCTCGGCCAGGGCCGACAAGACGGTGGTGGTCGGCGGCCTGGACACCCGGGGTATGTCGGCTGGGGAGATCGACGAATACGTCCGCGGCCGACTCGCCGACGGCGGTGACCTGTATACGCTGCACGAGCAGGCGCTGGCAGATCTGCGGCCGGACCTGATCGTGACTCAGGACCTGTGCCGGGTATGCGCGCTACCGTCGGGGCAGGTCCAGGCCGCGCTGGGGTACCTGGGCTGCCAGGCGCGGGTGCTCACGTTGGACCCGCGGTCGCTGGATGAGGTGCTGGACTCAATCCTGACGGTGGGCCGGGCCACTGGGGTGCCCGGCCGCGCCGGGCGCCTGGCCGCCGGGCTGCGCGCCCGGCTGGCCGGTGTGGCGGCCCGCGTGGCGGGCTGGCCGCGGCCGAAGGTCGCGGTGATCGAGTGGGTGGATCCGCCGTTCACCGCCGGGCACTGGGTGCCCGATTTGGTGACTGCGGCCGGCGGAACTCCGGTCGCGGGCCGCCCCGGCGCGCCGTCGGTCGCGGTGAGCTGGGCCGAGATCGCCGCCGCCGGGCCCGATCTGGTCGTGGTGGCGCCCTGCGGCTACCACCTGGATGGCGCGGCCGTACAGGCCCGCGCCGCGGCCCGGGCGCTGCCTGGCGTGCCCGTGTGGGCCATCGACGCCGACGGGATCATCGTCCGGCCCGGCCCCCGGCTGGTCACCGGGGTTGAGGCGCTCGCCGCGGTGCTGCATCCCGGCGCCGCCGCGCCCGCCCCGCCCGGCACCACAGCCCGGGTCGCCTGAGACCGGGACGCTGCCCTCCCCGCCGGCGAGGTCAATGTGCGTGAGACCTCTTCAGCTCCTTGCGCGCCCTTCGCGGCATGAGCACCGTAACGCGGTCTGTGTCAAGTCGGGCGGGTGCTCCGCCGTCTTCTCGTGCTCTGCCTAGCTTTCAAGCGGGTTTGTTTCCCGACAGCGTGAATCGAGCTTGGTGAGAAGGCGGTCGGGGCTGCCCATGCTCATGCGCGAGGTGGTTCCTCGAGGGACGTCTGGGCTCGCCCCGCCCGGGTCTTGACGCGGCGCCGCGTGCGGCGCGGGTTCTAGCTGCTCGTGGCCGGGATCACCCGGCCCGGTGCGCCGGGGCGGTGCCGGCGGCGATGGCCGGATCCCAGGCGAGGTGCCGGGTGACCACGACGTGGATCCAGCGCAGCAGGGCGGCCGCGCAGGCGGTGCGGGCCTGCTGGCGTGCCAGCCGGTTATCCTGGCGGGTGGTCAGGTGGGCGAACCGCGCGGCCATCACCGGGTTGTTCGGCATCGCCGCCCAGACTGCCCGCCAGGCGGCCACCCGCAGGCCTGGCCGGCCGCGCCCGGAGATGGTGGTCTTGCCCTGGGCGGCGCCGGAGGCGTTGTCGCGCGGGCACAGCCCGGCGTGCTTGACCAGCGCCCGCGGGGTGGCGAACCGGGCCGGGTCGCCGGTCTCGGCCAAGATCGCCGCGGCCCCGGTCACGGTCAGCCCGGCGATCGTGGTCACCAGGTCCGCCAGCCCGAGCTCGTCCAGGACCGCGCCCATCCGGGTCTCGGTATCGGCCAGCCGGGCGCGGGTAGCCCGCCAGTCGCCCAGCACCAGGTGCGCGCGTTCCAGCGCCCCGGGGCGGTGCGCGGTGACCCCGGCAGGGTCTGACAGCGCCGCGAACACGGCCCGGATGATCCGCAGGCACGGCCGGATCCCGCCCCACCGGGGCAGCTCGCGGCGCACCGCCGCGGTAAACCGGTCCAGGCCCAGGCGCCGGACCCGGGCCAGCCCCCCGGCGCACCGGTCCAGCACCACCGCCAGCGACGCACACCAGGTCACCGACCGGAACGGGCTGCCCGATGCGGCCAGCACCGCGGGCCAGGCGCATTCCAGCAGGTCCCGGACCTGGTTCACCGCCGCCGTCGCGGCCGTGGTCAGCTGGCCGCGGCGCGCCCCCAGGTGCCGCAGCCGCGCCCACACCGCATCGGCCCGCTCCGGCTCATAACAGCGCAGCTCACCGGCCAGCCGCGCGATCAGCACCGCATCCTTCGGGTCGGACTTGTCCCGGGTCAGGTCCTCCCCCTCCCGGGCCCGGTAGACCAGCAGCGGCTGCACGCACACCAGCGCCAGCCCCCGCCCGCCCGCGAGCTGATCCAGCACCCGCCACCGGTGCCCGGTCGGCTCACACGCCACCGTCACCGACGCGAACCCCGCCCCGGCCGCCCGGGCCACCGCCCAGTCAAGCAGCTCGCCCAGCTCCCACGCCCGGGCGCTGACCCGGCACCGGGCGATCACCCGCGAATCATGATCGGCCACCACCGCAGCCTGCGTGTCGTCAGCCAGGTCGATCCCCACGATCGCGTTGCTGAGCGGAACCAGCTCCCGCAACCGCGCCAGCCGCGCGTTCCGATTGCGGTCCCCACGAGACAAGCCACTACCGTTACCCACGGACGTCCTCCTTGATGCGCTGGGATCCGAACCCGACAACCGCATCAGGAGGACGTCTTCACATCCAGCACCGACGCGCATAAAGAGTTACTAGCG
>JAFAPY010000175.1 GCA_019246795.1 Streptosporangiaceae bacterium | reverse complement strand
GTGCGCGCCGGAGCCCGGCTGGTCCGCCGGGTGCACGACCTCACCGAGGGCACCGAGCTCGCCGCCGGATCCGAGATTGCCTACCACCCGAACCTGTCACAGCCCAACTTCATCTTCCGGGACATGATCCCCATCGCGATCATCGACTGGGACGGCACCCGCCCTGGAACCCGGCTGGCCAACTTCGCCGAATTCCTCTGGGCATTCGTGCACCCGGCCATCTACGGCGACGGCGAACCGGCCGCGCACATGCTGCGGATAGCGGCCGACGCCTACGGCTGGTCCGGGCCCGGCCTGGCCGATGCCATGCTGGCGACCGTGGGCCACTTCTGCGAAATCAACCCGGAGTTCATCACGTGGGGCGGGCCTGAGCTCGCGCACATGAAGCGCAACCTGGACCTGTTCCGGGCACGCTTGCCGGGCTAGCACCACCCCGAAGTCCGCCGACGACACCACGACCGCCCTGGTCAGCTAGCGAATGGACGCTGCCGTAGTAGGCAACGCACTCATTTCGGCATGTGCGTAAAGCGCCCCGCAGTGTCCTCAGCCCGTCCAGCAGGAGGACGTCCCGGACCCGGACGGCATGGCCCTGGATCTTGATGCGGCTCATCGAGGCCTGAACCCGCCCGGCCGCTGGACAACCTGCCCAGCGTGACCTCGTTCCTACGGTGACCAGACCGTTCCAGGACGGCCCGGCGGCGGCTCCTTTCAGTAACTGAAACCGGGCTGTGCCTGTGCAATGGGAGCTATCGCTGCGATAGGAGCTGAGCAGCGTCTCCCGATGCTCGTTCCACGCCGCTCGCTCGACTTGTTCGAATTTCTTCATGACCTGGAGCCCCGTTACGGAATCGAACCGTAGACCTTCTCCTTACCATGGCTACCGGTTGTATCTGATGGCGTCGGGCTGGGTCGGATTACCGCAGGTCGGAGGGATTCCAGTGTCTGGGCATGTCGCGCTCGGTCTGCTCCCGCCTGTTGCGGTTGTCGCTTGGTTTGTCACTGGACCCAGGACTATCCCTGAATCGGTATCTCTCAGAGAATGCTGGATCAGGGCCGGAGACCGACTCATCGGCAGCCGGGTCACGGCTCAAGCGGTGGGAAACGTCTCGTCACTTCAGTCTACATAGCTGGCAGCCAATCCGATCAGCTACGGCTTCCGGCAGTGCCGCCGTGAACGAGAGATGCCATCATATCGACCCATCACGCAGAGCCCGCGTACAAGGGGCGACACCGATGAGAAAGGGGAAATTACGGCGAGGCAACGTTAATATGCGAATTGCATTGCAAAGCTTGAGCTTCACCGTAACCGCATTCACTTTCCGAGCCAACCGATAGTGTGAACTGGAACCTTGATTGGCAAGCTAGTTCGCATCGTATTAAATCCGGGAAATTATGGCGATCAGCAGTAAATGCGAGAACGCTTCGTCAAACGATCCGGAGGCGGCGAACCCCCATAGCGAAGGCAGCATCTGATGTCCTCCTGCACGCAACCGAAGTCGGTTTACCAGAAGGCCCTCAGTCGGCAGCAGCACAAAGGGTGCCGATGGACCGAGAAATGCGGCCGCGACGGCATCGACTGAGCGGTGGCGAAGAGTGAGGTGGGATCCCGGCACGAGGATCAGGTGTCCCGGCCGGCCCTTTCCTGGCGGAGATCACGGGGTTCAGCGACGAGGCGGCGCGGGTCTTGGAAGCCGAGGCTGGTGTAGCCGGGTGCGCGCTTGGCCAGCGACGCGGCGAGGACGCCGGTCCGCTGGTCGTGATAGTCGTGGACCTCGGCGGTGGTCTTGCCGGGGTGGGGTCGCAGGATGCGACCTGCGTACTGCACCAGGCGTCCCTTGAAGGCGATCGGCGCGGCCAGGAACAAGGTGTCCAGGGCCGGGCAGTCGAAGCCCTCGCCGATGTAGGGACCGGTGGCCACGGCGAGCAGCGGCGGCCCTCCGGGCTGCGGCCGGAGGCGGGCGAGTGCCGCGGCACGGGCTTTGGCGCCCATCCCGCCGCGCAGCACAACCGGGTCGTGGCCGCGCTCGCGCAGGGCAGCAGCGAGCCGGTCGACATGGACGGTCCACTGGGTCAGCACAAGGCAGTGCCGCCCCTGCTCCAGGGCGCGGAGGACGTCACCGGTGACCTGGCTGATGCGCGCCTCATCGGCGACTAGGTCACGGTAAACAGCGGCGATCCCGCCTGGCGCCGACGGGTCGGCATCTCCCGTGTAGCAGAAGCTGGTCGCGTGCAGGCGCAAGACCGGCGTCGGCTGCAGACCGGCGCCCTCCATCTCCGCGTCGAGCCGGGGAAGCTCCGCAGCGTGGTCTGCTGCTGGCCGGGGGCCGCTGCCGGGTTGGCGGATCGTGTGCCGGGCCGGGCCGATCTGCAAGGCGATCAGGTCGTCGAGCCGGTCACGCCGGTAGGGAGTCGCAGTCAGCCCGAGCCAGCGGCGGGCCGGGATCTGCTTGACG
>JAFAPY010000171.1 GCA_019246795.1 Streptosporangiaceae bacterium | reverse complement strand
CGCCGACGGGATCACGGCTATTTTCCGCGTCACCGGGGTGCGTGAGTACGCCAAAGACCATTTCCCGGCCAATACCGTCTACGGAGCCGCGCATTACCCCGCGCTGCGCCTGATAACGTGCGGCGGCGCTTTCGACTACGCCACCGGCCATTACCTCAGCTCGACCGTGGTCTTCGCGTCCCTGGTCTCCCAGCGGCCGCACAGTGCTGCCTAGAGCGCGCGCGTCGGGCAAGCCGCCGCGCGGCCGCTCAGTGCTGCCTAGAGCGCGCGCGTCGGGCGAGCCGCCGCGCGGCCGCTTAATGGTCAGGCACGATGACGGTGAAAGCGCCCTGGCTCTGCTGGGTCGCGACCGAGCCGATGCCGGTCACCGCGCTGCCCGAGGAGGCCAGCGCGGTGATAAGGTGAGCACCGCCTGACCCGGCACCGGTGACCCCGCCGATCGGCGTCTGCGCCCAGGCCGTTCCGTCGGCCGACGTCCAGGTGTCGGTCTGCTGCTGCCCGGGCGGCCCGTACAGGCCGGCGGCGGTGAAGCCGCCGGGACGGGCGATAAGCGCCGTGAAGACGGTGCCGGGTCCCGGTATGGGGAACGGCACCTGCTGCCAGCTCACCCCGCCGTCGGCCGACAGCTCGGCGAACGGCATCAGGCCCGCCGCCGTCGTCGCCTGGCCCAGCGCGGCCACCCGGCCGTTGCTGCTGATCGCGATCTGCTGCAGCACGGCTTCCGAGGCGCCGGCCGGGAGCGGGAGCACGATCGTGGTCCAGGAAACGCCGTTGCCCGTCAGCCAAAGCGCGGGCTGACGGTTGTGCGAGCCGGCGGAGACGAAGCCGTCCGCGTCCGCGACGACCGCGAGCACCTGGCTGGAGCCGGTCGCGTCGTTGACGTCGTGGGCCCGCGTCCACGTGGCCAGGTTCGGCGACCACCACACGTCGGCTATGCAGCGGCCCGGCGCGACCAGCTTGCCGACGATGACATACCCGCGCGGACCTGCCGCCGCCGCCACCGCGGACACCCCGGCCAGATCCGCGGCGATGTTCCCGGCTGCAGGCCGCCAGGTGGTGCCGTCAGCAGAGGTGAGCACCACCGGGCCCGGCTCTCCCACCGCCAGCCACCCGGCCGCCCCGTGGGTCACGCCGGTCAGCGTGCCCAGCCCCGGGGATGCCGAGGCCAGCAGCTGCGGGGACGCCAGCATCCACGAACCCGCAGTGTCCCGGCGCCAGATCGCCGGGTACCCGTCCGCGCTGCCCACCGCCACCTGGACGCCTCCGGCGGAAGCCATGGCCCGCACGTCCAGCTCCGAGACCACCGCACCGGGGATCGTCCCCAGCGGCACCTGACGCACAGCGCCCCCGGGCTTGGCCCGGACCAGCACCGCCTGCTGGCTGACGCCGGTAGCATCGGCCGATCCGGCTGCCACCACCGTGCCTGCCGGCGCGATGGTTACGCCCGGCAGCGATTCGCTGGCGGAGGCACCCAGGGACCCGGTCGGCGCCCAGCTGCTGCCGGTTCCCGTACTGGTATAGGCCACGATCGCCCCGGCATCGGTGGTGCCGGTGACCACGAAGCCGTAGCTGTTTCCTTTCACCACCTGAGGCTGCCAGCCGCCGGAAGGGTCGATGGTGCCCGTGTACTGCCAGTCATGGCCGTTGGAGGAAAAATAGGCAACGCCGTCGGCGGTGCCGCCAGCGGTCCGGCCCGGCCGCACCGCAAGCAGCCCTGCCGCATCGAAGCTGAGCCCGGTGATGCCGGCGGTCGCGCCGTGATCCACCGGGACCGTCACCGGCGTCCACGTCGAGCCGCCGTCGGTGCTCAGCCACACCCCGGAGCCGCCGCCGGAGACCGTGCCGGCGATGACCGTGTCCCCGCCGCGGGAGGCCGCGAACGAGATGTCCTGGACCGTTTCCCCCGGCGCCGCGGGGAGCCGGGCGGCGTCCGTCCGCTGCCAGCTCAGCCCGTCGCGGGTGGTCCAGATGACCGCCTGGGTGCCGCCGCCGGGCAGCGCCGCCACTCCGCCGGCCAGGAACCCGGTGGCGGTGTTCGTGATCACCCACACCTGGTCGCCGGCCTGCTGCGGGGTGATACCGTGCGTGGCCGCCAGCGTCCAGCTCATGCCATTCTTGCTGGTCCAGATCGCCTGCGGGCCGACCGCCAGCCAGCCGTCCGGGCCGCCGGCGATCCGGGTGGCCGGGTGGCCCAGCGGCGCCTGGCCGCCGCCGGCGGCTTGAGTGGGAGCCAGCCGCCAGCTGGCGCCGCCGTCAGGGGAGGTGAAGAACTGCTGCCGTACCAGCCCGTCGCTGGACTGCGAGCCCGTGGCCACGATCGTGGGACCGTAGCCGGTGACCCGGTCGATCGTTTGGAACACGCCGCGCTGCTGCTGGCCGGGGTAGGTACCGATGGTGGGGAGGGGCGGGATGTGCCTGGCCAGCTGCTGGTTCGCGGCAAGCTGGCCGGGCTTCGGCCCATGGCCGGTCAGCAGCGTGACCGCTACGGCGGCGACCGCCACCAGCACCGCGACGGGCACCGCGATCGCGGCCGCGCGGCGGCGGCTGCCTGGGCCTCGCCTGGTGTGCGGGCCTCGCTTGGCGTCCGGGCTCCAGTCCTGCGGCGGCGCCGGCTCCAGCAGCAGGGTGTCGTTCGGGGGGCGCCGGGCCGTTGGCGGCAGATCGGCACCAGGGTCCCGCGGCGGCACGGCATCCGCGGCCGGATCGTCGTCCTGGCCGGAATCCGGGCCGCCGAAAACCGGGGCGCTGAGCGGCAGCGCGGCGCCTTGCCCGACGCGCGCGCTCCAGACATCATCGAGCGGCCGCGCGGCGGCTTGGCCGACGCGCGCGCTCCAGACATCACTGAGCGGGAACTGGACGCGCCCAGGGTGCAGGGGGGCGGCAGGCGCCGGATCGGCGGCCACCGTCCCCGAGCGCGGAGCGGGCCCCGAATGCGGCGCAGGTCCCGGGCAGGCAGCGGGGCCGGGATGCGGAGCCGGGCCGGGATGCGAAGCCGGGCCGGAATCGGCCGGCGGGACGTCCCAGGCAATGCCCGCCTCACGCCACAGGCGCTGCGATCGCTGCCACAGGGAAAGGCCGGCCGCAGCTACCGGGGGCGCGGCCGGCTCCTGCTGGTCGGCGGGCAGCTCCTCCGGGTCGGCGGGAGGCTCCTCCGAGGCGGCGAGAGGCTCTTCCGAGGCGGCGGAGGGTTGTTGCTGGTCGGCGGGGCGCTCCTCCGGGTTGGCGGGTGCCTGCTCCGAGGCGGCGGAGGGCTGCTCCGGCTCGGCGGGCGGTTCCGCCGGGGTCCCATCGGGCTCGTCGCGGTACGGCGCTCGGAGGAACCACTCCGCTGGCGGCGCCACCCCGGGCCAGCCGGCTGCCTCCTCATCCGGCGGCTGGTCGCCGGGCGGCCGGGAGCTGTCGCTACGCTCTTCACTCGGCCAGTTACGGAAAGTGTTCATTCCAGGCCCCAGTTCAGCCACGTCGCCGGCGAGACGCCACGGCGCCCGCCGGGCTCAGCCACGCTCATCGTGCAGGGCGGCCCTGCGGTTTGATGTTACACATAGAGAGCGAGAGTGTACAGAGGGCTATTTTCCGGTTATGCCGGACCCGTGCCGCGCATCTCGCTCACGGCCGATGCTGGTTGGGCAATCGTTGCGATGCACGAGAACAGGATAATTCGCTATCACGATCGAATCAAGGCCGATGACAGCAGCGTTACCATGCGGGCGAGCGGATCACGAGCGCCCCGGGGCTGCGCCTAAGCGGGCCCGGGTCTCTTCGGCCTCGATGAGGCCGTAGCCGATAGCTTGAGCCGTGGTGAGCGAGCGGCCACGGCGCGCGTCGTCGCGGATCTCGTCGACCTCACGGCCGGTCACGTCGGCGAGCCTGAAATACAGCGTGTCCAGCATGCGGGTCAGCTGCTGCTGACGAGCAGTGAGCACGGCAACGGTCCCGCCGAGCTCCAGCTCCGGCTCGGCGAGAAGGAAGGATGCGTTCGGGCGGCCGGTCCGGCGCGGGCAGCTGGCCAGAACGCCCAGTGCCGGGCCGCTGATCTCGCCGCTGACGCAGGCGTGCACCGGAGCGCGCAGCACGTCGAGGATGCCCATGACGGTCAGGGCGGCCGCCAGGTCGGCCCGCAGGTTCTGCAGCTCCAGCCGGATCGCTCGGGCCGCTTCGGCGTCCAGGGTGAGCAGCTGGGCGGAGAGCCTGGAGGCCGCGTCGTCGTCGAGCAGGCCCGACGCGAGCACGATCCGCTTGTCCAGCAGCCGTTCATGCAGCGACCCTTGCCACGTGGCGTGCGGATCCTGCCACACCCGGGTGGGGGACACCGGCGGGAGCCGGGACGGTGGCGCGGACGGTTGTCCCGGCGGCACCGGAGTGCCCGGCCAGCCGGGCCTGAATGGAATATCGGGCCGTCCCGGCTGCGGTATCCACGGCACGTGAGCGCGCGGGGTTCCTTGCCTGCCTCGCGTCATCCGCTGGCTCCTTCCCCTGAGCGGCCGCGCGGCGGCTCGCCCGACGCGCGCGCTCCAGACAGCACTGAGCGGCCGCGCGGCGGCTCGCCCGACGCGCGCGCTCCAGACAGCACTGAGCGGCCGCGCAGCGGCTCGCCCGACGCGCGCGCTCCGGCAGGTACTGAGCGATCGAGCTTCCAGGTGATCCGGCGGCCGACCGCGGCCGCGTAGCGTTCCAGGGTGGAGGCGCGCACGTCCCCGGTGCCGGACTCCAGCCTGGCAACCGCGGATTGCGACGTGCCCATGCGCGCCGCAACCTCGGTCTGCGACAGGCCGGCCGCCTGGCGGCGCTCGGCCAGTTCGCGGATCAGCCTGCCGCGACGGGCGGCCATCCGGGCCGCCTGCTCGTCGGCCATCCGCCGCTGCGCCATCTCGCGGAAGCCCGGCATGACGGGGAGCTCAGCGTCCGGCGCCTCGGGCGCCTCGCCGGGAACCTGGCTGCTGTTCATACTTCAAAGAGTATCTCATAGACGAGATAGCACCGCCAAGGAGGGGCCGGTGTAACCACGCGCCGGGTGTCCGGAGGCAGCATGATGTGCCTTCGCGGTGGCTATAGGCGGCTGAGCCCGGCGCCCAAGCAGTCCAGCCGGCTGCGCGCGCCGGCTCGCTCGCTAGAGCGCCACGTTGCCGGGGCCGTGGTCGAGCTGGTGGTCGAGGTTGACCGCGGCGCTGATCAGCGCGAGGTGGCTGAACGCCTGCGGGAAGTTGCCCAGCTGCTCGCCGGTGCTGCCGATCTCTTCGGAGTACAGGCCGAGATGGTTGGCATAGGTGTGCATCTTCTCGAACGTCAGCTCCGCGTCGTCCAGCCGCCCGGCCCGCGCCAGCGCGCCGACGTACCAGAACGTACACAGCGTGAACGTGCCCTCGTCGCCGGCCAGCCCGTCCGGCGAGGCCGCCGGGTTGTACCGGTAGACCAGGCTGTCGGAGACCAGCTCGCGGTCCATCGCGCGCAGCGTGGACAGCCACATCGGATCTTGGGGATCGATGAACCCCGTCAGCGGCATCAGCAGCGCCGAGGAGTCCAGCACCTCGGTGTCGTAGTGCTGGGTGAACGCGCCGACCTTCTCGTTCCAGCCGCGCTCCATGACCTGGTTGTAGATCAGGTCGCGCTCGGTAGCCCACCGGGAGATGGCGGCCGGCCGTCCGCTCTGCTGCGCCATCCGGATCGCCCGGTCCAGCGCTACCCAGGCCTGGAACCGGCCGTAGGTGAAGCTCTTCCGGCCGCCGCGGGTCTCCCAGATCCCTTCCTCCGGCTGGTCCCAGTGTTCGCACAGCCAGTCGATCAGGTTAGTGGCGGCCCGCCAGCCCTGGTAACCCGTCTGCAGGCCGCACTCGCTGCCCAGGAACAGCGCGTCCAGCGCCTCGCCGTAGATGTCGAGCTGCAACTGGTCGGCGGCGCCGTTGCCGATCCGCACCGGGCGGGAGCCGCGCCAGCCCTCGAAGTGATCGAGGGTGTCCTCGGTCAGGTCCGAGCTGCCGTCGACGCGGTACATGATCTTCAGCGGGCCTGACGCGTCGCCGGCCTGCTCGGTGGCGCGGTCTCGCAGCCACGCGCCGAACGCGGAGGCTTCTTCCAGGTGGCCCAGGCCGAGCAGGGCGTGAATGGAGAACGAGCCGTCCCGGATCCAGGTGTACCGGTAGTCCCAGTTGCGCTCGCCGCCGGCCTGCTCAGGCAGCCCGGTGGTCGCGGCCGCGATCGGGGCGCCGGTCGGCGCGTAGGTCATCAGCTTGAGCGTCATCGCGGACCGCGAGACCATCTCCCGCCAGCGGCCGCGGTAGCTGGACCGGCGCAGCCAGCCACGCCAGAACCGCTGGGTCTCGTCCGCGAGCCGCTCGGCTTCCTCAGGCGCAAGGCGCCGGGGCTGCCCGCCCATCCACTCCAGCATCACGCCGCCGACCTGGCCTTGACGCAGCACCCGCGTCCAGCGCAGCCCGTCGCCGTCGCGCTCCCAAAAGACGCCCAGGTCCTCCAGGGCGACTCCCTCCGGGGCGATGGGGCGCACGGTCAGCTCCTCGCCTTCGGACCGGAACAGCGCTCCGTTGTCGCCGAACTCCAGATGGTGCGGCCTGCGGCCGTAGTCAAAGCGCGGCTGAACGTTCACCGCGAATCGCATCATGCCCCGGACCACCTGGATCTTCCGCACCACCTGGTGCCGGTCGGTCGGCGTCCTGCCGGTAACCGGCATGAAGTCGTGCACCTCGCCGACCCCGTCCGGGGTCATGAACCGGGTGACGAGGATCGCGGTATCCGGCAAGTAGAGCTGCCTGCTTACGTACTCGTCCACATCCGGCGCGATCTGGAAATACCCGCCGCGCTCGGCGTCAAGCAGCGACGCGAACACGCTGGGCGAGTCGAACCGGGGACAGCACAGCCAGTCCAAGGTGCCGTCGGAGGTCACCAGCGCCGCCGTCTGCAGGTCGCCGATCAGCCCGTGATCACTGATGTCGGGATAGCGAGCCATGGTTTTTCCCCTCACGTCGCGCGTAACGCCCAATGCCCGGCAGTCGGCTGCGGCTCCGCTGCCTGACGGGTACATTACGCGTGTTCTGCCGCCGTGCCGAGCGCAGGGTTTGGCCATGCCGCGACCTGACCGCAGCGATGCCCTCGATCATGTGGTCGTTATCATGTTCGAGAATCGCTCGTTTGATAACCTGCTCGGCCGCCTGTATGAGCCGGGTGAGGTGGCGTCGTTCGAGGGCGTGCCGGGCCGCGATCTGAGCAACCCGGTCCCCGGCTGGGCCGCGGACACGGTCCCGGGCACGGCGCCCCTGCTGGTGCCGTACGGGACCGCTACGGGATGAATGCCCCGCGACCTTGCCCCCGTCCTGTCCCTCGACACCCCGCGCGACCCGGACCGCTGGCCCGAGGTCACGCCGCGGCCGGTTGCCCCGTTCAGCCCGGCCTGGGTAGCGCCCGGGGCACGCCTGCGGGGCCTGCGCAAGGCCGCCTGCTTCCCGGTCATGGCGCTCGCGAAGCACCTCGGGCTGCCCGCACCGGACATAAGCCAGGACGAGGCGATCGGCCACGTCGACGCCATGGCGCTTGTCAACGACGTCTCCGTGCACATGTTCCCCGGCCTACACGTCCCCGCGTAGGCGCTTAGGGCTGCTCGACTCAGACAGGCAGCGGCCATCGCCGGTCACCGTCTCGGGCCCATCAACCGCCTTGTACGGCATGAAGGCGAACCACGCACCTGGGCTGCCCAACGCGCTGGACGGATCAGGCGGCGGGGCCGGGGTGCCAGTCGTCCGCGGGACGGCGTGGACGGCCGGGCAGCGGCACGGGTACCGGCCAGCAGGCTTCGGCCCAGACGGTGCGGCCGGGGTAAGCGTCGATGTAGCCCCAGCGGCTGGTGCAGGCGGCCACCAGGGCCAGGCCGCGGCCGCCTTCGGCCAGTAGGCCCGACCCGGGATCATGCCTGGCCATCGGCACGGACGGGCCGCCGTCATCGGTGACCGCGACCCGGGCCACTCCGTCGCGGGGCCGGTCAACCTCCACGGTGAACACGCCGCCGTTGCCCGAGGCGGTGTGCGCGACCGCGTTCGCGGACAACTCCGACGCGCAGATCGTGAGCATTTCCCTGGCCGGGCAGCCGACCAGGAACTCGGCGACGAACCGGCGGGCTTCGCGGACCGAGGCGGGCGTCCCGGGGAACGTGCGTCGCCTGTTCGGCTGCACCGGGCCGGGTAGGTGCACCGGGTAGGCACCTGTCACCGTGGGTCACCTCTTGGCAAGTAGTTCCTACCCTGAGTGACGCGCGGCGGGGCGTAACGGTTCACATGACCGGCTGAGCCGTAGCCGCGACCGTGCGGCTCTTTCCGAGCTGCCCGGGCCGGATGCACACTATGGGAACCAAGCACGCGAGGAGGAGCAGCAGATGGAAGCGACTGTGACCAGCCCCCCGGGCTGCGGCGGTCGCTGTCAGTGTGGCAGGCGGTGGGACTGTCGGTGGCGCTGATGGCACCGAGCATGGCCGCGAACATCAACCCCCAGGCCAGCGCGCAGACCGTGGGCCGGGCGGTGCCGCTGACCTTCCTGATCGCGGCGGCCGGGGTGCCGCTTGTCGCCTGCTCCTTCGTCCGGCGCGGGACTGGCGGGCGGGTTGGGAGGAGTGGCCCCCCCGGGCAGCGCCGCAGCGGCGGAGACGAGGCGGGTTAGTGCCGGAACTGCTCGCGGCGGTCGCCGAGCAGCCCCTGGTGGATCACCACTGCCACGGGGTGCTGATCAGGGACGCGGACGCGGCGACGCTGGAGTCGCTGCTGAGCGAGGGATCCGGGGTGCCCGGCGGGTCGGCGTTCGACTCCCAGCTGGGATTCACCTTCCGGCGGCTGTGCCCGCCGGTCCTTGGCCTGCCGCCGCATGCCGGGATCGCTGACTACCTCGACCGCCGGGCCGAGCTCGGCGTGACCGAAGTCAGCAAGCGCTTCCTGGAGGCGGCTGGGCTGGCCGGGACGATCGTGGACACCGGGTTCACCCCCGAGCCGCTGACCTCCCCGGCCGAGCTTGGCGCCCTGGCTGGCGCCCCCGCGTACGAGATCGTCCGTCTGGAGCGGCTGGCCGAGGATCTCGCCGCCGCGGGGATCGGCGCGCCCGACTTCGCCGACGCGGTGTGGTCCGCGCTGACCGAGCGCGCCGCATCCGCGGTGGGCACCAAGTCGATTGCCGCCTACCGGACCGGTCTGGACCTGGACCCGGCACGGCCGTCTGACGCCGACGTGCGGGCCGCCGCCGAGCGCTGGCTGGCCTCGCGGTCCCCGCGGGTGGCCGACCAGACGCTGCAGCGGTTCCTGATCTGGTGCGGCGTGGACCTTGGGCTGCCGGTGCAGTTCCACGTGGGCTACGGAGACCGAGACGTGGACCTGCACCGCTGCAACCCGCTGCTGCTCACGCCGCTGCTGCGGGCCATTGAGCCGGCGGGGGTCCCGGTCATGCTGCTGCACAACTACCCGTACCACCGCGAGGCCGGCTACCTCGCCCAGGTCTTCCCGCACGTGTACGCCGACGCGGGCCTGGCCACCCACAACGTCGGTTCCCGCGCGCCCGCGCTGCTGGCCGAGGCGCTGGAGCTCGCGCCGTATGCGAAGTTCCTGTACTCCTCCGACGCGTTCGGGCTGCCGGAGCTGCACTACCTGGGTGCGGCGCTGTTCCGCCGCGCGCTTTTTGAGTTCCTCGCCGCTGGCAGCAGCGAAGGTCTTTATACAGAACGAGACGTGGTGCGCGTGACCGCAATGCTGTGCGCCGGCAACGCCAGGCATGTCTACCGGCTCGGGGAGGCCACGTAGGCCAGTTGCAGCGCCCGTTCGGCAGCCGCGCTCGGGTCGCTGGCATCCACCCAGCGGACCCGCGGGTCGCGGCGGAACCAGGATTCCTGGCGGCGGGCGAAGCGCCTGGTGGCCTTGATCGTCTCTGCGCGTGCCTGGTCGAGGGTCCAGCTGCCGTCCAGGTAGCGCAGCATCTGCTGGTAGCCGAGCGCACGGCTGGCGGTGCGGCCCTGGCGCAGGCCGCTACCGGCCAGCTCGCGCACCTCGGCCTCGAAGCCTGCCTGCCACATCCGGTCCACCCGGGCGGCGATCCTGCGGTCCAGTTCCGGGCGCGGCAGGAACAGGCCGACCTGCACCGCCGGGCGGGACCGGCCGTAGCCCGGCATGGTGGCCCGGAACGGCCGGCCGGATATCTCGATCACCTCCAGGGCGCGCACGATCCGGCGGCCGTTGCTCGGCAGGATCGCCGCGGCCGCCGCCGGGTCGAGCCTGGCCAGCCTGGCATGCAGCGCGGCCGGGCCGGCCCTTTCCAGCTCTGCCTCAAGCCGGGCCCGGGTGGCGCCGTCGGTTCCGGGAAAGTCCAGGTCTTCCAGCGCCGCGCGGACGTAAAGCCCTGAACCGCCGACAAGCACGGGCACCCGGCTCCGGGCGGTGATGTCGTCGATAGCGGCGCGGGCGAGCCGCTGGTAGTCGGCCACGCTGGCGGCGCGGGTCACCGGCCAGACATCAAGCAGGTGATGCGGGACGCCCTGGCGCGCGGCTTCGGGCTCCTTGGCGGTGCCGATGTCCATGCCCCGGTACAGCTGCATCGAGTCGGCGTTCACCACCTCGCCGCCGAGCGCGCGGGCCAGCACGATGGCAAGCCGGGACTTGCCGGCGGCGGTCGGCCCTACCACCGCGATGATATGCGCGCCCTGCCCGGCCGTCTCCCCGTGAACCGCGAGCTGCTGCTCTTCGTAATCAAGCATGTACAGCGCAATGTATCACCGCCGCCGCAGGGACGCCCGAGAAATGTCGGACCCTCGTGGTCCACTGGGCACAGCCACCGATAAGGAGGCCCACGATGCGGTCAGCTACCTACCCCCTCAGCATCAGCACCGCCGCCAGGGCCGACGCGCTGTTCGCATCGGCGCTGCAGCGCTGCGATGAACCGAGCGCGGCGCAGGTCCGGCAGGCGGTCACCGCGGCCATCCGCGCCTTCGGCGCCGCGGGCTGCGGGGCGCGGGTAGCGCAGGAGTACGGCGAGCACCCGGAGACCGCGGCCGCCCGGATGCGCTGGGCGCGGGCGTCGGTCGCCGGGGCGTTCAGCCGGAGCAGGCCAACCCCCGCGCCCCGCCAGCGCACCAAGTCGGGCACCTGCCGCGCGGCGTTACCCGCGGAACGGGTTCTCGACGCGCACGCCGGCGTAGTCCTGGCCGTCGCCGAGGTCCTCCGACAGGAGGACCTCGCAGCCCAGCGCGCGGCTCGCCTCGATGACCGCGGCATCCCAGTACGACACCATGAAGCGCTGGCGCGTGGCCAGTGCAGCCATCATGATCGCATCGGTCATGTCCTGCACGGGGAAGCGGCGGAACGACTCGATGAGCCTGACAGCCTGGTCATGGGTGATGGCGTCCGGGCGGGAATCCCTGGTGGCCTGAACGTAGAACTCCTGCAGAACCTGTACCGACAGCGACAGGTCGCGCGCGGCGAGGATGTCGTTGGCGCGTTCGGCCTTGTCCTGCTCTCTCCGATCACGGGAGACCGCGTACAGCAGGACGTTCGTGTCAACGAACCGCACGGTGATGGATCTCGTCGCGGCCCAGCCGGTCGGCGGCGCGGAACCTGGTTATCTCCGCCTGGACCGCGCGCTGCTGCGCCTCCAGCCGGTCGAATTCCTGCCTGCGTTCCGACAGCGAGCGCAGGAAGCCGACCACGAGGGCGCTCACGGACCCGCCGCGTTCTGCGGCGGCGATCCGGGCATCCCGGTAGACCTCATCGGGGACGGACACGGTAATGTTTTTCACAGTCTTACAGTATCACAGTTACTGTGACTGTATGGCATCGTGCCCGGGACCGTCGAAGATCTCGGCGGAGTCGGTGAGGCGGAGCTTACGGCGGGCCCGCTCGTAGAACGTGGCGCGGCCCAGGCGCACGACGTGGGCGGCGCCGCGGCGCGGCCTCAGGTCGATCCGGTCGCCGGGGGCCACGTCCGCGGTGACGATGCCGTCCGCCTCGACGGCGAGCGGGCCGCTGGCGGGCAGCACCTCCAGGGAAAGCTCGTCGGCCAGCGACACGACCAGCCCGCGGTTATACGCCGAGTGCGGAGCGGCCGGCGTGACGAGCAGGGCCTCCACCGCAGGGCTGACGATGGGGCCGCCCGCGGAGAAGCTGTAGGCCGTCGATCCGGTGGGGGTTGCTACCACGATCGCGTCGGCGGCGTAGCTGACGAACGTGCGGCCCGCGGCCACCACCGCGATGGCGGCGGTCGGCTTGCCGGGATACCGGACGAAGGCGAGGTCGTTGAACGCGGTGACCACCTGGCCGGAACATGTGGCGTCCACCGCCAGCCGCGGCTCGATGGTGTAGCGGTGATCGTCGATCGCGGACAGCGCGCTGTGCAGGTCGGGCACGTCAACCTCGGCCAGGAAGCCCAGCTTGCCGAGGTTCACCCCGAGGATGGGGCAGTGTCTCGCCGGAGGGTCGGCCCTGTCGGCTTCGCCGCCCGTGGCGGCGGGGCCGGGCATGACATGCCGGTCCGCCAACCGCATCGCGCGCAGCATGGTGCCGTCACCGCCAAGGCTGACGATCAGGTCCGCCCGCTTGGCCAGATCCTCGGGAGGGACTGGGTGGGCGGCGCAGTTCAGCCTGCGGATCTCGGTCTCGACGCCGAGAACCTCGATCCTGCGCCGCGCCGCCCATGCCAGGATGGCGGCGACCGCCCCGCCGCAGTCGCGCTCCGGGTGCAGCACCAGGCCGATGACGTGCATCTCAGCGAGGCTGGCGCGCTGGCATGCCAAGCAGGACGGGGGCGGCCGACGTCGCGGAGGCGCCCGCCCCGGATGCGGCGGCCTGCCAGGCGTCGCCGGCGCGGGTGCGGCGGACCGATAGCGGCGGGGCGTCGGCCAGCAGGTAGTGCGGAGCGGCCCGGGTGACGGTCACGGTGACGATGTCGCCGGGGCGGGGGGCCGTCCCGTGCGGGGCGAAGTGCACCAGGCGGTTGTCGCGGGCGCGTCCGGACATGCGGTGCGTGACGGCGTCCTTGCGGCCTTCCCCCTCGGCGACGAGCACCTCGACTGCGCAGCCGACCAGCCTGGCGTTCTCCGCGTGGCTGGTCTCCTCCGCCAAAGCGACCAGACGCTCGTACCGCTCGGCCACCGTGGCCGCCGGCACCTGGCCGTCCATGGCCGCGGCCGGGGTCCCGGGCCGGATGGAGTAACGGAACGTGAACGCGCCGGCGAAGCGGGCGTGGCGAACCAGGTCCAGCGTCGCCTCGAAGTCCGTCTCGGTCTCGCCCGGGAAGCCGACGATGATGTCGGTGGTGATGGCGGCGTCCGGGATGCTCGCCCGGACCCGGTCGAGGATTGCCAGGTAGCGGTCCCGGCGGTACGCGCGGCGCATCGCCTTGAGCACACGGTCCGAGCCGGACTGCAGCGGCATGTGCAGGCTGGGCATGACGTTGGGGGTCTGCGCCATCGCCGCGATGACGTCGTCGGTGAAATCCCGGGGATGCGGGGAGGTGAACCGGACCCGTTCCAGTCCCTCGACCGCGCCGCAGCTGCGCAGCAGCTTGCCGAACGCCTTGCGGTCGCCGAACTCGGCCCCGTAGGAGTTCACGTTCTGGCCGAGCAGCGTAACCTCCAGCACGCCGTCGGCGGCAAGAGCGCGGACCTCGGCCAGGATGTCGCCGGGCCGACGGTCCCGTTCCCGGCCGCGCAGGCTCGGCACGATGCAGAAGGTGCAGGTGTTATTGCAGCCGACGGAGATGGCGACCCACGCGGAATAGGCAGCTCCCCGCCGGGCGGGCAGCAGCGAGGGGAACTCCGCCAGCGTCTCGGCGAACTCGGCCTGTGCCGTGTTCCTGACCCGGGCGCGGTCGAGCAGCGCCGGGAGCGCGGCCATGTTGTGGGTGCCGTAGACCACGTCTACCCACGGCGCGCGCTTGAGGATCTGGGTCCGCTCCATCTGGGCCAGGCAGCCGCCGACCGCGATCTGCATGCCGTGGGTCTTGCGCGGCAGCAGGTGGCCCAGGTTCCCGTATAGCCGGTCCGCCGCGTTCTCCCGGACCGCGCACGTGTTGAAGACCACCACGTCCGGGGCCTCGCCGTCTGCGGCGGCGCGGTAGCCGGCCTCGTCGAGCAGGCCGGCCAGGCGCTCGGAGTCATGCGCGTTCATCTGGCACCCGTAGGTGCGAATCTGGTACGTCCTGGTCCCGGCTGTCACAGCACCAGGATAGGGCCGGTTCCGGCATCATATCGGTATGGTTAAGGCTCCGGAGCAGACCGCCAGGTACGGCGAATGGCCCTCCCCCATCAGCAGCGCCGACGTCGCGCGCGCGCACGTCGGGCTCGCGTTTCCCGCCGTGACCGGCTCCGAGGTGTGGTGGCAGGAGACCCGCCCCGCCGAAGGCGGCCGGACCACGATCGTGTACCGGGGGCCGGACGGGACCGGCCGTGACCTGCTGCCAGCGCCGTGGAACGCGAGGACCCGGGTGCACGAGTACGGCGGGATGTCGTATCTGCCGGTGCCGGGCGGCTTCGTGTTCGCCAACTTCGCCGATCAGCGGCTGTACCGCTGCGCGCCGGGCGGGGAGCCGGACCCACTGACCGCGGCGGCGGCCGAGCGCGGCGGCGACCGGTACGCGGATTTCACGCTGTCCCCGCGCGGGGACGAGGTGTGGTGCGTCAGGGAACGCCACGCCTCCGGGCGGGTGAGCCGTGCCATCGTGGCCATCCCGTTGGACGGCTCAGCCGCGGAGGACCCCGGCGCAGTCGAGGTGCTGGTCAGCGGCTCGCACTTCTACGCATACCCCGTCCCTTCACCGGACGGCACCGCGCTGGCCTGGATCTGCTGGGATCATCCCCGGATGCCATGGGACGGCACCGAGCTGCGGGTCGCCGCCATCGGCGAGCGCGGGCCGGGCCGCACTGCCGGCGAACATCAGCTGGTGATGGGCGGCGACGCCGAGTCCGTGCTGGCCCCGGCGTGGCGGGACGACCGCAGCCTGTACGTGGTCTCGGACCGGTCCGGGTGGTGGAACCTGTACCTGGCCGTGCCGGGGGCGAAGCCGCGGCCGCTGTGCCCGCGGGAGGAGGAGTTCGCCGGGCCGTTGTGGCAGCTGGGCCTGCGCCCCTACGCGGTGCTCGGCGACGGCCGCATCGCCGTCACCCACGGCGTCGGGGAGCTGCGGCTGGGCGTGCTCGACCCGGACGCCGGCCAGCTGGCCGATCTCGACCTGCCGTACCAGGTATTCGCGCCCGGGCTTTCGGCGTCCGGCGCGAGCGTGGCCGCGGTGGCGGGCGGCCCGCTGGAACCGCTCAGCGTGATCCAGGTGGACATCCGGCCCGGTGCCAGTCCCGGAGTCCGGGTGCTGCGCCGGGACGCGGACTCGCTGCCCGATCCCGCCTATCTGCCGGTGCCGCGGGCCGCGGAGCTGGCCGGGCCGTCGGGGTCCGTGGTGCACGCATTCGTCTACCCGCCGACCAGCCCCGCGGTCACCGCGCCGGACGGCGAGCTTCCCCCGTACATCGTCTGGGTCCACGGAGGCCCGACCGGGCAGGTAACGCCCCGGCTTGACCTGGCGAAGGCCTTCTTCACCAGCCGGGGCATCGGCATCATCGACGTGAACTACGGCGGCTCCAGCGGGTACGGCAGGGCGTACCGGGAGCGGCTGCGCGGCCAGTGGGGCATCGTGGACGTGACCGACGTGACAACGGCCGCGCTGGCCCTGGCCGCGACGGGCGAGGCGGACCGGCGGCGGCTCGGCATCCGCGGTGGCTCCGCTGGCGGCTGGACGGCGCTGGCCGCCGTGACGTCGGGCATCGGGCTGGTCCCGGCCGCGCCGGACGGCGCCTTCGCGGCGGCTACGTCGTACTTCGGGGTGAGTGACCTGCGGGGATTCGCGGCGCAGACACATGACTTCGAATCCCGTTACCTGGACGGGCTGGTCGGGCCGCTGCCGCAATGCGCGGCGCTGTACGGGGAGCGGGCCCCGGTCGGCCACGTCAGCGACGCGACCTGCCCGGTGCTGCTGCTGCAGGGCCTGGACGATCCCATCGTCCCGCCTGCGCAGTCCGAGTCCATCGCCGCGGACCTGGCCGCGCACCGCATCCGGTACGCCTACCTGACCTTCCCCGGCGAGTCGCACGGGTTCCGCAAGGCGGAGACCATCGTGGCCAGCCTGGAGGCCGAGCTGTCCTTCTACGCTCAGATCATGGGCTTCACCCCGCCGGGCATCCCCCCGATACCGCTGTCCGGGACATAAGCGGCCGCGCGGCGGCTTGCCCGACGCGCGCGCTCCAGCACTGAGCGGCCGCGCGGCGGCCTGCATGAGCCGGGATGATCAGCGGGCGAACTCGGTGGCCCGCGACTCGCGCACCACGGTGATGCGGATCTGGCCCGGATAGGTGAGCTCCTCCTCCACCTGCTTGGCGATGTCGCGGGCGATCACCTGGGCCTGGATGTCGTCGATCCGGTCGGGCTTGACCATGACCCTGATCTCGCGGCCCGCCTGCATGGCGAACACCTTTTCCACGCCGTCGCGGCCCGCGGCGATCTGTTCCAGGCGCTCCAGCCGCTTGATGTACATCTCCAGCGACTCCCGGCGCGCGCCGGGCCTGCCGCCGCTGATCGCGTCGGCGGCCTGGGTGAGCACAGCCTCGACCGTGCGCACCTCCACCTCGTTGTGGTGAGCCTCGATCGCGTGCACCACGTCGTCGATCTCGCCGTACCTGCGGGCGATCTCGGCGCCGATCAGCGCGTGGCTGCCCTCGACCTCGTGGGTGAGCCCCTTGCCGATGTCGTGCAGCACCGTGCACCGCTTGAGCAGTACCGGGTCGAGCCGCAGCTCGCTGGCCATCATGCCCGCGATGTGCGCGGACTCGATCAGGTGCAGCAGCACGTTCTGCCCGTAGGAGGTCCGGTAGCGCAAGCGGCCGAGCAGGTTGACGAGCTCGGGATGCATGTCGGTGAGGCCGAGCTGGACCAGCGCATCCTCGCCGGCGCGCTGGCACAGCTGCTCGATCTCCGCCTTACCCCGCTCGTAGGCGTCCTCGATCCGCTGCGGGTGGATACGGCCGTCGCTGACCAGCCGCTCCAGGGTAAGCCTGGCGGTCTCCCTTCGCACCGGGTCGAAGCACGACAGCAGCACGGCCTCCGGCGTGTCGTCGATGATGAGGTTGACGCCAGTGACGGACTCGAAGGCACGGATGTTCCTGCCTTCCCTGCCGATGATGCGGCCCTTCATCTCGTCGCTCGGCAGGTGCAGCACCGACACCACCGACTCGCTGGTCTGTTCGGCGGCCACCCGCTGGATGGCCAGGGAGACGATCTTGCGGGCCCGCTTCTCGCCCTCGGACCTGGCGTCATGCTCAATGTCCCTGACGATCAGCGCCGCTTCCCGCTTGGCCTGGTTCTCGATCGCGCCGACGAGCTCGGCCCTGGCCGCCTCCGCGGTAAGCCCGGCGATGCGCTCCAGCTCCTTGCCGCGTTCGGCGCTGCGCTGCTCCAGCTCGGCAACCTGGCGGTCCAGGTCATGCTTGCGCCGGTCGAGCGCCAGCGTGCGGTCTTCGATCCGCTTGAGTTCCTCGTCGAGCCTTTGCTCGCGGGTGGCCAGGCGCATCTCGCGACGCTCCAGGTCACCCCGCAGCTCGCGCAGCTCGTCCTTCACCGCCCGGATCTCCTCTTCGACCTCCCTGCGGCCCTGGGCGGCTTGTTCGGCCTCGTTCCGGGCCTGTCGCACGATGCCGGCGGCCTCGGTCTCGGCGCGCGAGCGGATGTCTTCGGCTTCCCTGCTGACCTGCTCGATGTCGCTGCTGGCCTGCGCCTGGGCCAGCGTGGCCGGAGCAGACGGGGCGGTGCCCGCGCCGCGCCGCCACACGACCACAAGGGCGAACGCCGTCGCGAGCAACCCGATCACCATGAACGCGAGCGACAATCCGGTGCTCACGGCCACCCCTTTCCGTTCACAGCCCTCGGGGGACCCTGTGTGTCGCGCCGTTGTCGTGGCGCAGTACCCGGTTCATTCCCTGGCGCGAGCGGTCGCACGCTGCGTTCCGGCCTGCTGTCCTTCCTCCCTGGTCTGGTTACCGACCGTGCCGGAGTTCGCTGGTGCTACGTGCAGCGCGGGACAACATCTCGCTGCCGTGAGGTTAAGGCTTGATAACCTTTTTATCAAGCAAAGTACCGCTGGCCTCGCGAAGTATGCGGCGACCGGGCGAAAAGCACGGAACCAGGCACGGCGGCGGGCGCGGGCGCTCGGCAGGGTGATCTGCGACCGCGAGGGCGCTGGCGGCCCCGCTTCATTCCTGGTCGATGTCCCCAACGGCGTCGAAGTCGGCGTCCGGGTCGAAGCCCAGGGCCTCGGGCGAGCCTTCCTGCTCCAGGGCCTCCCGGATGAGCCTGAAGGCCAGGCCGGGCGGGTAGCCCTTCCGGGCGAGCAGGCCGGCAGCCCGCCGGGCGCGGACCTCGGGGGCCTGGCCGCGGGTGTGTGCCATTTTCTGCTCGACCAGGCGCCTGGCGGTGGCGGCCTCCTGCTCGGGGGGGAGGGTGCCGATCGCCTCGCTGATGTCGTCGCTGCCGACTCCGCGCTGCCGCAGCTCAGCTGACAGCGATCGGCGGGACAGCCCGCGGCTGTAGTGGCGGGACTCGACCCAGGCCCGGGCGAAGGTCGCGTCGTCGATCAGGCCGGCGTCGGTGAACCGTTCCAGCACGGCCGCCGCGGCGTCGTGCGGGACGCCGCGGCGGCGCATCGCCCCGGCCAGCTGCGCTCTGGTGCGAGGCGCGATGGTCAGCAGGCGCAGGCAGACCTGCCTGGCCAGGGCCTCGGGATCCGCCGGGGTCTGTGGATCCTGGGCACCGCGGTCCCCCCGGGATTCGCGGGACCGAGTCGGGCTGCGCCGTGCCACTGGCTACGCCATGCTGCCGATCCCGGGGAGACTGCCCGCCGACGCAGCGGTCCCTGGCGCAGCGGTCGCTGGCGCGGTGACCCTGATCGGAGCGGTCCCCTGCCCCGCGGTCCTCGGTCCCGAAGTGCCCGATGGCGTGGTCCTTAGCCCGGCGGTCCCCGGCGCGGTGGTTGGCGCAGTGGTTGGCGCGGTGGCGTCAGCGTCGAGCCGCGGGCTTATGCCGAGCTTCTCTTTGATCCGCTTCTCGATCTCGTCGGCCAGGTCCGGGTTGTCGCGCAGGAAGTTGCGGGCGTTCTCCTTGCCCTGGCCGAGCTGGTCACCCTCGTAGGTGTACCAGGCGCCGGACTTGCGCACGATCCCCTGCTCCACGCCGAGGTCGATAAGGCCGCCCTCCCGGCTGATCCCGATACCATAAAGGATATCCATTTCCGCGCTGCGGAACGGGGGCGCGCACTTATTCTTTACTACCTTTATCTTTGTTCTGTTGCCGACCGCCTCGGTGCCGTCTTTCAAGGTTTCGATTCGCCGTATGTCGAGACGGACGGAGGCATAGAATTTGAGGGCTTTTCCGCCTGAGGTGGTCTCAGGGCTGCCGAACAGAACCCCGACCTTTTCCCGCAGCTGGTTGATGAAGATTGCGGTGGTCTTCGTCTGGCTCAGGGCACCGGTGATCTTACGGAGAGCCTGAGACATAAGCCGGGCCTGAAGCCCGACGTGGCTGTCCCCCATCTCGCCCTCGATCTCCGCCTTCGGCACCAGCGCGGCGACCGAGTCGATGACGACGATGTCGATGGCCCCGGACCGGATCAGCGTGTCGGCGATTTCCAGCGCCTGCTCGCCGGTGTCCGGCTGGGACACCAGCAGGTCGTCGGTGTTCACGCCGAGGTTCTTGGCGTACTCCGGGTCGAGCGCGTGCTCGGCGTCGATGAACGCGGCGATGCCCCCCGCCTTCTGCGCGTTCGCCACGGCGTGCAGCGCCAACGTCGACTTTCCGCTGCTCTCCGGTCCGTATATTTCGATGATGCGGCCGCGCGGCAGGCCGCCGAGGCCCAGCGCCACGTCCAGCGCGATCGAACCGGTCGGGATCACCTCGACCGGCATCCGCGTCTCCTCGCCGAGGCGCATGATCGAGCCCTTGCCGAACTGCCGCTCGATCTGGA
>JAFAPY010000165.1 GCA_019246795.1 Streptosporangiaceae bacterium | reverse complement strand
CGCCGAGCCGTCCATCCCGTAGCGCTGGTGCAGCCGCTGGCCGACGGCGAGGGCCCACGGGGCGTGGACGGGCATGCCGAAGGGGCTGTGCAGCACCACCCGCCAGTCGCCGAGCTCGTCGCGGAACCGCTCCACGACCAGGGTCCGGTCGTCGGGCAGGTGCCCGGTCGCGGCGCGCTGGTCGGCGAGGTAACGCAGCAGGTTCCGGGCCGCCAGCTCATCCAGGCCGGCCCGCTCCAGCGCCGCCGTGGCAACCGCCTCGGGCTCCGCCGCGAGCTCACGGACGGCCGCCCCGATCGCCCGGCCGAGCTCGGCAGGCCTGCCCGGCGTGTCACCGTGCCAGAACGGCAGCTTGCCGGGCTGGCCCGGCGCGGGCGTGACCAGCACCCGGTCCGGGGTGATGTCCTCGATCCGCCACGAGCTGGCGCCGAGCACGAACACCTCGCCGACCCGAGACTCGTACACCATCTCCTCGTCGAGCTCCCCGACCCGCCGCGGCTGCCTACTCGTATCCGCCGCGAGGAACACGCCGAACAGGCCGCGGTCGGGAATGGTGCCGCCGCTGGTGACGGCCAGCCGCTGCGCGCCGGGCCTGGCCCGGATGATCCCGGCGACGCGGTCCCAGACGAGGCGGGGCCGCAGCCCGGCGAAATCCTCGCCCGGATAGCGCCCGGCGAGCATGTCGAGCACCGCATCGAGGACCGCCCTGGTCAGGCCGCCGAACGGCGCCGCCTTCCGCACCGTCCGTTCCAGCTCGTCCACCGCCCAGTCGTCGAGCGCTGCCATTGCCACGACCTGCTGCGCCAGCACATCGAGCGGGTTGCGGGGGATGCGCAGCTCCTCGATCTGCCCGTCCCGCATGCGCTCGGCCACGACGGCGGACTGCACGAGGTCGCCGGCGTACTTGGGGAAGAAGATGCCGCGGGAGACGTCGCCGACGTTGTGCCCGGCCCGGCCCACGCGCTGCAGGCCGCCCGCCACCGAAGGCGGCGACTCCACCTGCACCACCAGGTCGACCGCGCCCATGTCGATGCCGAGCTCCAGGCTGGACGTCGCAACCACCGCGGGCAGCCGGCCGGCCTTGAGCGCCTCCTCGATCTCGGCGCGCTCCTGGCGCGACACCGAGCCGTGGTGCGCGCGGGCCACCTCGGCGGGCGGCGCCTGCCCGGCGGAGGTGGCCCGCTCCGCGGCAAGCTCGTTCAGCCGGGCGCACAGCCGCTCCGCCAGCCGCCGCGAGTTCGCGAACACGATCGTGGACTTGTGCTGCTCGATCAGGTCGAGTACCCGCTGCTCGACGTGCGGCCAGATCGAGCGCCTGGCCACCGGGTCACCGTCAGCGCCGGGTGCCGTCTCCAGGTCGGTCATGTCCTCGACCGGCACGATCACTTCCAGCTCGATGCGCTTGGGGCTCGGCGGCTGTACCACGGTGACCGCGCGGGCGCCGCTGAGAAACGCGGCGACCTCCGCGACCGGCCGCACCGTCGCCGACAGCCCGACCCGCTGCCCTGGCGGTCCGCCGCGCAGCGCGTCCAGCCGTTCCAGGGATAGGGCCAGGTGCGCGCCGCGCTTGTTCGCGGCCACCGCATGCACCTCGTCGACGATGACGGTCTCCACCCCGCGCAGGATTTCCCTGGCCTGGGAGGTGAGCAACAAGAACAGCGACTCCGGCGTGGTGATGAGGATGTCCGGCGGCTTGCCCGCCAGCTTCCTGCGCTCTTCAGCGGCAGTGTCCCCGGTGCGGACCGCCACCGTGATGCCCGGCTGGTCCAGGCCCAGCCGCTGGGCTGCGTGCCCGATCCCGGTCAGCGGCGCCCGCAGGTTCCGCTCGATGTCCACCGCCAGCGCCTTGAGCGGGGAGACGTACAGCACCCGGCAACGCCGCCTGGGGTCTTGGGGCGCCGGCGCTGCGGCGAGCCTGTCGATTGCCCACAGGAACGCGGCCAGCGTCTTGCCTGAGCCGGTCGGCGCGACGACCAGCACGTCGTGCCCGTTGCTGATCGCCTGCCACGCCCCCGCCTGGGCCGGGGTGGGCTCGGCGAAGGACCCCTCGAACCACGCCCGCGTCGCCGCCGAGAACCCTTCCAGCGGGCCGCGGGCGCTCATGGCACACCGCCGAGCAGGTCATCCACGTCAATGAGCGTCGCCGACACGCTCCTCTCCCAGGTATCCCCACGATAGCCGCCCGGAGCCATCCCACCAGCGAGCCCGCACCCGCCGCCTGGCCGGATCGCCCGCTCAGCTAACCACGAGGCACTGACATTGCGGGCATCACATGATCGTGGCCAGTTCCTGTCGTATTTCGGGCTGTTGCAGATTCGCGGCGTGTTGGCGTGCGGGCCTGGTCCGGTTTTGACAGGGTCGGGGTATGGCGAAGGGATACCGGCCGGTTGACCGGGATCAGGCGTTTTTGTTCCCTCCTGATATGCGGGAGTGGCTGGCACCGGATCATCCGGTGTGGCTGGTGATCAAGGTGGTGGAAGATCACCTGGATGCCAGCGGGTTCCACGCCGGGCGCAAGACCGGCGGCGC
>JAFAPY010000160.1 GCA_019246795.1 Streptosporangiaceae bacterium | reverse complement strand
AGCAGGTGGCGGATCCTGCCGATACCCGCGACTTTCTCCCAGCCGCAGCTCAGCGCGACGGCGCCCGCGGCGTCCGGCCCGCTGCCGTCGGCGCTCGCCCCGGCTGGCCCGGCGCTGCCGTTGTCGCTGGGTTTCGCGGCCGCCGTTCCCGTCACCGTGGCGCAGCGCCGCATCCGGCGGCGGGTAACCACACGCCGGCGCAGGCGCTGATGCTGGCGCTCGGCAAGGGACCGCGGTAACTGGCGTACCCTGCGGAAGTGTCATGACCCTCCGCCCGCCCGAGCCTGCCGCCCGCGGCACCGTCCGCGGAGTCCTCACATCCGCGCCGTCCATGGCGCGCCCGTGGACGCTGTATCCCCGGTACCCGGGGCATACGCCCCGGCGGGACGCAGGCCTGGGGGCGTACGAAACCGTGCTTGCCCGGGCCGGGTTCACTCCCGTGGCCGGCATCGACGAAGCCGGGAGGGGAGCCTGCGCCGGGCCGCTGGTGGTCGCCGCCGTAGTGCTCGACCCGGCCTGCATCCGGCGGATGCACGGCCTGGCCGATTCCAAGCTGCTGTCCCCCGCGGCCCGGGAGGACGCCTACGATGAGGTGCTCCGCTGCGCGATCGACTGGCACGTCGTGGTCATCGGGGCCGCGCAGATCGACGCGGTCGGCCTGCACGTGTGCAACGTGTACGGCATGCGCCGCGCGTTCGCCGGCCTGCGGTGCGCGCCGGGGTACGTGCTGACCGACGGCTTTGAGGTCCGCGGGCTCGGCGCGCCGGCGCTGGCCATCTGGAAGGGGGACCGGGTCACCGCATCGGTGGCAGCGGCCTCGGTGCTGGCCAAGGTCAGCAGGGACCGGATGATGCGAGACCTGCATGAACGTTATCCCGTATACGGTTTCGACCGGCACAAGGGATACGTCACCGGCGATCATGTGCGCGCGCTGGCCGAGCACGGGCCGTGCCCGGCGCACCGGTACTCGTTCGTGAACGTGATCAAGGCGGCGGCCTTGCGGGACGGGCTGGACACGATGGCCGAGGAGCTTGCCGAGGCCATGGAGCTCGATGCTGCCGTGACCGCCATGGAATCCATGGCAGGCGCGGTCGGCGCACCGATGAGCCCTGCGGGCGCATCAGGGGGAAGGAGAGGAGAATGAGTTCATGAGCGCGGAGGACCTTGAGAAGTACGAGGCCGAGATGGAGCTGCAGCTCTATCGTGAGTACCGCGACGTGGTCGGCCTGTTCACGCACGTGGTGGAGACCGAGCGCAGGTTCTACCTCACCAACGATGTTGAGCTGAACGTACGGTCAAGCGAGAATGGTGAGGTCTTCTTCGAGGTCACGATGCGGGACGCGTGGGTGTGGGACATGTACCGGCCCGCCAGGTTCGTCAAGAACGTCCGCGTAGTCACCTTCAAGGATGTCAATATCGAGGAGCTGGCCAAGGCAGACCTCGAGGTCCCGGACGACAAGCCGGGCACGGGCGGGTTACGCAGAGCGGAGGGCATATGTTCGGGCTTCCCGACGGGGTGACGGCCTGCCTGTTCGACATGGACGGCGTGGTGACCCAGACCGCGGTGGTCCATGCCGCGGCGTGGAAGGAGATGTTCGACGACTTCCTGCGCGAGCACGCCGAGGCGACCGGCACCCCGTTCGTGCCCTTCGACCCGGTCGCCGAGTACGACGCCTACGTCGACGGCAAGCCCAGGCTCGACGGCACCAGGTCGTTCCTGGAATCGCGCGGGATCAACCTGCCGGAGGGCACGCCTGCCGACGCCCCCGGAACGCCCACCGTATGGGGGCTGAGCAACCGCAAGAACGACCTGGTCCTCGCCAAGCTGGCCGCCGGGGGCGTCCAGGTCTACCAGGGCAGCATCGCCTACATCCGTTCGGTCAGAGCAGAGGGGATCTCCACCGCGATCGTGTCATCGAGCGCCAACACCAAGCAGGTCCTTGATTCGGCGGGCATCGCGGACCTGTTCGACGTGCGGATGGACGGGCTGGTGGCCACCGAGCGCGGCCTGCACGGCAAGCCGGCGCCGGACACCTACCTCGCCGCGGCGCGCGACCTCGGGGTGGCCGCCGATCACGCGGCGGTGTTCGAGGACGCGCTGGCCGGCGTCGAAGCGGGCCGGGCCGGCCGCTTCGCCCTGGTCGTCGGCGTCGACCGGGTTGGCCAGGCCCACGAGCTAGCCGAACACGGGGCCGACATCGTGGTGAAGGACCTCGCGGAGCTCCTCGGAGACCGCCGGTGATCAGGCAGGGGGCCTACGGGACCGAGCCGTGGCGGCTGGTCGAAAAGCAGCTGGACCTGGACCTGCTGGCGCAAAGCGAATCGATCTTCGCGTTGGCCAACGGGCACATCGGGCTGCGCGGCAACCTCGACGAGGGCGACCCGCACGGCCTGCCGGGAACGTACCTGAACTCGTTCTACGAGGTCCGGCCGCTGCCGTACGCCGAGGCCGGCTACGGCTTCCCTGACAGCGGGCAGACGGCCATCAACGTCACCAACGGCAAGGTCATCCGGCTGCTGGTCGATGACGAGCCCTTCGACATCAGGTACGGGACCCTGCACTCCCACGAGCGGATCCTGGACATGCGGGCGGGCACGCTGACCCGGCAGGTGGAGTGGTCATCCCCCGCCGGTGCCCGGGTCAAGATGACCTCGGTGCGCCTGGTGTCGCTGACCCAGCGGGCGATCGCCGCGATCAACTACACGGTGGAGCCCATGGACGCCAAGACGCGGCTGGTGGTGCAGTCCGGGCTGGTGGCCAACGAGGAGCTGCCGCAGCGCGGCGGCGACCCCCGCATGGCCGCGATCCTGGAGTCCCCGCTGGTCAGCGAGGAGCACCAGGTCTACGACGGCGAGCAGGCCCGGGTGGTGCTGGTGCACAAGACGCGGGCCAGCGGGCTGCGGATGGCGGCCGGGATGCTGCATGAGATCCACGGGCCGGAGAAGATGGCCGTCCGGACCGAGTCCTACCCCGACCTGGGCCGGACCTCGGTGGCGGCCGAGGTGCCGGTCGGCGAGCAGCTGCACGTGGTGAAGTATCTCGGGTACGGCTGGTCCAGCCAGCGGACCAGGCCCGCGCTGATCGACCAGGTGACCGGCGCGCTGGCCGGCGCCCGGCTGACCGGCTGGGACGGCCTGATCGCCGAGCAGCGGGCCTATCTGGATGCGTTCTGGGACGGCGCCGACGTCGAGGTCGACGGCGACACGGAGATCCAGCAGGCGGTCCGGTTCGGGCTGTTCCACATCCTGCAGGCTGGCGCGCGGGCGGAGTTCAGGATGATCGCGGCGAAGGGGCTGACCGGGACGGGCTACGACGGGCACACGTTCTGGGACACCGAGACGTTCGTGCTGCCGGTGCTCACCTACACTCACCCGCAGGGCGCGCGCGACGCCCTGACCTGGCGGTCCATGGTGCTGCCCGAGGCCAGGCAGCGTGCGGCCGACCTCGGCCTGGCCGGGGCGGCGTTCCCGTGGCGGACGATCCGCGGCCAGGAGTGCTCCGGCTACTGGCCCGCGGGCACGGCAGCGTTCCACATCAACGCCGACATCGCCGACGCCGTGCTGCGCTACCTGGATGCCGCCGAGGATGCGCAGTTCGAGAAGGAGGCCGCCCTGGAGCTGCTCGTCGAGACCGCGCGGCTGTGGCGGTCGCTGGGCCAGCACGACCCGGCGGGCAGGTTCCGCATCGACGGCGTCACCGGGCCCGATGAGTACAGCGCGGTCAAGGACAACAACGTCTACACCAACCTGATGGCCCAGCGGAACATGCACGCGGCCGCGGACCTGGCCGGGAAGCTGCCGGAGGCCGCCGCGGCGCTCGGGGTGAGCGGTGAGGAGGCCGCGTCCTGGCGCGACGCCGCGGCCGCGATGTACATCCCGTTTGACGAGCGGCTCGGCGTGCATCCCCAGCACGAGGGATTTACCACCTATGCCAGGTGGGACTTCACCAGCACCTCCGCCGACCGTTATCCGCTGCTGCTGCACTACCCGTACTTCCAGCTGTACCGCAAGCAGGTCGTCAAGCAGGCAGACCTGGTGCTCGCCATGCACCTGCGGCCCGACGCGTTCACCGCCGAGCAGAAGGCTCGCAACTTCGCCTACTACGAGCCGCTCACTGTGCGGGACTCCTCGCTGTCCGCGTGCACTCAGGCGGTGGTGGCCGCCGAGGTCGGCCAGCTGGACCTCGCCCACGATTACCTGGCCGAGGCCGCGCTGATGGACCTGGCCGACGTGGAGCACAACACCTCCGACGGCGTGCATATGGCCTCGCTGGCCGGGGCCTGGCTGGCGCTGGTGGCCGGGTTCGGCGGCATGCGCGCCGGCGCGGGCGCGCTGTCGTTCAGACCGCACCTTCCCGGCGGCATGGAGATGCTGCGGTTCCGGCTGCGCTACCGCGGCCGCAAGCTCCGGGTCACGATCAGGCACGGACGGGCCGTCTACGAGCTTCTCGACGGCGAGCCGCTGCAGATCGCCCACCACGACAAGCCGTTCCTGCTCGGCGCCACCCCGGCCGAACGCGCCATCCCGCCGATCACCGCCGGGCCGCGCCCGGAGCAGCCGCCTGGCCGCGCTCCGTACCGGCGCGGCGCGCAGGGCTGACCGCGCCGGCCGCTGCAGCCGAACGGCGCTTCGCGCCAGTGATACCGGCCTCCTGCGACGCCGGCGCCTCCCCGCGATCCAGCGATCCCCGCGCCGTGCGGCGATTCCCGGCCGGCGCCGCCGCAGGCGCCCCCGGAGATTTAACCATCGGCCACTGACAACCCGGGCACGGGCTGCACAGGCGCGGGGCCGTCCTCATCGGCGTCCACAGCCGCGCACGCCACGCTGCGCGCCGCACCCGGCTACGGCGATCGTCGGAGCCGGAGGTGATGGCGATGCGAGCCCAAGACGTGCTGGGACGGTCAGGCGAGCAGGCGGCCGCTGAGTACCTGGAATCGTGCGGCCTGCGGATCCTGGACCGCAACTGGCGGTGCGCCAGCGGCGAGATCGACATCGTGGCGACCGAGCGTCACGTGCTCGTCGTCTGCGAGGTGAAGTCCAGGACCGGTACCCGCTACGGCAGCCCCCTGGAGGCGGTGAACCGGGCTAAGCGCGCCAGGCTGCGCAGGCTGGCGGCGCAGTGGCTGAACGCGCACGGAGTGCGGTTCGACCAGGTCCGCATCGACGTGGTCGGCCTGATCTACGAGGGCACCGGCGGGTTCACCATCGAGCACGTCAGGGGGGTGGGCTAGGCGTGCCGCTGGCCCGTACCTACTCGGTCGCGCTTGTCGGAGTTACCGGGCAGGTGGTCGAGGTCGAGGTGGACATCGCCAACGGCCTGGTCGGCATGATCCTGGTCGGGCTGCCCGACACCGCGCTGCGGGAGGCGCGGGACCGGATCCGCGCGGCGATCGCCAACAGCGGCGAACAATGGCCGCAGCGGAAGATCACCGTGGGGTTGTCCCCGGCGAGCCTGCCCAAGCGCGGCAGCTGGTTCGACCTGGCCATCGCCGTCGCGCTGCTGACGGCGGCGGACAAGGTGCCACGGGCGACATCCCAAGGGGTGATGTTCTTCGGCGAGCTCGGCCTCGACGGCCGTCTCCGTCCGGTGCGCGGCGTGCTCCCCGCCGTTGCCGCGGCGGCTGAGGCCGGATTCGCCAAGGTCATGGTGGCCGAGCAGAATGCTACGGAAGCTGCTCTGGTTCCCGGAGTTCATGTAATCGCGGCCGGCTGCCTGACTGGAGCGGTCGGTTGGCTGCGCGGTGCTCCGGGCCAGCCTGGCGACCCTCCTGTGGCGGAGTTCGAAGGCGGGCAGGACCTGCGTCGTGGCCGCACACCAGACGGGCAACGCCTCGCTGTTGGCGCATATCCCGGCGGCCACACAGGTCAGACCAACGGTGCAGACGTCGCTGCGGCGCCCGACCTTGCTGAACTACTAGGGCAGTCCACGGCTCGGCGGGCGGCCGAAGTGTCCGCAGCCGGCGGTCATCACCTGTCGCTGCTCGGACCACCAGGGGCGGGCAAGACCATGCTCGCAGAACGAATCCCCACCATCCTGCCGCGCCTGGACACCACGGCCGCGCTGGAAGTCACAGCCATTCACTCGGTGGCTGGCACCTTGCCGCCGCAGGTCCCGCTGCTGACTGATCCGCCGTTCATGGCCCCGCACCACACCGCCACCAAAGCCGCGATCGTCGGCGGTGGTAGCGGCATCATTGTCCCCGGCTCCGCGTCGCTGGCCCACCGGGGCGTCCTGTTCCTCGACGAGGCGCCGGAGTTCGCCACCGACGTGCTCGATGCACTGCGGCAGCCGCTTGAAGCGGGCGAGGTTGTGGTGGCCAGATTGGGAATGATCACAACCTTCCCAGCCAAGTTCACGCTGGTCCTGGCCGCCAATCCGTGCCCCTGCGCCAAAATGATGGGGCCCGCCGAGGGCTGCCGGTGCAGCCCGGCCGCCCGCCGCCGCTACCTGGGGCGGCTCTCAGGCCCGCTGCTCGACCGGGTGGACGTGAAGGTCGAGCTGGAGCCGGTGAGCCGCAAGGAGCTCCTGAATGACAGGAATTTCACGGAGTCGAGCCGTACCGTGGCGCAGCGGGTGACCCAGGCCAGGGAGCGCGCCGCCCATCGGCTGCGCGGTACCCCGTGGCGCCTGAACGCCGAGATCCCTGGATCGGAGCTACGCCGTACCTGGCCCGCCGCGCCCGGCTCGCTGGCCGTGCTGGAACGCTGCATGGAGCGCGGCCAGATCAGCGCGCGCGGCGTGGTCAAGGTCATCCGCGTGGCCTGGACGATCGCCGACCTCACCGGCAAGCCGCGCCCGGGCACTGACGAGTGCCATGCCGCGCTCGGCCTGTGGCTCGGGGTCCGGCGGTGAATCCCGCGGCTCCGGGAACCGCAGCCCGTGTTACCGTGGCCCCGCCGATGGCGGCTCCACCGTCACAGGCCGGGCGGACCGCGCGACTCGGCGAGCAGAGCTTGGCCCGGGCCGCGCTCACCTATCTGGCCGAGCCAGGCGACCCGGCGCTCGGGGCGCTGCTGGAAATCTGCGAGCCGGGTGAGGTACTCGCCGCCATCAAGGCGGACATGCTGCCGGGAATCGGGCCCCGATGCGGCGACAGCACGGCAAGCAGCAAGGCGCTGGACCGCGCGCTGGACCACTGGCGGGCCCGGCTCCCCGGGCTGCCCGACGACGCGGACATCACGGCTGCCTGCCGCGACGGCATCCGGCTGGTCTGCCCGCAAGATCCGCAGTGGCCGGAGCGGCTTGACGAGCTGGGGCAAGGCCGGCCCTACGCCCTGTGGCTGCGGGGCCGCGCCGACCTGCCCTCGGCCTGCCTGCGGTCGGTATCGGTAGTGGGATCCCGGGCCGCCACCGGGTACGGCGCGCACGTCGCCGGTGAGATCGCCGCCGACCTAGGCGAGCGAGGCTGGGCCATCGTCTCGGGCGGCGCATACGGCATCGACGCCGCCGCGCACCGCGGCGCTCTGATCACTAACGCAACCACAGTCGCGGTGCTGGCCTGCGGGGTGGATCACCCGTATCCGGCGGGGCATGCGGACCTGTTCGCGGACATCGCGGCGGCGGGTCTTGTGATCAGCGAATGGCCGCCGGGCCGTCATTCCGCGCGGCTGAGATTCTTGGTCCGCAATCGCGTCATCGCTGCGCTGTCCTGCGGCACGGTGATCGTGGAGGCGGGCGAGCGCAGCGGCGCGCTGAACACCGCACGGCATGCAGCCAACCTCGGCAGGCCGCTGATGGCCGTTCCCGGGCCGGTGACATCGCGGCAATCGGCCGGCTGCCACCGGATTATCAGGGAATGGGGTGCCACATGCGTCACCTGCGCGGCCGACATCATCGAGATGCTCAGCCCGCTAGGTGACCCGGACATCCCGGCGTCGGCGGGCGGCCAGTGGCCGATGGCGTTGCCGACTCGCCGGCCAGCGGATCCCGGATCGCCGCCGTCGCGCGACGAGCTGGATCCCGACAGCGCCCGGGTGCTCGACGCGTTTCCTGCGCGCGGCGGCGCCGGTCAGTCGACGATCGCGGTCGAGGCGGGCGTAGACCCCGACACGGTACTGCGCTGCCTGGGCCTGCTGGCTGGCTACGGCTTCATCGAGCGCTGCGACCGGGGCTGGCGGCTGCGCAGACCCTGACCGGAGCCAGCCGGAGAAAGGCAGAAGACCGCGTCCCGGTGCCAGATGAGCAGGTCATAGCGTACGACCGCCTCGCATCAGGCTCCTTGCAAGCCGGTGATCCACAGAGCGTGACAGAGGTGATGGCTCTCCCGCCGGAGCGCCGGATATGTGCATCTGGGTGAACGGCGTGGCGTGCCAGCGCCTGCACGCAGATCGTCCGCCCATAGGATCACAGTCCCAACCGCTATGCCGCGCTGATCGCAAATAGCCGCCGGCATCAAGTCACGAGATGCTCAGGATCCTGGACCCATCCTCGTCACAGAGCGCGTTTATCCAGCTGCGCTGAGGGCAGACGCCGTGCGGCAGCTCTGGTCATCGGCAGGCATGATCGCCATGTCAGCCGTACAGCCTATAAAACCGGGCACCCGATCGGAGGGATTGCCTTGGTACCAGAACGGCCAGGCCATCGCTCGGGACAGGCGGCGAGGCCCGCCGCGGAACCGGCCGCCGCTGGGCGAAATGGCGGGGAAGGCCGGAGCGGATTCATCCGGGACGTCGGTCTGCTGCCGGCCGCGGCAATCAACATGACACAGATGGTGGGCATCGGCCCGTTCATCACGATTCCGCTGGTGGTGGCGACCATGGGCGGCCCGCAAGCGGTGATCGGCTGGATCGCCGGGGCGGCCCTGGCACTGGCGGACGGCCT
>JAFAPY010000156.1 GCA_019246795.1 Streptosporangiaceae bacterium | reverse complement strand
GCGCCACGCCGGGGCCACCGTCACCGGGCCGCCACCTCCCCCGGGCGACCCGGCAGACATTCAACCACCCCAACGACGGGGAACCCCGGGCCACGGCACACCCGGGCCTGGGGTTCCCCGCCTCCCGGCGAAGGAGAACCTGACCATGACCGGTCCCGCACCCGCAACCGGCGGTATCCCGCCTGGGCCAATGCTGTCCATGTTCGACCCCATCCACGTAGGCATCGATGAATTCGGCCTGCCTGTCTACATCCGCCTCATCTACAAGAACATCCTGGCCGCAGGCGAACCAGGCGGCGGCAAATCCGGGCTGCTCAACACCCTGGCCGCCCACGTCGCGCTATCAGCCGGCAGCCGCATGGTGCTGTTCGACGGCAAGCAAGTCGAACTCGGCATGTGGGACGCCATCGCCGACGAATTCGTCGGACCCGACCTCGACCACGCCATCACCACCCTGCTCCGGCTGCAGAAAGTGATGGACAACCGCTACGCCTGGCTGCGCGCCCACCGCCGCCGCAAGATCGAACCCGGCGACGGCCTGTCCGTCATCACCTCGATCTTTGACGAGATCGCCCTGTACACCACCGTCTTGGGCACCGAGCAGCAGCAAAAGCAGTTCCTGTCCCTGCTCCGCGACCTGGTGGCCCGCGGCCGCGCCGCCGCCATGCCCGTGATCGCCGCCACCCAGCGGCCCTCGGTGGACATCATCCCCAAGAGCCTGCGCGACATCTTCGGCTACCGCGCCGCGTTCCGCTGCACCTCCACCGGCAGCAGCGACATCATCCTCGGCGACGGCTGGGCCCACGCCGGATTCTCCGCCACCGACATCGCACCTGCCAACCAGGGCGAGGCACTGCTGATCGCCGAAGGTGGCATCCCGCAGCGCATCAAGGTCGCCTACCTGACCGACACCGACATCATCGCCCTGGCCGACCACGCCGCCCGCACCCGCCGCACCCGCTCGGCGGCCACCGCCGCAGCCACGGCGGCACACATCGCCTGACCAGCACAACCCCTGACGCTTAAGCGTCAAGACCCGGAAGGACCCATCATGGCGATCACCATCCTTGATTACGTCAAGGCGAAGACCGGAGACCGGGAAACCTACTCCGAACAAGACCACTGGCGCGCAGGCGTCGCCATGCTCGGCGGCTGCCAGACCTGCGCCGCTGTCATCGCCAGCTACAACGCCTACCCGTCAACCTCTGGGTACTGGCACTGCGGCACCTGCATCGGCACCGCCGGATTCGCCACCGTCGAGGACTTCGAGGCATGGCAGCCATGACCGCCACCCCGCCACCGAATGGCTCAACGACACCTTCACCGGCCGCTGGACCACCTGGGACTTCCTGACAGCGCCCGGCCCGGCGGTGATCAAGCCGATGATCCAGCTCCGGTCCGCCATGGACACCGGCCGACCCATGACGGTCACATCAGCCGACTACAACGACCCTGAGCGGTGGTGGCTATGAACACCGCACATCAGGACTACTACACGCTGCTCGGTGTCGAACCTGACGCCACGCTGGCGCAGATCAAGAAGGCCTACCGGACGCTGGCCCGCCAGCATCACCCCGACACCAATCCGGGCGACCCGCAGGCCGCCGCCCGGTTCCGCGAGCTCACCGAAGCCTACGAGACCCTCGCCGACCCGGTCCGGCGGGCTGTCTATGACGCCATGCGGCCGAAGGTCACCGGTACCACGCTCACCCAGCCCGGCCGCGACGCCCAGGCTGCCAGCCGCCTGGTCCAGGTGCTGGAAGACACCTGGACGGCCATCCGCCGCCGCCACGGCCAGCTCCCGCCCGTGGTCATCATCGTGGCCAGCGGAACCGAAACCCGCAGCCCCCGCTGGGGACATCACGCCCCCGGCCGCTGGTACGTCGGCACCAGCCAGCGCGCCGAGGTCATGGTCAGCGGCGAAGCGCTCCGGCTGACCCCCGCCGAGGTCCTCGCCGTTGTCTTGCACGAGGCCGCCCACGCCCTGGCCCACGCCCGCGGCATCAAGGACACCAGCCGCCAGGGCCGCTACCACAACCGCCACTTCAAGACCCTCGCCGAAGAACTCGGCCTGGCCGTCGAGCACGACCACCGCAACGGCTGGTCAGCCAGCAAGATCACTCACACCACCGAACGCGCCTACGCCAGCCAGCTCGCCGCGCTCGAAGACGCCATGACGCTGTGGCGCCGCGACGAGACCACCACCCGGACCACTCGGCGCTCCACGAACCTGATCGCGGCGGTCTGCCCGTGCGGGCGCAGCATCCGCGTCGCCGCCTCCACCCTCGGCGAGGCACCCATCACCTGCCAGGCCTGCGGCGGCAACTTCCAGGCCAAAGACGCCTGACGCTTACGCGTCAACCCTGGCGCACCGCCTGAACGGCGCATCACCCGGTCCCTGAACCGGGTCGCGCTCCCCTTCACCAGACACGGCACGGGGCCGGTCCATGCCTGCCAGCACCCCGGCCCCTGCCTGTCCAGCCCACCTGAAAGGACACGGACACCATGCACCCTACCCGTCCCGCTGGCGCCAGCCTGCGCAACGGCTACCTCGACAAGCTCACCGCCGAGGGCCTGTTCGTCGAGTTCTACGACCCCGACGGCCGCCGCTACGGCCTGCCCACCTACCCCTACCGGTGCACACCTGACGGCCTGCTCACCGCACGGCAGCTCCGCGCCCGCGGCCTGCGCCCCGGCGGCCAGGACATCACCGCCCAGATCTTCTGGAACCACAAGAGCAACCGCCGCGTCGCCTACCTGTACCAGGCCAGCCTCGCCAAACCCAAGCGCACAGCCACGCCAGCCCAGCTTGCCGCTGTCCAGGCCGCGCTGCGCGCCCGGCGCACCTGCCCCACCTGCG
>JAFAPY010000112.1 GCA_019246795.1 Streptosporangiaceae bacterium | reverse complement strand
CCGTGAGCGCCGGGCGGAGACCTACCGGCGCCTCGCGGAGGCGGCCGACGTGCAGCTGAGCCCGCGCGGCACGTGGCTGATGTACCGCGTCACCGACAACGCCCCCATCACCGAGGCAGGGCTCGCCCAGCTGCTCGGCGTCGCTTCCTCCGACCTGGAGCAGCGCCTGACCGAACTCGTGGCCGCCGGTTACGTCTTGATGGACGGCACAGCCCCCGTGAACCGCCCCGCGAACGGGGACGAAGCAGGCCGCCCGGCCAGCGCCAGCGTGGCCAGCGTCAGCGTGGCGCTCACCCAGGCCGGCCAGCAGGCCGCCGGCCGGCTGAGAGCTGCCCGCCAGGCGGGCATTGACCGGCTGTGCACTGAGTGGCAGCCCGACCAGGTCCCGGAGTTGCGCCAGCTGATTGGGCGGGTCACGACCACGCTGGTGGCGTCCGATACCGCACCCGAGCACGACGCGGTCGGCACCCCCGCTGCTCCCGGCAGGTGACCTGACGCCGACCAGCGCTTATTACGGGCTATGACCCGATTCCCAGCCCAGCGCCGCGCGGAACGCCGACTCGGAGCGGCTAAGGGCTGGGTTGGGCGCAAATGAGGCCTCGCAGATCGTCTGGTTCTGCTGTCCTGGCTGCCGTCGACCGGACCCATCCCGGTAGAGCACCGGAAACCTGGAGGCTGGTCGCGGTCGCGGTTTGGTGCGGGCAGCGCGAGAATCACTCGTAGATGGAGCCCGAGACGCGATATGCCAAGTCGGGGGGCCTTCGCATTGCCTATCAGGTGATCGGTGAAGGGCCCGATCTGGTGATGGTGCCAGGGCTGACGTCTCACTTGGAGATCCAGTGGCGAGACCCCAGCTACCGCCGCTTTGTGCGGTGTTGTCGTCGTTTTGCCGCCTGGTGCGGTTTGACAGGCGCGGCACCGGGCTGTCTGACCCGGTGGCCGAGCCGCCGACGCTGGATCAGCGGGTGGCCGACCTGAAGGCGGTCATCTCCGCTGCCAGGTGCCGGCGCCCGAGCCGGGCCCCGGCCCGATAGCACCGCACCGGACGGTACTTGACCCGATCCTGCTAACCGCAGCCGCGCAAGCGGGCGCCAAAGTCGAAATGGGAGTCTCCGTGCACGGCCTGCTCCGCCAAGACGGGCGAGTCACCGGAGTCACGACCTCGGCCGGGCAGCGCCGCGCGCGCCTGGTGATCGGGGCGGACGGCCGCAACTCGAGGATCGCCCGGCTCGCCGGCGCCAAGACCTACCATGACCACCCGCCGGTTACGTTCGCCTACTACACCTACTGGCGCGGCTGCCCGGCCGCCGGCGTGCACGCCTGGCTCGAACCCGGCCGGTTCTTCGGCATCTTCCCGGTCGGGGCGGGCTCGCGCTGGCCTTCGTGCAAGGACCGCGCAGCCAGTACCCCACGTTCCGCAGCGACCCTGGCACGGCCTACGTCAGCGAGCTGCGGTCGCGTCCCGCGCTGGCCGCCCTGCTCGGGCGGGCGGTCATCGCGGAGCAGCTGCGCGGCACGGCGGCCCTGCCCACGTTCTTCCGGATATCGTCGGGGCCGGGCTGGGCGCTGGCCGGTGACGCAGGCCACCACAAAGACCCCGTCATTGCCCGGGGTATCGCCGATGCCTTCCGCGACGCGGACCTGCTGGCCTCGGCCGTCATTGACGGCTGGCACGGCGACCTGGAAGTGGCGCTGGCCCGGTACGGGCATCAGCGCGATCGTTGCGCCATCCCGCTAAGCGACGCGAACCTCGGCATCGCCCGCCTGGACATGCCGACCGGGAAGCTGGGCACTGCCTTGACCCAGATGACCGCGCTCGAGCACGCACTTGACGACCCGGCGGCCATCAGCCACTAACACCCTGCCCGCCACGCAGCCTCAGCATACACAGATCAATCATTTCGTACATCCCAGCAGCCCGGCGGCCGAGCATCGTAATCGACGCAGATCGGCGGGAATGCGCGCGTTCTCAACGACCTGCCGTGTCACTCAACATGACGCCGGAATAGTCGCGTGGACGTTCTGAGCAGCCGGATCCTGCTGCGCCCCAGCGACCTGGACCGCAGCCGCCGCTTCTACCGCGACGCGCT
>JAFAPY010000106.1 GCA_019246795.1 Streptosporangiaceae bacterium | reverse complement strand
ACTCCGGGACCAGTCGAACCACAGGCAGCCCGGCTCCCCCCGCGTGGCGCTGGTGAACTCGGCGGTGATCTGGCGCCAGTTGTCGGCGTCCTCGGGCCTCACCTTGAACTTGGCAGTGATGAAGATCATGGGGCTCCCTCATTCGATGACGCGTGTTGCCATCCTGCCGCAGGCTGCGCAGGCGGTGTCAACCAGCGGGCGGCGCGCGGCGCTGCGGACTCGGATCGGGGCGGGATCCCGAGCTCACGCACCGCAGAACGCCGAAGCACGGGCATGGCCGCGGATCGCCTGTCAGGTGATCAGCTGGTCCCGCTGGGCCTTCGGCAGCCGGGCAACTACCAGGTCATAGGAATGGTCGATGAGCTCCAGCACTTCCTCCTCGGGCACCGAGCCATCCAGCGTCACGGTGTTCCAGTGCCGCTTGCTGAGGTGGTAGCCGGGCGTGACCCCGGCGTAGCGGTCCCGCAGCGCGATGGCCAGAGCGGGATCGCATTTGAGGCTGATACTTCCGGGTGCCCCGGCCAGCGGCACCAGCGCGAACATCCGGCCTGCGACCTTGAATACCGCCACCCCATCCCCGAACGGGTAGTCCTCCGCCGCTCCCGGCTTGGCACTGCAGGCAGCAATCACCCACTCCCGCCGCGAACCAGCCATCACATGCTCACCTGCTCATAACGTCGGCCGCCTGCTCCTATGCCGAGTCTGCCAGCAGGCTGCAAGGCCAGCAGTACCTGCGGACGCCCGGTCTGCGTTCCGGCTTGGCGTCGAATCTGTCGGTGTCGGTTTGTACCGTTGCCTGAGGATCTTGCCGGAGTGTCATTGCTCCGCTTGAACGCAAGCGGGCTGGTGGTAGAGGAGCGCGACTTCTGGGCCCAGCGCTGATGCACAACCCCAGCGGCCTGGAGTCCAGAAGCGCTCGTCCTCGCGTTGTTCGGCTGAGATCCGGTCCTTATCGAGGGCTGACTTCCCGCTGGATGGTCCCGCCAGTGCGGGCATACGGCCAGGCTTCGCTGGCCCGTCCAGGGGAAGCGAGCCCGATGGGGGTGGGCCTAACTCACGGCTGGGCGTTGGCTTGGCTGGCGGCCCTGGCAAGCATTGCCAGCAGCTCCGGCACGTCCATGGGGGGCACCACCGCCTGGATCAGCGCAAGCTTGCCGGGGGAGGCTTCGGCCGCCGCAAGTGCCTGGTCGAGTTCTCCCGCCGTGGCAACACGGTCGACAGCGACCTGGTCCGAGCCGAACAGGGCCGGGGCCATCGTCCAGTCCCACCGGGCGATGTTGTTGTAGGGCTGTGTTGGCCCGTGGATGGCACGCTCAGTGGTGTATCCGTTGTTGTCGACCACAATGAGGACAGCGGAAAGCCCTGCGTGCAAAATCGTGGACAGTTCCTGAACGGTCAGCTGGCCGGCGCCGTCGCCAATGAGCAGGACGCCGCGCCGTTCCGGGTCGGCGAGGCAGGCTCCGAGCAGCGCCGGCAGCGTGTAGCCGATCGAGGCCCACAGCGGCTGGCCGATGAACGTCACATCGCGCGGCAGCCGGTGCGCCGCCGCTCCATAAAACGACGTGCCTTGGTCAGCCAGCACTACGTCTCCTGGCCGCAGCGCGCGGGCGACGCTGTCCCAGAGGACCTCCTGTCCCAGCGGCGTGGCAGCGGGCAGCGGTTCCCGCGGGCCCGCTGGGGGTGCTGGCCGTGCCGCAGGCCGGGGCCTGCGGGTCGCCAGCTCGGCGACCAGCGGGATCAGTGCCTGGATGGCCGCCCTGAGCGGGACCGGTGAGAACAGCGCCGCACCGACGCTCGCGGCGTCGGCGCCGATCTCGATGGTCCGCGGCCTGGTGATCTGCTGGGTGAAGAACCCGCTGTTCAGGTCGGTGAACTGCACCCCGGCTATGATCAGCACAGCCGCGTCCTCCACCACCTGGCGGGTCACCTCCGCACTGGCCGCCCCGGCGTAGATACCGGCAAAGTGAGGGTCGCTCTCGTCGACCACGCTCTTGCCCCACAGCGTGGTGGCATGCGGCAGCGGCCCCGCCGCGAGCAGCCGGGCGAGGTCGGGAACCGCGCCGAACCGGTGGGCCAGCAGCCCGCTCAAGACCACGACATCGGCCACGTCCGGAGCGATCCCGAGCAGCTGCCGGGCCGCTGCGGTAAAGCCTTCGAGCGCATCGGGGTCGGTCGGCTCCGTCGGAGAAGGCAGTGGCGCCGCGGGAGGTGTGGCCGGAGCGCTGGCGATTTCGGCGGGAACCAGGATGTAGCCGGGAAGCCGCTGGCCCTTGACTGCCACCAGCACCCGATCGATCTCCGCGGCGGCGTTTATGGCTGTGAGCGTGGCCTGTGCGCAGGTTATCCCGCGGTACATGTCGGCGAAATGGTTAAACACCCCGTCACCAAGGGAGTGGTGAACGATCCGGTGAGCGGCCTGAGCGCCCGACGCCGGTGATCCCACGATGTGGACCACCGGCACATGTTCGGCGAAGCTGCCCGCCACCGCGTTGAGCGCGCTCAGCTCGCCCACGCCGAACGTGGTGCACAAGGCGCCGATACCGCGCATGCGGGCATATCCGTCCGCGGCGTAGCCAGCGTTGAGCTCGTTTGCGCAACCCGTCCACGCCAGCCCAGGATGAGCGACCAGATAATCCAGCAACGTCATCGTGTAGTCGCCCGGAATGCCGAACACACGGTCCAGCCCCGCCTCCACCAGGCGGTCCGCCAGATAGTTCCCAACTGTGTAATCGCTGCCGTGCATATGCGCTACGTCCCTCCGTCGGAGTTCCCATGAAGCGTAGAACTATAAATAGTGTGGTAGAGCCTGTCGCTACTTCGCAGATATCAGCCATGTAACGCCGGAGCGCACGCACTGTCCAGGCGGAGTCCCGCCCCCACGATGAAAGCATGGCTGTCGCATGCTGATTGGGCGGCAATCGTCTGCTGGTACTGGCTCATCCCGCGGCAATCAGGGCCCCGATTGCCACGGCCAGCCCGATGATCGTGAACATGGCCATGAGGAGCACGGCCGCTCCGCTGCCGGTGACGAGAGCGATCAGCATGTCGGCGTTTGCCGCAACGATCACGCATGCGGTTCCGGTGACTGCCGTGTTCATCGGCACCCGGCGATGCGCCCGGGCGGACTTGCGCGGCGGCTGAGCCGCGGTCAGCCCGGCGGGGAGATCAGCGGTAAGCGCGGCTAGCTCCGCACAGGTCCGCGCCGTGAACGCCAGACCTACCCGCGAGTCAAACTCCTCCTTCGTGAGCCGGTCTTGCGCGAACGCGTCCTTGAGCTGGTCGATCACCTGCGCCAGGTCGGCGTGGAAGGCTTGTATGCGGCGGCCTGCCGTGGTCACCAGCTCTTCCGGCTCTGCCATCATCGGTGCCTTCCGACAGCACAATGCAAGGTAAGCGTAACGCTGCTGCCCGATGGCGGCCTGCCGCAGGCGCCAGGATCCGAGAACCCGCGACACCATGACCGCGCTGGAGGCGCGACGCCTGAAGCGAACGCTGTGCGAGGGACGCGTGCCTCAGCATGGCTGCTGCCGGCGGCCACGCCGATAGTCGCCGGGGCGGGACTGGTGGCGCGGTGGACTTCGTCACCTTCGAGTACGGGGCTGGCGGCCCCGGGCGGTACTGCCGCAAGGTTCCAAGGTTCGATGAGGGGCTGCACGAGTTCTGCCGACCGTTCTGTTGCCAATTGCCCGCTCCGGAGCTCCCTGAGGTACCCGGATGCCACCAGACTGTAGCTATGGACGGGCGGCAGGCACGCGCGCCGTTCCGATGCTGGCCTGCGCCGCAATCGGATGCCGGTTTCGCGATCGGGTGCGGTGCCGCGCTTGCCGCCTACAACAACATCGTCGCCACGCAGCCGTGGCACCGGCGGTGGTACCCGCTGGTCAACGTCGGCGCCACCGTGGCGGTGCTGGCAGCGGCGGCGGTCAGTGGCCTAACCGCCGCCGACATCGGTCTTGGCCGCGACCGGCTGCGGCCGGGGCTGCGGCTGGGATGCCCGCTGGCGGCGGCAGCGGCTGCTGGGTGGCTGCTGACCAGGGTCGTGCCCGCCACCCGCCCGATGCTGGACGATGAGCGGATCACGGCCCTGCACGGCGGCCAGATCAGCTATCAGCTGCTGGTGCGGATCCCGGTCGGCACGGTGCTGTGGGAGGAGACCGCCTTCCGGGGAGTGTTGCAGGCGGCGCTGCGCCGGGTGGTGCCCGACGCGGCGGTGATCGCCATGACCAGCGCGATGTTCGGCATCTGGCATATTCGTCCCGCCATTGAGGCGGCGCGCGTCAACCGGGCGGCTGGTGACCGCCGCGCCACCGCGGCCACCGTCGTGGCGGCTGTCGCGGCGACCACGGTCGGCGGGGTGCTGCTGTCGTTGCTGCGGGCGCGGTCGGGCAGCCTGGCCGCCCCCGTGCTGGTGCATCTGGTTATCAACTGTGGCGGCGCCCTGGCCGCCTGGTCCACCGCAGCCACCGGCCGGTATCGCGGCCCGTAATGCCGGGATGCACCTGCCCGGATCCCGGGACGTGCGGCGCTGGCCAGCATCGAATGACTGTCCGTTGAGGTGGCGGGGGCGGGCCTGTCCGGGGCACGATGCTTGGGGTGAAGGACTGGGTCGCCTGGCATGCAGCCTATGATGATCCGTCGTCCTCATTGAGTTCTTACCTGAAGCGTCCGATCACACCTGTCGCAGGCAATTGTGGCAACGTGCTGATCCGTCAACCTGAGTTCCGCCTTCCCAGCGACGAGGAGATTCGTGCGTTTTCAGCATTCCGGCCAGATCTGGCGTGACTTCCCCGAGCTGGTTCCCGGGATCGTGTTCGCTGAGGGAATCACGCACACCGTCTCGGTGGATGATCCCGTTGCCGAATTCACCGCCAGGGCGAGCTCCCGGCTCGCGGAGCGGACCGAAAGCGAGCTGCCTGAAATACAAGCGTGGCGGCGCGCCTTCGCCCGGATGGGGCTCAAGCCAACCCAGTACCGGTGCGCTTCGGAGTCACTGCTGCGGCGTTTCCGCAAGGAAGGAGCCTTGCCGCGGCTGCACCCCCTCGTCGACATGTGCAACGCGGTCTCACTGGCATTCGCCATCCCGGTTGCCGTCTTCGACGTCTCAAAGATCACCGGCTGCATTGAGGTGCGATACGCGGCCGGTGATGAGGACTACCTGACGTTCTCTGGCCAGGTAGAGCACCCCGCCGCGCACGAGGTGATCTTCGCAGACCAGGCCCGGCAGGTTCACGCCCGGCGATGGACCAACCGGCAAAGCGGCCTGTCGGCCGTCCAGACATCAACAGCCACCGCGCTCATCGTTGCCGAAGCCATGCACAGCTCGGCCGCCTCAGACGTCCCGGACCTCATCACTGCCATCGCCGACCAGCTGGCAGCCATCTGGTCCATCACACCGACCGCCACACTGCTTAGCCGATCCTCGCCACGCATTACGTTCGCAGACCAATCGCGGTGACGGTGACGCCCGATCCACCGGCTATCCCATCCCAGCCAGGTACGGCTTGCTTACCTGCTCACGTCATCGCAGCCCATCCCACCTGCGACAGATGCTGCGCGCCCCGGGCCGTCCGCCGGGCCTGGACGTGCGGGGGATGATGGAGCCCAGGCTTCTATCCCGCGCTGGCGCCTGGTTTCTGCTGCTTGGGAGCTGATCGCTGGCAGGTCGCGGTCCTCACCGGCCGGGTAATGAGCGTGGGGGGGCGCCGGCGCAGGCGAGGTATGAGCAGTGGATCGGCGGCGCGCCGCCAGTGATCGCGGATGCGGTCACCGCCGTCGGCTGATCGCGGACAGCTTGCTGTGGTGAACCATCCCCAACCTAGGTGACCTGGGTACCAGGTCACCGGGCCCCCATCCATTACCTGCTGCCATCGCGCAGCAGGCACGGCACTACGGGAGGTCTCGGCGATCCGCTCGCGCGCCCGGAATCACTCGGGCCGCCGGGTGGTTGTGCAGGCATGGCCATAGGGCACACCATCACGATCATCCCGGCCGGCCGCCACATCGAGGTCAGCGTCGGCGGCCAGGAGCTGGCCCAGTCCGACCGCGCGATGCGCTTGGACGAGACCGGGCTGCCCCCCCGCTACTACATTCCTCGCGAGGATGTGCGCACCGAGTTGCTGCGACCCACCACGCGCACGACGACCTGCCCGTTCAAAGGCCAGGCCTCGTATTGGTCGGCGCAGGTCGGCGGCGAAGTTCACAAGGATCTCGTCTGGAGCTACGAGACACCGATCCCTGCAGCCCAGCAGATCGCCGGCTTGATGTGCTTCTACAACGAGCGGGTGGAGTTGACCATCAGCGACCGGCACAGCCAGGACCCAGCGGCGCCGCGGTTCCGGTAGGCCCGGCTCCTACGTTGCGGAGGTACAGTGCAGCAGATCCTCGCCCTGTCGCGCTGCGCCGTCATCGCGCGGCATTGGTTCGAGATCGACCTTGACGACGCATCCGTGGAGCACGGTGCCCGGATCGAACTGCGCGAGCTCATGCCGCCCCAGCATCGCGGCAGCGAATCCGCGGCACAGATCGTCACGGCAGACCGCCCGCTGTGGCGGGCTGACCTGTTCGACCGCGTCCGCGACCGGCCAGGCAGCTACGCCGTCGCTCACTTCCACCCGCAGTTCTCCGGCAACGAGCC
>JAFAPY010000095.1 GCA_019246795.1 Streptosporangiaceae bacterium | reverse complement strand
TACGGAACAACCACGCCTTCAGGTTCGTGCCCTGCTGGAACTGGTGGAAGGAGGCATAGGCCTTGGCGAACGTCTCCTGCACCAGGTCTTCCGCGTCGGCCGGGTTGCGGGTCATCCGAAGCGCTGCGGAGTACAGCTGATCCAGGTAAGGCAGCACCTCCTGCTCGAAGCGCTCACCGCGCTGTTCGAGGGTCTCCGGAACGGGACCCACCTCCTCTGCGTGACCTGAGGCCGGACCGGGGACGTACCAGCCGTATGAGCGGGAGGATACCGCGCCACGATCAAGAGCCGTCGCCGGCATGGCACCAGGTAGTGAGGCAACTGCCATGCCGCGTTCAACACGCCAGCACAGCCGGGCATTCCGCACCGGCAGCTGACTCTGCGGGTCCGGCAGGTGACAAAAGCGCGCGGCGGGGAAGGTAAACATGGGAGGCGCCCGGATGCGGGGCGCCGAGTCAGGAGTTCAGCGCCCGTGCGACGTGCGGCCAGCGCGATCACCGCGCCGGATGACGGTGACCTGACTGCTTACTGGAAGTTCCACAAGGCAGTAGCCCGGGCTCAGCTGACGGCGTGGCTGCCGCGGGGACCGTGCCTGCTCGTCGACGTCTCGGGCCCGCGCGCGCCTGCGGCGGAACTCGCCGCGGCAGCCGGGCACACGGTGCTGCGCGTGGTCGACCGCGCAGCCAACCTGAGCAGCGTCGCCCCGGGGGCGCGGATCATCCCGCTGCTCGGCGACCCGTCGCAGCTGTCGTTCCTCGGCGACGGCTGCGCGGACGGCGTCCTCGCCGAGGACCGGGCGCTGTCGGCCTGGCTGGCAGCCGAGGCGATGATCGCCGAGATCGCGCGAGTGCTGCGCCCGGGCGGCCGGGTGCTGGCCTGCGTCGACTCCCTGGTCCTCGGCATGGCCGTTCTCGCCGACCAGCATCACTGGGCGCACCTGGTCGACCTGCCGCATGCCGACGTGGTGCTGGTGCCGTGGCCGGACGGGACTATCACCAGGTGCTATGGCCCGGACCAGGCCCGCGAGCTGTTCGGCGGCGCTGGGCTGACCGTGGAGTGGATCCGGCCGCGCACGGTGTTCTCACAGTCGATGGTGACGCACCTGCTGCGCCACGACCCGGCCAGCCTGGGCAGGCTGGTCCGGGCCGAACTCGCTGCCTCCAGCGATGAGTCGCTCGGCGCCCAGCTGGTGATAGCGGCGCGCAAGCCGCGCTAGCGGCACGCAAGCCGCGCTAGCGGCACGCAAGCCGCGCTAGCGGCGCTTGGCGTGCTTGGCTTGGCAGCTGACGCAGCGGGCGGCATCGGGGCGAGCCTCCAGCCTGCCCTCAGGGATCTGCTGTCCGCAGTCCACGCAGCGTCCGTAGCTGTCCGACTCGATGCGGGCAAGCGCGGCGAGTACCCCTTCACGCTGGCTGCGGGCCGAGTCGAGGATCGCCTCGGTCCGATCGGCCTCGGAAAGAACCGACCCCGCGTCGGCCGAGTCCTGCGGATACCCGGAACCGGCCAGCGGGCCCGGGGCCTCACCCTGCAGGACCGCTATCGTGCGGTCGAGGTCGTCGCGCATCTCCTCCAGGCGCTTGCGGGCGACGGTAATCTCCACTGCTTTCTCGCCTCCTGTCCGCATGCCAGGTGCAGCTCAGGCTCGGGGAGCCGGCGGCTGCGGGCCGCGGGCCTCAGGACAACTCGCCGCGGACGGGCCGTTGGCAACGGGCCGGATGAGCTCGGGCCCGTTGTTCCGCACGGAGTTGACAGCCGTTGATACGGGATGCGATGTCAGCCCGCCGGCCAGTGCGGGCTGCATCGTCGCCTGAAGCTGGCCGGGCTCGATGCTGCCGGGGTCGAGCCAGTCGTCCCAGTGCTCGGGGGCGATCACCATGGGCATCCGGTCGTGGATCTGGCCGACATCGTCGGTCGCCTGCGTCGTGATGATCGCGGCCGTCCACAGCCAGGCACGCTCGTGGTCCGGCGGCACCGCCTGGTCCCGCCAGAGCTCGTAGATCCCGGCGAAGGCCAGCACGCCGCCGTCCGTTCGGTAAATATAGAACGGCTGCTTGCGCTGCTTGCCCTGGTCCCGGGCGGTCTGCCATTCGTAGTACCCGTCGGCGGGCAGCAGGCAGCGACGCCTGGCGAACGCGCGCCTGAAGGCGGGCTTGGCCGTGATCGTCTCGGCGCGGGCGTTGATGAGCCGGCCGCCGGCGGAGGCGTCTTTCGCCCAGGACGGCACGAGTCCCCAGCGCACCACGCGCAGCTCACGGGCCTGCGGCCCGGAATCGCGGGCAGCGCCGCCCCCCCGCTCAGGCCTGGTCAGCACCGCATACACCCGCCTGGTGGGAGCCACGTTGTAGTCCGGCCCCGGCTCAGGCTCCGGCGAGTCGGCCACGCGGTCGCGCTCGACGCTGAACTCCTCGAGGAGCTCATGGCGCTTTCGCGCCGATACGAAGCGACCGCACATGCAGCTTTCCCAGCCGGATACGATCCGGGCACATCCCGTCAAGCCCGGATTGGCTTTTCATAACCGGAATCCCGCGCAGCCAAACCCCAGGGGGGACGAGCACACCCATGACCCCGCCAACCGCGCGATAACCTCACCGTATGCACGCCGAAGACGGCCAGGGCGGCACCTGGCACGCCCCGGCCGCCGCCGGGCCGGTCCGGGCGTGCATCACGCTGCCCGCGTCGAAGTCTGTCACCAACCGGGCCCTGGTGCTCGCCGCGCTCAGCGACCGGCCGGCCATGATCGTTAACCCGCTGCGCGCCAGGGACACCCTGCTCGCCGCCGCCGCGCTGCGCGCGCTGGGCAACCAGGTCGCCGAAGCAGGAAACCCGCAATCCATAACGACCTGGCGTGTCAGGCCCGGGCAGCCGCCTGCGGGTGCGGCGGTCGGCGTCGACGTGGGCAATGCGGGCACGGTGATGCGCTTCCTGCCCGCGGTGGCCGCGCTGACCAGGGCGGCGGTCCGCTTCGACGGGGATCCGCGGGCCCGCCAGCGCCCAGTCGGCCCTATCCTCACCGCGCTGCGGCAGCTTGGCGTGCACGTCACCGACGACGGCCGGGGCGCGGTCCCGTTCACCGTGCACGGCGGCGGCGCGGTCCGCGGCGGCGCGGTCACGCTCGACGCTTCCGGGTCCTCGCAGCTGGTCTCCGGCTTGCTGCTCGCGGCGCCCAGGTTCGACGAGGGGGCCGAGGTACGGCACCAGGGACCCCCGGTGCCCTCGGCGCCGCACATCGCGATGACGGTCCGCATGCTGCGGGCTGCGGGCGCGGACGTGGAGGAACACGCGTCAAGGCCGGGCCGGCCGGACCTATGGCTGGTCCGGCCGGGACGGCTCACCCTGGGGTCGGTCACGGTGGAACCAGACCTGTCCAACGCGGTCCCGTTCCTGGCCGCGGCACTGGTCACCGGGGGCACGATCACCGTGCCCGGCTGGCCGAGCGACAGCCTGCAGGCACCCGGGCAGATCCTCGACGTGCTCGCCCGGATGGGTGCCCGCTGCCAGGCCGGCCCCGACGGCCTGACGATCTCGGGAAGCGGCGCGATCCTCGGCGTCACCGCGGACCTGCGCGACATCAACGAGCTGGCGCCGGTTCTCGCGGCGATCGCGGCGCTCGCCGGGTCGCGGTCGGTGTTCACCGGGCTGGCCCACACGCGCGGCCACGAGACCGACCGGCTGGCTGCCCTGGCTAAGGAGATCAACACGCTCGGCGGCGACGTCACCGAGCTGCCGGACGGGCTGCAGATCACGCCGCGTCCGCTGCGGGCAGCAGCCGAGCCGTTCGGCAGTTACGACGATCACCGCATGGTGATGGCGGCCGCCGTGCTCGGCCTGGCCGTGCCCGGCATCCGGGTGGCAGGGGCGCGGACCGTCGCCAAGACGTTCCCGGGGTTCACCGCCGCCTGGGCGAGGATGCTCGCCGGGGGGGACTCCTGAGCCCCGGCCAGCTCGACGAGGACGACGTCCGGGTCCGCCCGGGCCGCGGCTCGCGGCCGCGCACCCGGCGGCGGCCCGCGCATTCCGGGGCGGCGCAGGCCTTCGTGGCCAGCGTGGACCGCGGCAGGTACGGCTGCGTCGCCGAGGACGGGCTGGTCATCGCCATGAAGGCGCGCGAACTGGGCCGGGGCAGCGTGGTGGTCGGCGACCGGGTGGCGCTGGCCGGCGACACCTCCGGCGCCGAGGGGACGCTGGCCAGGATCGTCCGGGTCGAGCCGCGCACCAGCGTGCTGCGCCGGTCCGCCGACGACACCGACCCGACCGAGCGGGTCATCGTCGCCAACGCCGACCAGATGGTGATCGTCTGCTCGCTGGACCAGCCGCCGCCCCGGCTGCGTTTCGTGGACCGTTGCCTGGTCGCCGCGTACGACGCCGAGCTGGACCCGCTGCTGCTGCTCACCAAGGGTGACCTTGCCGCACCGCGCAAGGTCCGCGCCGGTTACGCGCCGCTTGGCCTGCCGATGCTCACCACCAGGCGGCCGCTGCCGCCGCGCACGCTGAGCCGGCTGCGCCGTGCGCTGGCCGGCCGGGTGAGCGTGCTGATCGGCCAGTCCGGCGTCGGCAAGTCCACGCTGGTGAATCTCCTGGTCCCGGAGGCGGACCGGGCCGTGGGCGCGGTCAACCCGGTGACCGGGCGGGGCCGGCACACCTCCTCCTCGGCGGTTGCGCTGCCGCTGGACGACGGGTGGCTGATCGACACGCCGGGACTGCGCGGTTTCGGGCTTGGACACGTGAGCACCGAGCGGGTCGTCGAGGCGTTCGGGGACCTGGCGGAAGGCGCGGCCGGCTGCCCCCCGGGCTGCGACCACCTATCCCCCGGCTGCTGCCTGGACCAGTGGGCCGAGGAGCACCACGCTCAGGCGCGGCTCGACTCGCTGCGCCGCCTGCTCTATTCCCTCAGGGGGGACGACCCCCCTGGAACCCCCCGCTAGCCCCCCACCCACCTCCCCAACCCGCCACATCGCGCCGTAGTGGCGCGCGGTCGGGGGGCCGTCGACCCCCGCGAGCCGCGCGCCTATCGGCGTGGGTGGCCCACAGCCCCCGATAGATGGGGGTGGGGGGCCACCGACCCCGCGCTGTCCGCGGAGGCGGCCTCGGGGAAGCAGCCGCGGTCGGCCGGATCCGCCACCGGGCTGCGCGGGGGGGTCGCCGGGAAGCAGCCCCTCGCGTTCGGGTCAGCCTCGGGGCCGGGGAGCGAGGCGGAGGGGAAGCACCACCACTCGTTCTGGCTGAAGAGCTTGTTATGCATCGACCGTGCCTCCCGCGCGCCAGTAGACGCCCTCGGCGGTCCGGGACATGAACTCCTCGTCGACCAGGTACCTGCGCAGCGCGCAGTGGTCGCCGAAGACCGACTTGAGGATCTCGTTGACCACGGCCTCGGGATACTTCCGGCCAGGCTCGAACGCCTGCGCCACCTGGTCGAGCAGCATCAGACGGCGGCTGCGCCGGGCCGGCACCGCGATGATCCTGCCGTCGCGGACGAAGGCGCGCAGCTGGTCAGGCGGGTCGGCGAGCAGCCGTTCGGCGTTATTACCCATCGCCGCCAGTATGGCGCGTACGCGGTAGTGGTGGCCAGCACGATGTGCCAGGCGGTACCGTTTCGCGCGTGGCACGCTACGACGACGACCTGCGCTTCGCGCACGTGCTGGCGGACGCCGCCGACGACATCACGACCAGGCGGTTCCGGGCGCTGGACCTGAGAGTTGAGGCCAAGCCCGACCTCACCCCGGTCAGCGATGCCGACCGTGCGGCGGAGGAGTTGCTGCGTAACGTGCTGCGCCGGGCCCGGCCGCGGGACGCGGTGCTCGGCGAGGAGCTGGGCAGAGCCGGCACCGGGCCGCGGTGCTGGGTGCTTGACCCGATCGACGGGACGAAGAACTATGTCCGCGGCGTCCCGGTCTGGGCCACCCTGATCGGGCTGATGGACGGCCCGGACGTGGTGGTCGGCGTGGTGTCGGCGCCCGCGCTCAGCCGCCGCTGGTGGGGCGCGCTCGGCGGGGGCGCGTGGACCGGGCGCAGCCTCACCAAGGCCTCGCCGTGCCGGGTATCCGGCGTGACCAAGCTCGGCGACGCGTCGTTGTCGTACTCCGGCCTCGGCGGCTGGGCGCAGCGCGGGACGCTGGACAACTTCCTCGGCCTGGCCAGGTCGGTGTGGCGCACCAGGGCGTTCGGCGACTTCTGGTCGCACATGCTCGTCGCCGAAGGTGCCTGCGACATCTCCGCCGAACCGGACGTGTCACTGTGGGACGTAGCCGCCATACAGATCATCGTCACCGAAGCAGGCGGGCGGTTCACCTCGCTCGCGGGCGAGGCAACCCCGCAGGCCGGCAGCGTCGTATGCACCAACGGCCACCTGCACGACGAGGTGCTCGCGCAGCTCGGCAACCCAGCACTTTAGGCGGCGCACGGCCTTGCCTGCCGGGGGGGACATCACCGATGCTTGATGGACCATCACAAATTCACAAGCGTCGGAGCCAGGGGGTGTGATCTCCCGTGAAGGTACGAGACGGCATGTCCCACCTTGTCCTCAGCATCGGCCCAGCGCACACGCTGCGGCAGGCCGCCCGCATGATGTCAGCGCGCCGCATCGGGGCTGCGGTCGTGATCGACCCCGAGCATGCGGGGATCGGCATCCTCACCGAACGCGACATCCTCGACTCGATCGCCGCCGGCGAAGACCCCGACGCCGAACTGGCGGCGCAGCACCGCACGGAAGACCTGGTGTTCGCCTCGCCCGAGTGGACGCTGGAAGACGCCGCCGCGGCGATGACCCGCGGCGGGTTCCGGCACCTCATCGTGCTCGAGAACAACGAGGTAGCCGGGCTGCTGTCCATGCGCGACATCGTCCGCTGCTGGACGGTGGCCGGCACGCCGCCCGTGGCCACGTCGGCTTAGCCCGGAGGGTGAGCGGGGAAGGGGCCGAGACCTACCTGCGGCTGCTGGCCGAAGCGGAGCTGCGGCGGGCAGCGCACGCGGCCGACGGCTGGGAAGGACCGGCCGGGCACGGGGAACCCGGCACCGGCACGGTGGCTGCGGAGATCGCGCTGTGGCGGATCCGCCGGGCCGGGCGCATCCTGGCCGCGGCCGGCGCGCTGGACGAGGAATCCGCGGAGCGTGCCGCGGACGACCTTCGCGCCGCCCTCACCGTCCGGTCACGGGGCCTGCTGAGCCGCTCCCTGGCGCGCCGGCCGGCCGCGCCGCCGTGGATGCTACTGGCATCCGGCGGTGCGGCACCGCGGCGCCGGGCGCCGACGGCCAGGCACGCGGGCGTGTCCATGCGCGCGGTGCCGGTCGGGCGGACGCTGCAGGTGGCCGATGGCCGCGCGCCCTCGGCGCTGCACTTCATGTCGCTGGTACGCACGGCGGCCGAGGCGGTGATCACCGTCGTGATGCGGATGCACTGGCCGGCGGACGGGTCGAGCACGGACCTGGAGATCACCGGAGCCGGGCCGCATCACCTGCCGTACCGCCAGCTCTGGGCATCGGATAACCGCGGGGCCGGCTACTCCGTCGTCTTCGACGGCGACGGAGGCACGGCGTCCTGGCAGGGTGTCGTCCGGCTGTCCCCCGCGCCTGCGCGCGGCACCCGGTGGCTGGACCTGGTCGGCGACGGGACGGCGCTGCTGCGGCTGCACCTGGTCCGGCAGGCCGCGCGCCAGCCCGGGCCTGCTGTCGAGGAGTCCGCGGCGCCCCCGCCGGCCGAACGGCTGCTCACCCAGGAAGCCGAACGGATCCTGGCCGCCGCCTGGGACGCCAGGGGGCCGACGCCCGACCCGGACCTGGGCGAGATCGTCACGGTGCTCACGCACGCGGGGGCCATCGCCGCCGACAGCCCGGCACCAGGACAGCTCGCCGCGCTGTACGGGCGGCTCGGCCTGGCCGGCCACGGCATCGCCGTGCCTGCCGCCGCGGAGATCCCGGCCCCCTGGGCCAGCGTCGCCGCGCAGCGGGAGGCGGCGCCGCCCGCAAGCGGGCAGGAGGTGTTCACGCCGCTCGCCGTTGTTCTGCCCGAGATCGACGGGGCGCGATTTGCCCTGGCCGGGCTGAGCTGCGCCGCGGGCGAGAGCCACCTGCACGTGGTGGCCGCTGGCATGCCGCCGCCCGCGGACCGGTTGACGCACATCGGCAGCCCGGGGTTTTCCTGGTGGCTGAAAGACGGCGCCGGGAACTGGCACGTGGGCAGGGCAAGCGAAGCCTGCACGCTGGGTGACGGCACGCAGGCGTTCCGGCTGCGGCTGGCCCCGCCGCTGGCCGCGGTCCCGGACACCGCCGAGGTTGTCGTGACGGGACCGGCGACGCGGGCCCGCGCGGCCGTGGCTGTGCGTCCGGCGCCGCAAACGAGCGAAGATTGACAGGTGAGGTGGTTCGACTGCCTGCCGGGCTGCGAGACCCAGGTGCCGTGCGGCCACGGCATGCATCCGGTGCGCTGGGAAGCCGGGATGCTGCGGCTGCCGCAGCATCCCGACGCCGAGGCCGAACTGGTGCTGGCCGCGCTCGGCGGGGAGAAAGCCGGGTGCGTGGCCCTGGCCGAGGCCTGGGGACGGCATGCCAGCGACCTGTCCGTGCTGGCCGTCGGCCCTCGCAGCCCGCGCGACGAGATCAGGGTCGGCTGGGACGACGTCGCGGCGGCGGCGCAGGCCCAGCAGGCTGGCCCCGCGGGCCCGTACGCCGTTTCGGCCGGCGCGGTGCCGGGGGTGCTGGGCCCGCGCAGGCCGATCCGGATAGCCGTTCCGCCGTCGATGCCTGCGTCGGCGGCCGGCAGGTGGCAGCAGGCGGCCCGGGAGATAGAGCGGTCCGCCCAGCGCCGCACCGACATGCTGTCCCTGCTCGCGCTGGGCTACGGATTCCAGGTCCGGCTGGCCGGGCAGGTGGCCGCGGCGCACGCGGGCCGCGCGGATGGTCACGACGAGCAGGCCGCGAAGGCCCGGCCGGCCCTGACGGCGGCGCCGGCCCTGACGGCGGCGATTGCGGGCCGCCTTGCGCCGGCCGCGGCGGACTGGCTCGGCATCGACGCCGATCAGGTGGCAGTGTCACTGCACCACGGGCCCGGGTGGGGCACAGCCGAGCTGGACCAGGGGCGGCTGCGCGTCACGCTGCCGGTCTCCTGGCTGGCCTGGGTGTGGGCGTGCGGGCTGGCCGTGACCGGCGGGCACCTGATCGTCGCGGTGGAACGGGCCGGCTGGCCGCGGGCGCGGGTCCTCGGCGTCCGCGCCCCGGGGACCGAGCCGGTGCCCCTGGAAGTGCACGCCATCGCGGCCGCCGCCGGCCCGACGGGCCCGGCCGGTGCCGGTGATGTCCCACACTGGAAGATGTGAGCGCGCCAGCGGCGGCAAACCCGGCAGCCGAAGCGCTCGGCGTCGCGGTGGCGGCCCGGGTGCCGGTACTGCTGTGGGGCGCGCCGGGCACGGGCAAGACCTCCGCGATCCGTGCCATGGCGCAGGCCATGGGGCTGCCCTGCGAGACCGTGATCGCCTCGATCAGGGAGCCGTCGGACTTCGCCGGGCTGCCGATCGTCGCCGGCGGCCAGGTCCGGTTCGCTCCCCCGGCGTGGGCGCGGCGGCTGGCCGAGGCCGGGCGGGGCCTGCTGTTCCTCGACGAGCTGTCCACCGCGCCGCCCGCCGTGCAGGCCGCGCTGCTCCGGGTGGTGCTCGAACGCGCGGTCGGCGACCTGACCCTGCCTGACGAGGTGGCGGTGGTGGCGGCGGCCAACCCGCCGGAGCAGGCCGCCGACGGCTGGGACCTGACCGCGCCGCTGGCCAACCGGCTGTGCCACCTGAGCTGGCAAGCTCATCCGCGCGCCGTGGCCGACGGGCTGGCTGGCGGCTGGGCGCCGCCGGTGGTGCCGGCGCTGCCGGACGGATGGCAGGCCGATGAGATATTGTGCCGGGGCCTCGTCGCGGCGTTCCTGCACGTACGCCCGGCGCTGGCATGCGTGCCGCCGTCGGACCCGGCGTCCGCGGGGCGCGGCTGGCCATCCCCGCGGACCTGGGAGATGGCGGCGCGGCTGATGGCCGCGGCCGGCGCGGCCGCGGCATCCGACGACGCTCGTTTCGCCCTGGTCCGCGGAGCGGTCGGCGAGGGCGCCGGGGTGGAGTTTCTCACCTGGCTGGCGGAGATGGACCTGCCGGACCCCGAGCATGTGCTCGCCGACCCCGCGTCGTTCCGGCTGCCCGAACGGGGTGACCGGGCGTATGCGGCGCTGGCCGCGATCGCGGCCGCGGTTGCCGCGGACCCGACGCCGCAACGCTGGGCGGCCGGATGGCAGGCCCTCGGCCTCGCCGCCGACGCGGCCCCGGACGTGGCCGCGGTCGCCGCGCGCGTGCTCGCCCGGTGCCGTCCCGACGGCGCGGCGCTGCCCGCCGAGATCCGGCTGTTCGCGCCGGTGCTGCGCGACGCCGGGCTGCTGCACGGGTGAGCCTGCTGTGACGGAGCACGCGATTTCGGGACTGGCGGCGGCGCGGCTGTGGGCCGCCACCCGGTTCCCGTACCTGGCCACCGGGGTGTTCGGCGCCCGGGTGATCGCGGAGCCCGGCAGCGGCACCGTGTCGGTGGACGACAGCTGGCGGATGCACGCCGACCCCCGGCTTGCCGCGAGCTGGACCGCGGCGCAGTTCGGCAGCGTCCTGGTCCACCATGTGTGCCATCTGCTGCGCACGCACGGCGAGCGGGCACAGGCGGCCGACGTCGGCCCGGACACTGCGCGGGCCTGGGTACGGGCCGCCGATGCCGAGATCAACGACGACCTGGTGCCGGCCGGGCTGCAGCTGCCCGGCTCGCCTGTCCTGCCCGCCGACCTGGGCGCGCCCGATGGCCTGCTGGCCGAACAGTATTTCGGCGGCCTCCGCGCTGGGCCCGCGCAGGGGCGGGGAGGAGGCAGCACCGGTCGTTCGGCTGCTGGAAAATCCGGGGAAACGGCGGGTCAGTGGCTCGACTGCGGCAGCGGCGCGGACGGGATGCCACGGGCGTGCGCCTGCGGGGGGGACAGGGGGGGTCGTCCTCCCGGGGAGCACGGCGGGGGGGACAGGGGGGGTCGTCCCCCCGGGGAGCGCTGCGGGACGTACCTGCCGGCCTGGCAGGCCGACCTGCTGCGGCGGCAGGTGGCGCAGCAGGTGCTCGCGCACGGCAAGCAGCCGGGGACCGTCCCGGCCGGGCTGCTGCGCTGGGCCGAGGACCTGCTGCGCCCCAAGGTCGACTGGCGCACCGTGCTCGCGGCGGAACTGCGCCGCGCCGTTGCCGAGGTCTGCGGGGCGGTCGACTACAGCTACCGGCGGCCGTCCCGGCGCTGCGCGGTGACCGGCCAGGTGGTGCTGCCCGCGCTGCGGCGGCCGGTGCCCGATGTCGCCGTGGTGTGCGACACCTCGGGCAGCATGACCTCCGAGCTGCTGGCGATGGCCCTGGCCGAGGTCGAGGGGCTGCTGCGCGCCCTGGGCCTGGCCCGCCAGGTGTGCGTGCTGGCCTGCGACACCGCGGTCGCGCCCGCCCGGCGGGTCAGCTCCGCACGGCAGGTGCAGCTCGTCGGCGGCGGCGGGACCGACATGGGCGCCGGCATCGCCGCGGCGGCCGCGCTGCGGCCCAGGCCTGCCGTCACCGTCGTGCTCACCGACGGGTACACGCCGTGGCCAGCCGAGCCGCCCAAGGGCACCCGGGTGGTGGTCGGGCTGCTCGGCCCCGGAGCTCCGGCCGCGCCGGCGTGGGCACGCGCGGTCCGGGTGGACCCGGCGGCATGATCCCGTGCCGGGCCCGTGCGCCCGGAGCGTGCGCGGAATGTCACACCCCGCTGTCACCATGTGGCCATGAGGCCGGCATTGAAGGCGGGACTGCTGCCGCTGTGGCGAGACCGGGACACGCTGCAGCTCGGCGTCGATCCGCGGCGGGCGGTCGCGCTCGCCGGGCTAGGCAAGGCGGCAGCCGTTATCAGCCTGCTGGACGGAAGCCGAGACCGCGGCGCGGTGATCGGCACCGCGCAAGCCTACGGCGTTCCGGCCGAGGCCGCCGACCGGGTGCTGGCACTGCTGGCTGCCGCGGGCGTGCTCGACGACTTCCCGGCGCGGCTGCGTGCCTCGCTTCCGGATCCGCTGCGCGCCCGCCTTGCCCCGGAACTGGCCACCGCGGCGCTGGCCTACGGCGACGGGGACGGCGGGGCCCGCACGCTGGCCCGCAGGCGGGCAGCGTTCATCCGCGTGCACGGGGCGGGCCGGACCGGCGCCTGCGTGGCCAGCTTCCTTGCGGCATCGGGTATCGGGCACGTGGCGTGCGCCGATCCGGAGCCCGCCGAGCCGGCCGACCTGGCGCCCGCCGGGCTGATCCACGCCGATCTCGGCGCGCCGAGGCAGGACGGAGCTGCCCGTGCGGTCAGGCGGGCCGCCCCCGAGGTCCGGACCCGCGACGACGGCGCGCTGCCCGACCTGGTGATCCTCACCGCGCCGACGCTGCCGGACCTGACCGGTGCTCTCGTCCGCGACCGCGTTGCCCACCTGGCCGTCCGGGCCGACGAGGCGATCGGCGTGGTGGGGCCGCTCGTGCGGCCGGCCAGCACGGCATGCCTGCGCTGCGTGGACCTGCGCAAGGCCGAGGGCGATCCCGCCTGGCCCAAGATCCTGGCCCAGGCGACCTTCGCACACGCCCGGCCGCAGGCATGCGACACCGTGCTCGCCGCCATGACGGCTGCGCTGGCGTCCGCGCAAGCGCTGGCGTTCATCGACCGGGCCTGGGCGTCCCCGGTCACGGCGAACGGGACGCTGGAGGTGGCGCTGCCCGACTGGCAATGGCGGCGCCGGACCTGGCTGCCTCATCCCGCATGCGGCTGCGGCGCGGCCACTGCGGCTGCGGCCCCGGCATGAGCGTTGGTTGCCGGGCATGGTTACCGCGGACGCCGCGTTATACGAGACAATGTCCGTTGTGAATGATGTCCCCCGTAACGCGGTGACCCGTGCCGCGAAGATAGCTGGGCTGCCGATCGGATTCGCCGGCCGTACCGCGCTCGGGGTCGGCAAGCGGATCGGCGGGCGGCCAGCCGAGATCGTGGCGCAGGAGATCCAGCGGCGCACCGCGGACCAGATCTTCAGGGTGCTCGGCGAGCTCAAGGGCGGCGCGATGAAGCTGGGCCAGGCGCTGTCGATCTTCGAGGCGGCGCTGCCCCCGGAACTGGCTGGCCCGTACCGCGCCACGCTGACCCGGCTGCAGGAGTCGGCACCGCCGCTGCCCGCCCGCACCGTGCACCACGTGCTCGCCCGGGAGCTGGGCGAGCAGTGGCGCGACAACTTTGCCGAGTTCAGCGACACCCCGGCCGCGGCCGCGTCCATCGGCCAGGTCCACAAAGCCGTCTGGCACGACGGCCGGGACGTCGCGGTGAAAATCCAGTACCCGGGCGCGGGACGCGCGCTGATCGGCGATTTCACCCAGCTCAGCCGGCTCGGGCGGCTGTTCGGCGCGCTGATGCCGGGGCTGGATGTCAAGCCGCTGCTCGACGAGCTGCGCGACCGGGTCGCCGAAGAACTCAACTACGAGCTGGAGGCGGCCGCCCAGCACGCCTTCGCCGAGGCGTACCGGGACGACCCTGACATCTACGTGCCCGACGTCGTCGCCGGGACCCCCCAGGTGCTGGTCACCGAATGGCTGGGCGGCACGCCGCTGTCGGCGATCATCAGCGACGGCGCCAAGGCCGAACGGGACCGGGCCGGCATCCTGCTTGTCCGGTTCCTGTTCTCCGGTCCGGCGCGGACCGGCCTGCTGCACGCGGACCCGCACCCGGGCAACTTCCGGCTGCTCGACGACGGCAGGCTCGGCGTGATCGACTTCGGCGCGGTAGACCGGCTGCCGGGCGGACTGCCCCCGTTCTTCGGCCGGCTGCTGCGGATCATGCACGAGGAGGACCCCGACATCGGCGCGGTCGAGCGGGAGCTGCGCGACCACGGGTTCCTGCGGCCCGGCATCGAGGTGGACCTGGACGCCCTGCGCGCGTTCCTGGCGCCGCTCGCCGAGCCATCCAAGGTGGACTGCTTCAAGTTCAGCCGGGAATGGCTGCGCGGCGAGGCCGCCCGCGTCACCGACGCGAGCAACATCTCGCGTAAGTTCAACCTGCCGCCGTCCTACGTGCTCATCCACCGCGTCTCCACCGCCGGCATCGGCGTGCTGTGCCAGCTGGAGTGCGAGGGCGAGTTCCGGGCCGAGGTGCTCACCTGGGTCCCCGGCTACCTCGACCCGCTGCCGGCATAGGCACGGGCCCGGACAGGGCCCCGGGCCCGTGCCGTTGCGGGCTCAGTAGTCACCGGCCCCTGCCGCGGCGCGCAGCTTCGCCGCCCGGCGCCACGCCTCGATCATGCGGTGCTCCGCCTTGCGCTCCATCCGGCTGGCGCGACGCAGCGCGCGTGCCCTGCGCGAGTGCCGTATCCGCTCCGCCGCTTCCAGGCTGCTGCGATTTCGCTGGATCGCCAGCTCCTCGGTGATACCCACGTTGATCACTCCATCGTGCGTCGTGTACCTGGTCAGGCGGCCACCTCGGCCTTGCGCCCTGTCTTGCGCTCCGCCTTGCGCGGGCGGCCGCGCGGGCGCTTGCGGGGCACGATCGCGCCGCGCATCAGCAACTCGCCGCCCCAGACGCCCCAGGGCTCCCGGCGCTCGAGCGCACCGGTCAGGCACGCCATCCGCGCCCTGCATCCCCGGCACATCGCCTTGGCCTGCTCCAGGTCATCCGGAGACTCCGCGAAGAACAGCTCCGGGTCTTGCGTGCACGGAAGGTCCAGGCCCACCGGGAACGCGCTTGCCTGGCCGGGTGGCTGCCTGGCCTGTGGCTCATGCCGCGCCGCAACGGATCTGGACGGCTCGGACCTGGGCTGCTCCATCGTGGCGACGGTGGCATCGCGCCACTGCATCGGTCCATCCCCTCTCGCTTACCGGTCCTGGTTACCTCACGCGATCTCTCGCCCGTCCCGGGACCCGAGGCCCTGACATAGCTAAGGCCGCGGACCCTGTGTGCGGGTCCGCGGCCTCAAGGGGATCTCCGGCCGGCCTGTCTAGGCCGGTGCCCTCGATAGAGGCGGACCCGATGCGCCCTCGCCAACGGCGATGACACGAGTCATGTAGTTGTGCACATCCAGCTGCCCGGGCTGCATCGCGGGGACGGTCGTCAGCGCCGGGACGGCGGAAGGCGCAGCCTTGCCCGAGAAGCACGGGACGGCAGCGAAACGCGGCCGGGTGCCGCTGCGGGCACCGAGCGCGGCCATCCCCGGGAAGCCGGCACGCAGGCTGGAAGCGCCCGGACGCGGACGCCACAGCGCTGCGGGCACAGCAGCAGAGCCGATGTTCATCTCGGGGCACCTCCCTCCTGGAGAGCCGACAACTGGCCCACGGGACATGCCAGCAGCCTAAGTGGTGGCCGCCGAGCCCGGCAACACAATTTCGGCGCGGGATCTCAGGCCTGCTCGTCGGACCTCATGCGAATCAGGCCCTCCTGCACCACCGAGACCACCAGCTTGCCATCGGCGGTGTACACCTCGCCGCGGGCGAGGCCCCTGGCGCCGTGGGTCACCGGCGACTCCTGCGCGTACAGCAGCCACGAGTCGGCGCGGAACGGCCGGTGGAACCACATCGCATGATCCAGGCTGGCGGTCTGTATCCGGCCGCCCTGGAAGGACAGGCCCTGCGCAAGCAGCACCGTGTCCATCAGCGTGATATCCGAGGCATAGGTCATCAGGCACACATGCAGCAGCGGGTCGTCGGGCAGTTCACCGTCCACCCGGAGCCACACCAGGTTCTGCGTGGTGCGTAGCGACGGGTCACGTTCGGCCTCGACCGACAGGGGGCCCACCGACCGCAGGTCGAACGGAGTGCCGACCGTCGGCTCCGGCGCCTCGCCCAGCAGCCTGGCCAGCCGGTCGCTCGTCCGCTCGATCGCCGCGGGCGGCGGCACGTCCGGCATCGGGCCGGCATGCACCAGGCCGGGCTCGGGACGCTGGAACGACGCAGACAAGGTGAAGATGGCCTGTCCGTGCTGGATCGCGGTCACCCGGCGGGTGGTGAACGACCGCCCGTCCCGCACCCGGTCCACCATGTAGACCAGCGGGACCGCCGGGTCCCCCGGCCTGATGAAATACGCGTGCAGCGAATGCACCGGCCGGTCGGCCGCGACCGTGCGCCCGGCCGCGACCAGCGCCTGGCCGGCCACCTGGCCGCCGAAGACCCGCTGCACCCGCTCCTTGGGGCTGCGGCCGCGGAAGATGTTGACCTCGATCTGCTCCAGGTTCAGCAGGTCCAGGAGCCTGTCCAGCGCTTCAGCCACGGAACCTCTCATCGCCGAGCGTTACCTCAGTCGTTCACGCCGTCGGGGCAGCCGACGGGCCGCCGGCCGGCACTCACAGTCGCATGTCATCCAAGAAGCGCGACCGCTGCCTGGCCTGGCGGGCACCCGGCGTGCGGGCCGCGGACCAGGACAGGTACAGGCGTTCCCGTGCCCTGGTCACTGCCACATACAGTAGCCTGCGTTCCTCTGCCACCGCCTCGGGCGTGCGGGCGTGCACGATCGGCATCAATCCCTCAGCAAGGCCCGGCAGCAGCACGGCATCCCATTCCAGGCCCTTGGCCGCGTGCATCGAAGCAAGCGTCACCCCATCGAAGGCCGGCGCGTGGCCGAGCTCCGCCCGCTGGCTCAGCTCGGCCGCGAAATCGGCCAGCGTCGCCTCCGGGTGCGCAGCATGCGTGTCCGCGGCGAGCTGTGCGATCGCCGCCAGCGACTCCCACCGCTCCCGCCCCGCCGCGCTGCCGCCCGCCGGCGCGGCGGTGAGGCCGATGCCGGTGAGCACGTGCGCGACGGCGGCCGGAAGCTGGGTAAGCGGGTCGGCGTCGTCGGCAAGGCTTGCTGCTCGGGCGGCACCGCGCAGCAGCAGCAGGGCCTGCCGCACCACCGGCCGCTCGTAGAACCGCTCCGCCCCGCGCACCTGGTAGGCGACCCCAGCCTGGGTCAGCGCCTGCTCGAACCGTTCGGTGTCGGCGTTGACCCGCATCAGCACCGCGATTTCCCTGGCCGGGACCCCTGCGCCCAGCAGCGCCTGGACACCAACCGCGACCCCGGCCGCCTCGGCGGAGTCGTCGGCGTAGGCGGTGAGCACCGGCTGCGGTCCCGGCGGCCGGCGGGCCACCAGCGGGGAGGCGGACCGGCTGAGCCGGTTGGCCACCGCCACCACCTGCGGTGTCGACCGGTAGTCGCGTACCAGCCGGATCACGGTCGCGGCGGGGAACTCGGCGCTGAACCCGGTCAGGTAGGCCGGCGTGGCGCCTGCGAACGAGTAGATCGTCTGGTGCGGGTCCCCCACCACGCACAGGTCGTCCCGGTCGCCGAGCCAGGCGTCGAGCAGCAGCTTCTGCAGCGGGTTCACGTCCTGGTACTCATCGACCACGAAGTGCCGGAACGCGTCGCGCACCTGGTCCGCCGCGGCGCGGTCCTCGGCGACGATGGCGGCGGTCAGCTCCAGCACCGACTCGAAGTCGATCAGGTGCCGCTGCCGGCGCAGCCGCTCGTAGGCGTCATAGACCGCGGCCATGTCGCCGGCCCGGGGGGCGGGCGACCGTCCGGCCGCGGCCGCAGCCTGCGGGTAGCCGTCCGGGCGGACCTGCGTGGTCTTCGCCCACTCGATCTCAGCGGCAGCGTCGGCGAGGCCGGCGGCGTCGTCGAGGCGCACCTGCGCCAGCTTCGCCGCCTCGCGCACCAGGCCGGCCTTGGTGCCGATCAGCGCCGGCGGACGGCCGCCAATGACCCGCGGCCAGAAGTAGCTGAGCTGGCGCAGCGCGGCGGAATGGAAGGTGGTCGCGCGGACCCCGGCGACGCCGAGGCCTGCTCCGGCGCCCGCGGCGAGCTGCCGCAGCCTGCCGCGCAGTTCCCCCGCAGCGCGCACGGTGAAGGTGAGCGCGAGGACGTGTACCGGGTCGACCGCGCCGATGCACACCGCGTACGCGATCCGGTGCGTGATCGCGCGGGTCTTGCCGGCGCCCGCGCCGGCCAGCACGCACACCGGGCCGCGGGCGGCCAGGGCCACCTCGCGCTGCTCCGGGTCAAGCCCGGCCAGCAGCGCGTCCGACGCGCCGAGCACCGTGTCCGCCATCGGCCTCATCTTGCCAGTGCCGGCCCGGGAACGCTCCTGGCCGTTGCGGTGTTGCACAGTACAGGAAATTTCAAGCAACCGCGAGGAGAGACCTGGTGCCTGGCCTGACGATGTACACCACTTCATGGTGCGGCTTCTGCCGCAGGCTAAAGAGCCAGCTCGCCAGGGCGGGAATCGAGATCTCCGAGGTCGACATCGAGCGGGACCCGGCCGCAGCAGAGTATGTGATGTCCGTCAACGGCGGCTACCAGACGGTGCCCACCGTGGTGTTCCCCGACGGCAGGGCGCTGGTGAACCCCTCCGCGGATCAGGTCCGCGCCCGGCTGGCCGCAGCCAGCCCGCGGTAATCACGCGGTGGGTCCGCGGCAGCTCCCTGGATCTTCCCCGCGGCGGTGACACGCCGGTCGCGGCGGTCCGGTCGGCATGACGTCCGGGAGGGCCGGCATGACGTCCGGGAGGGCCGCCCGTGGTAGGCCGGGCGGCCCTCCTTCCCTGCTGTGCATCCCCGCCTAGATACGCACAGCAGGCGGCAGTGCGGCCTTCGGGCGATGCCGGACGATGACGCCGCGGCCCGGGCCGGGGATGTTGTCGGCGCTGCCGCCAGCCGGACCGCGGCTGTTGTATGCTTCTCAACATACAAATTGTACGACTGCTAACGTACAGCACCATCCTGATGTGGTCAAGGGCCGCCGGTGGCGGCTGCGCCCAGCCGGACGAAGGCAGCTAGGTTAGAGTTATGACGGCGCATGCGTCCGGAGGCGGGCGGGACGTCCCGGCCGGGCAGCCGGG
>JAFAPY010000088.1 GCA_019246795.1 Streptosporangiaceae bacterium | reverse complement strand
AGCAGTAGGTCCCGCATTCAGGTGGCGCTCGGGCGCCCATGCAATCCCAGGTCACAGCGGTACCCGCACCGGAGAGTTGCCTGATGGCGGGCTGGCCTATCGCGTGAAGAAACCCGATGGTCCGATGGGCTGCCCGGTGACGGCGCGTGGCAGATACTGCTCCTGAAGAATCGCCGCGACGAGCCCACGTCGGCTACGCGCTCCGGTTTTGTCGAAGATCGACTTCAAGTGGTCTTGAACCGTGTTGACGGTGATGTGCAAGCGTCCGGCGATATCGCGAGTGGACAGGCCCCGGCAGACGAGCCCGGTGATGGCTTGCTCCTGCCTGGTCAGGCCATAGGCCATCATCAGAACCGGAGCGAGTTCGCTGGGCGACGGCGCTTCGATGATCACAGCGATCGCCGGGGTCCCGCCGGTAGTGAGGCGCGAACCGTGAAGTACCGCCCAGCGACCGGTGCGTGTCCGCACCCGGAGCCTGGGCAGCGCAGCCTGCTCGGTATCGGGTCGGCCTAGCCTCGCGGCCAGTGCATGAAACTCAACGGGCAGGCTGTCGCGTTCGGGTCGCACCGGACCGAGCTCGTCCAGCCAGCGCTCACCCGCGGCAGTGGTCGAGATGAATGAGCCATCAGCTGCCATCAATACGAGCCCTGGCGCATCGGCCAGCTGGGTGAGCTCGACCGGAGAGGCCAAAAGCCCCGTCCGAATCGCCTCGGCCAGATGAGGCGCGATGCGCTGGATGTAGTGCACTTCCCCCGTCGAGAACTCAGCACCCGCGCCGCGATGCAGGCACATGTATCCCCAGCAGACGCCGCCGACGCGCAGCACCGCACGCAGTTCGTCGCCCAGGCCAAGCGGCCGGAAGATATCCCGATAACGCATGCTGTCCTGCACGGCGCCGCCGGTTGCATCGGCCAGCGTTCGCACACCCCAGCGGTCCTGCACCAACGCCGTCCACTTGTTCACGTCCTCATCGAGGAACTCGTTGCGGACAAAGTAGGGGATCGTCTCGGCCGGTATCTCTTGCTGATGCGGCCGGGTAAACAACAGTGTGGCCGGATCAACGGTGGCCCAGAACGCGGCGTCGAAAGGAACGGCCCGGCGCAGCCGGGAAAGCACGCGGTCGCGCAGCTCATCAGCGGGAAGCCCTGACCGGCAGATCGCGATGATCGCACCGGTCAGGCTCTTGAGGGCTGCTTCCCGCTTCACGCCGTCACTTCCCGCGTCACCTCGGGTGAATCCTAACTTCCTTGCATGGCCGACGTCTCTGACCGTGCGGCCACCTCCCAGCGTCCCCGGTCGTGCAATTCGACTCCGGTCGCGGCGATCGTGCTAGCACGGCTCTTCTCCGCCGCCGCATCACTCGCCAGCGCGGCATCCTGACTCTGCCAGAGCGTAAGCGTCAATGCCCGGCCCGCCTCACGGTCGATGAGGAAATAGGCGCCTGCATTCCCGGGCAGTCCGGCTACCATCGGCGCTACAGTCTGCGCCGTCTGCTCCGCCCACCTTTCGAGGGCCTCCGGCGTCCCGGTCCAGCTCGATGTCCTCGCGTACATCTTTCTTATCCCTTCGTAGTTGTGCGTGCTCCGTAAGACTCGCGCGCCCGCCGGCACCGGACCATCCCAAGAATCTGGGAGATTTCGCCGGGCTACCGCCGACACGCCAACGCCCGGCGCCGCTAGTTCGGGGCCGGGAGGCCGTGCCCGTTGCGTCCGATCAGCCGGTCAACGCCGGGAAATCACGGTCACTCCCGGACAGCCGCCACGTCGGCTCACCTGCGAACCGGCACGTTGACCCGCTGCGCAAACAGGCCTTCCAAGCAGTCGCTCGGAGTCCGTACGCGCCTGGTCAGGCGAAGCTGCGTGATGAGTCGTGGATAATCTCGCCAAACCCTTGACGGTCTGTGCTCCAACGCTGCAGACGCCAGCTGCCTTCGGCCCGGTAGCCGCGTTCGGTATAGCGAGCGGTGACCTCGGCTTGCGCGGCTTGGATCGAGACCGCATGCGCATGGTACGCATCCAGTAGCCGGTCGCCGGGTCCGTACACCCGAACGGCAACTCCCTCCTCATCGAGATGCAGCCACACCTCTATGGCGTCGCGCTCAAGTTCGGGCATGATCAGACTTCGGTTCAACGATGGCGGCTATGCCCCTGCCCAAGGCGGCCGCTCATCTGCTGGTGACCGGCGAACCTGCTCGATCACGCGGGCAAGAGCAGCGGACCGGTCAACGCCAAGGCGATTCAGTACCTGGACAGCTTCCGCCCCACCTGCGGCGACCACTGGTACCGTGCTTTCGGGCAGCACACCGATCAGTGCCACCAGCATCTCTCCGGTGCACAGGTAGGGGCCCTGAGGCGTTCGCGGCTGGCCGTCCTCGGCATGGCCGGTCTTGGTCAAGGCCGTGATGGTATGTGACAAGAGGCCCATCCCCATCCTGGTAAACGTGATGCGCCTGGAGATGCCATACGATGAGGCGCCGTCTTCATCCGGGCGGGTGATCTCCCCCAGCTGGCGGCGCACCGCCTCAGCGGTAATCCCAGGGACTCCAGGGCGCTTGCCGCCACTCCGCGGTCAGCGTGCAGCAAGCCAGCAGCATGTCTCCGGTGCTGATGGCGGGGTCACCATCGGCCAGTGCCTGCTGCTCGGCCCGGATCAAAACGTGCTGGGCCGGTCTCGTGTATCGCGTCAGCGTCAGCAAGGGCACCATGGCAGCCTCCCGCCGGAAGTCGACCGCACCGGGACGCCGGAACGTTCCCACCCGGCACTACATTAGGTCGCCCAGGCGGCATCCCGCTCCGCCGGGCCGTTCCTGGTCCTCGAGCCTGGCAGCCGTCGGCGTCGGGGCGACCTGCCACCGGGTATTCGTGACGCGAAGCCGGGGATCGGAGACGACACCGCGCCCAGCACTCCCGAGCACCGATGCCGAACGCGCCAGAACGAGGGAGGCACAGCGGTCACTCGGAGGCCATCAGGGGTAACACGAACGCCGGATGACCTGTACAGGAGCACGTTAACCGTCCTCCCGACTTGACCTCCTAAGCAGTAGGTCCCGCGTTCAGATCGTTCTACGGATAGTGACGGCTCGATTGAGTATAGCCGCCTTGCGGAGACCATCGGTGCGCCCTCATCAGGCCATGCTCGGTGTCCCACTCGACAAATACCGCGTGCTCGGGGCTGAGTGAGAATACGACCGCCTTGTCAGGCGACCAGGTCACCCACCATGCGTCAGATACGCCGTTGCGATGATCTTGGCTGACCTCAGTGGCTCTTCCCGACAGCTTGAGTTCTCCCTCGCCGCTGTCAGGGTCGGTCACAGCGCTGTGCAACACGTACCGCGGATCACGCCGCAGGTCAGCCGTCTTCATGGACCACGCCATGGCACCGATAAGCAGCTGCCCATCAGCGATACACGGCTCCACGGGGCTGATGCGCGGAGATGCGTCACGGCGCAACGTACCCAACAGTGCAACGCGCGGAATGTTCAAGCGGGCCATGCCCAGCCGGGCAATTTCGGGCGCGCCTAGCTCCAGGTCCCGCCAGCTCGGCAAGGTGCTCGCGCCGGTCACGCCAGTGACACTACCGACCGACTGGCATGGTGAGGTCGCCCCATGGGTTGCAGTTTGGGTTGCAGTTCACCGCCGTGTGATGCCGTGCAGGGAGGACCGGCCGAAGACGTCGGCCTAGCTTGAAACGATCGGGACAGCTCAGCCCAGAGCTGACCGGAAAATCACCAACGGTAAATGGGCGCGCGGCAGCGGACCCGGGCTTGGGTGGTGATCGGGTCTGGTCAGGGCCGGTATGGGTCAGGCGGCCTTCGGCATGATGGTGATGGTGTGGCCTAGCAGGGCTTCGATCTGCCGGATGTGGTTCTTGACCTTCTTGTCTTTGTCGGTGCGGGCCTGGTAGTAGCCGGGGCCGCGGTCGGTGAACCGGACGGCGGGGTCGGCCAGAAGGTGCCAGATGATCACCAGGATGGACCGGGCGACGGCGACTTGGGCCTTGGCCTTGCCGCGGCGGCGGGCGATCCGCCAGTAGCGCTCGCCGAGGAACGTGTCCGTGCGGGCGGCGCCGATGGCGGCCTGGCCGAGGCTGCCCCGGAGGTAGCCGTTGCCCTGGCCTTTCTTCCCGGCCCGGGTGCGGGTGCCGGACTGGCGGGCCGAGGGGCATAGTCCGGCCCAGGACACCAGGTGAGCGGCGGTGGGGAACCTGCTCATGTCCAGGCCCGTTTCAGCGATGATGGTCCGCGCCAGCTCGGGACTGACGCCGGGGATCTCGGCCAGCCGGGCCACGGCGTTCAGCACCGGGGCATCGGGGGTGGTGCCTGCCCGGGGCCCGGTGGTCCCGTCCGCATCGACGCCCCAGGCTTCGGGCATCGCCGCGGCCAGCTCGGCGGCCCGCGCAGACAGCTGAGCGATCCGCTCGTCGAGGAAGGCGATCTGGTCTAGCAGTACCTGGGCGAGCTCGCCGTGGTGGTCATCGAACATGCCGTCCAGGGCCTCGGCCAGGTCATCGTGCCGGGCCTTCATCCGGCCGCGGGCCAGGCCGGCCAGGGCCTTAAGGCCGGGGAGGCTGCGTCGTGGCCCTGTGACTCCCAGCTAAATCTTAACAACGGATTACGTGATCCGTTATACTCGACTGAGTGATCGCGTCATTCCGGGACAAGGGCACCGAGGACCTGTTCGACGGGCGCGACACCAAGCAGGCACGCAAGTCGTGCCCGTCGGACTTGGCGCGGGTGGCCAGGAGGAAGCTAGACCAGCTGAATCAGGCCGTCGTGCTAGGCGATCTGCGGGCACCGCCGAGTAACCGCCTGGAGAAGCTGAAAGGCGAGCTGGAGGGACGGTACTCGATCCGGATAAACGAGCAGTGGCGGGTGTGCTTTCGGTGGACCGAGTCTGGTGCGGAAGATGTCGAGATCGTTGACTATCACTGAGGGAGATGACGGGATGGGCCAAGTGAGGATACCGTCGGACCGGCCGCCGACGCCGCCGGGAGAGATGCTGCTGGAAGAGTTCATCAGGCCGCTGGGCATGACGCAGGCGGAGCTCGCGGACCGGATCGGCGTTTCGTACGTGCGGCTGAATGAGATCGTCAACGGACGGCGCGGCATCACACCGTCAACAGCACTACGGCTGGCCAAGGCGCTCGGGACCACTCCCCAGTTCTGGCTGAACGGCCAGCTCGCGCTTGACCTGTACCAGGCGTCCCACGACGAGGAAGAACTCCGGCAGCTGGAGCGTATCCAGCCCGTCTCCCGCTGAGTTCCTGCCCGCTGTGCCAGCCTTGAGATGCATGGCGGACTCGCAGACCGCCGCAGACTCCGTGTCTCAGTTTCTGTCTCATTCACCTCCGTCCGGCGCCGTTCACCAGCGACCGCCCCGGTCGTGTCCGGGCAGGTCACGGACGGCGGCGGCCTGTGGTGAACGCCGGTCAGCATTGTTGGAAAGCGTGTTGGGGGCAACCCCTCGCGAGTTCGAATCTCGCATCCTCCGCCCTTCTGGCCTGCGGATTCCTGACGGCCGACGATCGCCA
>JAFAPY010000087.1 GCA_019246795.1 Streptosporangiaceae bacterium | reverse complement strand
CCGGCTTGGGCGTCTGCGCGGCGGCCCCGAGCACCGCCCGCGGATAGGACTCGTCACCGTCGAACTCCGGCACCAGGTCGACCGCGAGGGCGACCGCCGCCACCGCCGGGTCGCAGGCCAGCGCGGACAGGCACTCGGTGAGCAGCGTCTCGGTGTCCCTGCCGGTACCCCACACGTCCAGCGGGTTGCCCGGCTCCAGCCCGGGGTCCAGCACCGCCGCCAGCCTGTCCCTGGTGGCCGCGGCGATGGCGGTGAAGGGCACGGCGAGGTCGGCGGCCAGGTCCGCGATGTGCGCGCGTTCCAGGCCAGAGTCGTGCACGGTGGCGATACCGGCGGGGGCAGCGGCACGGCGGCCCGCCGAGAACAGCTCCAGGGTGTCGGCCAGCTCCGCGAGATCGCGCACCCGGTGCACCCCGTAGCGGCGGGCCAGCGCCTGCCAGGCGCCGTCGGCGGCGGCCAGCGCGCCGGAGTGCGCGGTCACCAGGGCCTTACCGGCCGCCGACGCGCCGGCGGACAGCAGCACCACCGGCACGTCGCGGGCCTGGGCCTCCCCCAGCACCGCGCGCAGTTCCGCGGGCTCCCTGATCGCCTCGAGCACCAGCGCGAGCACCCGCGTCTGCGGCAGCGCCAGCGCGTAGCGCGCGTAGGCGGCGGCGGTGGTGACGAGCTCCTGCCCGGAGGAGACGGCCACGGTGAAGCCGAACCCGCGGCGTGCCCGCAGCAGCGCGGAGAACACCGACCCGGAGTGGGTGACCAGCGCGACCGGGCCGGCAGGCAGCGGGTCCGGCTCGGCGTACCCGACGGCCCGCAGGCCGGCCGCCACGTTGACGAACCCCATGCACCCCGCGCCGCACACCGCCATGCCCGCGTGCCTGGCGGTCGCGGCCAGGCGGTCTCTCAGCCCGTGCATCCCGGGAGGGTCCGCGGCGTTTGAAAAGATGACTGCCGAACGAGCGCAGGTGCGTGCCGCCAGGTCCAGCTGTTCGGCCAGGACGGAGTCGGGCACGCCCAGCAGCACCAGGTCCACCGGCTCGGGCACGTCGGCCAGGCTGGGCAGGCAGGCCACGCCGCCGATCTCGGCGTAGCGCGGGTTGACCAGGTAGGTGCGGGGCCGGGACGGGCTCCTGGCCACTTCGGCAACCATCCGGGCGCCGAGGCTGCCCGGCCGGGCGCTGGCGCCGACGAGCGCGACGCTGCGCGCCTCGAGCATCGCGGTCAGCGCGCCGTCGGCCGGAGACGTGGTCCGGCGGCAACGGTCCGCGGGAAGGGCATGGTTGGCGCACCATGCCCCATCTGGGGGAGTGAAGGGGGAAGGGGAGGCGGGCGGGGCAACCTGTCCCTTGCCCGGCGCGCCCGGCGCGCCCGGCGGCGGCGCGGTCACCGAGAGAGCGGGCGGGGGCGTGCTGGCCGACGGCGGACCGCGGCGCGGCGGTCGGCGATGGCGGCGCGGGCCGCCTGCATGCCGGGGATGCCGCACACCCCGCCGCCGCCGTGGGTTGCGGAGCTGGCGTAGTAAAGCCCGGGCACCGGGGTGCGGTAGTCGGCGTACCCGGGCGCGGGGCGCATGTGGAACAGCTGCTCCACCGACAGCTCGCCGTGGAAGATGTTGCCGCCGATCAGGCCGTAGTCGTGTTCCATCTCATACGGGCCGACGATGTCGGTGTGCAGGATCGAGCTCTTGAAGTTCGGTGCCACCTCGTTGTAGCAGTCGATCATCCGGTCGGCGTAGGCCCGCAGCTCCTCGGTGTGCGGCTGCTGACTCCAGTCCGACGGCACCCACTGGGTGAACAGCGACATGATGTGGAACCCAGCCGGGCACAGCGTGGTGTCGAAGGAGGTCGGGATGACGCCGTCGCTGAACGGCCGGGCCGACGGGCGGCCGTTCCTCGCGTCGGCGAACGCCTGCTCGATGTAGGGCATGGTCGGGGCCATCTCCACCGAGCCTGTGTGGTGCTCTTGCAGGCTGGTGCCTGGGTCGGCGGTGAAGTCCGGCAGTTCGGCCAGCGCCAGGTTGATCTTGACCACGCCGCTGCGGGTCTTCCAGCGCTCGATATCGGTGACGAAGCCGTCGGGGAGGTTCTCCCGGCCGACGTGATCCAGGAACGCGGTGCGCGGGTGCAGCGAGGTGACCACCACGGTGGAGCTGATCTCGCGGCCGTCGTCGAGGACGACCCCGGCGGCCTGTCCGCCGCGCAGCAGCAGCTTGCGCACCCGGCTCCCGGTGCGGATCTCGGCACCGGCCTCGCGGGCGGCTTCCGCGATCGCCTCCGCGACCGCGCCCATGCCCCCTTCGGGGAATCCCCAGTTGCCCAGGTGGCCGTCGCCGACGTCGCCGATCGAGTGGTGCGCCATCACGTAGGCGGTACCCGGCTCGTACGGGCCGGCCCAGGTGCCGATCACGCCGTTGACCGCCAGCGCGCCCTTGACCTGCGGCGACTCGAACCAGTCGTCGAGCAGGTCGGCGATCGACATCGTCATCAGCCTGGTCACATCCGCGATCGTGCGCACCGAAAGGCCGCGGTACCGCCAGGCCAGCCGCAGCGCCTGCGTGAGGTCGCGGGGCCGGCGGGAACCGAGGTTCGGCGGCACGGTGAGCAGCAGCGGGCCGAGCACGTCGGCCAGGCCGGCCAGCCAGGCGTCCCAGCGCGGCATCGCGTCGGCGTCCTTCTTCGACCAGCGGGATATCTCGTCGTGGTTGCGCCCGGCGTCGTCGGCGTACAGCTTGATCGACCCGCCTTCGGGGAACGCCTGGTAGTACGGGCCCATCGGGAAGACCTTGTAGCCGCGCCTGCGCAGGTCCAGGTCGCGGACGATGGTCGGCGGCAGCAGCGACATCACGTACGACAGCCGGGTGACCCGGAAGTCGGGGGCGTCCGGCCATGGGATTTCGGTGGTCGCGGCGCCGCCGGTCTTGCCCCGCGCTTCGAGCACCAGCGTGCGCGCCCCGGAACGCGCCAGGTACGCCGCGGCGACCAGCCCGTTGTGGCCGCCGCCGACGACGATCGCGTCGTAATTCGTTGCCATGAGAACCGGACCCTCCCCGGCCCGGGGCTTCCCCCGGGTTAGATTGACTGAACATTCAGTCTAGGATCCTGCTACCATGCTCACAAGGCCGGGCAAGCAGACAAGGCCGCGGGAGACGCCGATGAGGGAGCACGCCGGCGACGGCGCCGGCCAGGACGACCGGGACTCGCGGGAGATCGCGGAGCAGCGGCGCGAGCAGCTGCTGCGGGCCGCGCTGGACGTCGTCGTGGAGCGCGGCTACGCCGACACCCGGATCGCCGACGTCGCCGAGCGTGCCGGGACCAGCCCTGCGCTGGTCATCTACTACTTCAAGACCCGCGACCAGCTGCTCACCGAGGCGATCACCCACTCCGAGGACACCTGGTACACCGAGGGCATGCGGCGCATGGAGCAGATCGCGTCCGCGGCCGGGCAACTGGAGGAGATCGTCGCGATGACCTGCCTGCCGGGCTCCGACCCGGAGCCGGGCAGCTGGTGGCGGCTGTGGCTGGACCTGTGGGCGCTGTCCCCGCGGAGCCCGGGCGTCGCCGCGGTGCGGCAGAAGTACGACGAGCGCTGGCGGGACACCATCCGCTCGATCGTGCTGGCCGGCCAGGAGGCCGGCGAGTTCGACCCGGTGGACGCCGACGACTTCGCGGTCACGCTGTCCGCCCTGCTCGACGGGATGGCGGTGCAGATCGCGCTGGAGGACCCGCAGGTGCCGCCGCGGCGCACCTACGAGCTGGCGATGCGGTTCGCCGCCGGGCAGCTCGGGTTCGACTGGAAGCCCGCGACCCTGCGGGCACGGACACGCGGCAGGTAACAGGAGGTGGGCCGTGGCTGGCGGGAGAATCGAGCTACGCGGGGTCACCAAGAAGTTCAGCGAGGTCGCGGTCGACAACATCGACCTGGCCGTGGCCAGCGGTGAGTTCTTCTCCCTGCTCGGCCCCTCGGGCAGCGGCAAGACCACGACGCTGCGGCTGATCGCCGGCTTCGAGCAGCCGACATCGGGCCAGATCCTGATCGACGGCGCCGACGTGTCGGACGTGCCGCCGCACCGCCGCAACGTCAACACGGTGTTCCAGAGCTATGCGCTGTTCCCCTTCCTCGACGTGTCCGGCAACGTGGCGTTCGGGTTGCGGCACCGCAAGCTCGCCAAGGCCGACCTCCGGCGCCGGGTCAACGAGGCCCTCGACCTGGTGCAGATGAGGTCGTACGCGAAGCGGCGCCCTGCCCAGCTGTCCGGCGGCCAGCAGCAGCGCGTCGCGCTGGCGCGCGCGCTGGTGCTCAGCCCCACGGTGCTGCTGCTCGACGAGCCGCTCGGCGCCCTGGACGCCAAGCTCCGCCGCTCCCTCAAGGTGGAACTGAAGGCGCTGCAGGAGCGCGTCGGCATCACCTTCCTCTACGTCACCCATGACCAGGAGGAGGCGCTGACCATGTCGGACCGGCTGGCGGTGATGAACGCGGGCCGGATCGTGCAGATCGGCACCCCGCGCCAGGTCTATGAGGAGCCGGCCGACACCTACGTGGCCGACTTCCTCGGCGCCGCCAACCTGATGGAGGTCGACGTCGCCTCGGCCGGGACCCTGCGGCTGGGTGACTGCACGCTCGCCTCGCAGCGGTGCGAGGCGACCGCGGCCGGGCCCGCGCACGCGGTGATCCGCCCGGAGCGGGTGCACATCGAGCCGCACGGCTCCCCCGGCGCCAACCGGGTGCCGGCCATGGTGGAGCGGGTCGTCTTCCAGGGCGCCACCACCCAGGTCATGCTGCGGCTGGCGACCGGAGTCCCGCTGCAGGCCCTGGTGCAAAACGACGGCGCAGAGCTCGACCTGGCCCAGGGCACCCCGGTGCACGCCTACCTGCCGCCGGATGGTCTGCGGGTGCTGGCGGGTTCGGGCCGGGGGGTTCCGGCTCCGGCCGGCGAGCCGCTCGTCGCGAGCTGATCGGCACAACCCGGCCGATCGGGAAAACGGGACTTTCAGGGCTTGTCGTGTCCGGCGGCACCGGACACGGCGGGCTGTCGACCCTGGCCGGCTGGGGAACGTTCTCCGGCTCCGGCAACACCTGGGTTCTCGTCGAGCATCTCAGGATCACCTAAACCAGGCGCGGGGGCGCCGGGCGGGTACCGCCCGGCGCCCCCGGCGTTATCGGTGGCCGCGCCGGCGTGGCGCCGCCGGTTACAGGTGGGGTCTGTGTAGATTCCTACCGTGGCTACGGCAGGTTACCGGCTGACCGCCGCCCTGGCGGTCCTGGTCGTCGCGGGCACCACCGCGACCGGCTGGCAGGGTGCTCACCGGACGGATGATGCGGCGCGCAGCGTCGCGCATGTGTCCGCGGCCCCGTTGGTGGCCCCGTCGGTGGCCCCGTCGGCGGCCAGTCCGGCGACGGGGCCGGCGGCCGAGCGGGCAACGGCGCCCGCCGCGCCGTCGCCGAGCCCGAACACGGCGTCCGGGACCGCTGCGGCGGCCGCCGGCGGTACCCCCGTGGTCAGCGCCTGGGCACGCCAGTTCTGCCCGCGCGCCGCAACCGCCTGCGTCGACCTGACCGACCGGCTGACCTGGCTGCAGTCCGGCGGCAGGATCAGCTACGGCCCGGTACGCATTGAGCCCGGTCCGCCCAGCACGGCGAACGCGACGCCCCTGGGCACGTTCCGCGTGGAGTGGAAGGCCGGCCCGGACTACATCAGCAACGAGTACCACGAGCCGATGCCGTGGGCGGTGTTCTTCGCCCCGGGCGGGGTCGCCTTCCACGGCGGCAGCCTGACCACCACGTCGCACGGCTGCGTCCACCTGGACCTTGCCAGCGCCCGGTACTACCACGACCACCTCCCGATCGGTGCGGAGGTCGTGGTCTTCTAGCGGCCGCGCGGGCGGCTTGCCCGACGCGCGCGCTCCAGCAGGCACTGAGCTCAGATATCGAAGACCAGGGCTTCGGCGCCGACGGTGACCGGCACCGGAGATGCCGCGAACCGTTGCGCCAGCTTGTCCAGTTCCTCGTCGGTGCGGTCCGGATGGTGATGGAACAGCACCACCCGGCGGGCCAGGGCCCGACGGCCCAGGGCAACCGCGTATTCGGCGGCAGCGTGTCCGAACGCCGCCTCGGCTGGCAGTTCCTCGGCCAGCAGGTGGGCATCATGCACCAGCACGTCTGCCCCTGCGGCCAGGTCGACCGCCGCCGGGTGGTACTCACCCAATCCGTCCGGGCCCGGCCCCAGCTCGGTGGGACAGTGGTCCGTCACGTACGCCACGACCGACCGGCCGTCGCTGACCCGGTACCCGAGCGTCCTGCCTCCCTTGTGCGGGATCTGCCGCGCCTCGACCGTGAACCCGCCGCCCGTGTGGCGGCCGGGCGAGATGGAACTGAACGTCCAGCTGCCGTGCAGGTCGCCGGGACCGATCGGGAAGTGCGGCGGCGACATTCCCCGGGCCAGCAGCTCTTCCGCGGCGCATCCGTCGCCCTGGTCGGGCAGCAGCAGCGTGACCTCGGCATCGTCGCGGTCAGCTGCGCGGAAGAAAGGCAGACCCTGGACGTGGTCCCAGTGCAGGTGGGTGAGCAGGATCGTGCCGACGAACGGCCGGCCGGCCAGCAGCCCGGTAACCCGGCGCACCCCGGTTCCGGCGTCGAGGATGAGCGTCGGCGGCGCACCGGCATCATGGGACAAGGCCACGCACGACGTGTGGCCGCCGTACCGGACGAAGTCCGGGCCGGGGGCCGACGTGGATCCGCGGACACCGCAGAAGCGCAGTCGCACCGGCCAAGCCTAGCCAGCGTCTTCGCGCCGGTGCCCGGTGGACAGTTCCTCCAGCGCCGAACGCTCCAGCTGCCCGCCGTCCACCGACGCCACGCAGCAGGGCGTGACGGCCACCAGCGTCGCCGTGCGGGTGCCGCTTTCCAGCAGGGCCCGTTCGCCGAGCAGCGCCCCCGGCCCGTACTCGGCCAGCCGTTGCCCGTCTCGCTCGACCCGGACGACGCCGTCCAGCACCAGGTAGACGTCGGTCCCCTGCTGTCCCTGACGGACCAGGGTCGTTCCGGCCTTGAGCCGGTCGATCCTCGGCTTGGCGCCGCCGTGCATCAGCTGCACCGACAGCGCGCGCTCCAGCGCGGTCTCGACCTGCGTGACCAGGACGTGCGAGTCCTCCTCGCCCCATGGGCTGTGCCGGCCGAACGACTTGCGGTACCAGTCGGTGAAGTCGGCCAGGCCGGACTTGCGGGCAAGCCGGCCATCGGCGTCGTAGACCCAGTGCCGCGGGAACCGGCTCGCCCCGGGCACGTCGAATTCGGCGCGGCCGTCGGCGTGCAGGGTGAGCGACAGCGTCGTCCACACCGTCGGGGCCTGCCACTGGACGAACGGGCGCCGCCGCACCCGCCGCGGCGCGGGCATCCCGGCACGGCCGCCGGCCGTCTGGACGAACCGGACCCGGCCGTCTGCGTGTTCCGGGTCACGCTGGAGATCGGCGAACGGGATCGCCTGGAACCGGTAGGACAGCCCGGCCAGCCGGATGGTACTGGAGCCGATCAGGCCGCGGCTGTCCGCGGCATAGCCGGAACCGGTGATCCGGCCCGCGTCGTCAACGTCGATCCAGGCCTTCAGGACGTTGGCGAAGCGGAACCGGTCCGCGGCCCGCAGTTCCTCCAGGTCGGCGATCTCGTCAGGCAGCGGATCGTCGTAATGAGCGATCCCGGCGTCGAAGGTGGCCCGGAGTGCGCCGGTGACCGCCTCAGACGGGATCCAGGACACTGAGGTGACGCAGCTTTCGTATCGCATGCGCCCACGGTAAGCTCCGCCCGCGGCGCCGCCAAGGATGCTGCCACGCGCCCGGCCGTGTACCTAGCACCACCGTTGCCGGCTGCTGCACAGCGAGCGTGCCCGATCGCGATTCTTCGCGATACGATGACCGCGCTATGAGGGTGGTCAGGGTCGCGCTGGCCGAGGACAACGTGCTCCTTAGGGAGGGCGTCTCCCGCCTGGTGGCCGCAAACGAGGATTTCGAGCTGGTCGGCGTGGCGCCGGACCTGCCCCAGCTGCTCGCGCTGGTCAAGCAGCAGATTCCCGACGTGGTGGTCACCGACATCCGGATGCCGCCGACCGGGTCCGACGAGGGCATCCGGGCCGCCGCCTGGCTCAGGGAGCATCACCCGCGGGTCGGCGTGGTGGTGCTGAGCCAGTACTCCGCCCCTGCCTACGCGGTGAAGCTGCTGGAGCACGGCTCGGCCGGGCGGGCCTACCTGCTGAAGGAGAACGTCGGCAGCGTCGACGAGCTGGCACGGGCCATCCGCACCGTAGCGCAAGGCGGATCGGTGATCGACCACCTGGTCGTCGATGAGCTGGTGCGGGCGCGCTCGATGGAGCGTACGTCCGGCCTGTCCTCGCTGACGGCGCGGGAGACGCAGATCCTCGCCGAGATGGCGCAGGGCAAGAGCAACTCCGCCATCGCCGATTCGGTGTGCGTCAGCGAGCGCGCGGTGGAGAAACACACCAACTCGATCTTCGCGAAACTCGGATTGTCCGAGGAGAAAGATGTCAACCGCCGGGTCAAGGCGGTGCTGGTATATCTTCACCAGACAGAGCCGCAGTGACCGGCGGGAGGCTGGCCACACCTTCCCCCGGATGGCAGCACCCTCGGCATCGCCCGTGACTCGTGCGATCCTAGAGGCGTGACCACCCCGCGGTCTGTGCTCGTCGTCGACGATCAGGCACCCTTCCGCCTGGCCGCCCGGGCGGTGCTGCGCCGCCTCGACGGCTTCGAGTTCGCCGGTGAGGCGTCAAGCGGGCCCGAGGCGATCGAGCTCGTTGACACGCTGCACCCGGCCCTGGTGCTGATGGACATCAACATGCCGGACATGAGCGGGATCGAGGCGACCCGCCGGATCACCTCCGCCCATCCCGACATCACCGTGATCTTGTGCTCGACCCACGATGCCAGCGATCTTCCCGCCGGGGCTGCGTCCAGCGGGGCCGTCGCCTATGTCAGCAAGGAGCGGTTCGCCGCCGACACCCTGCTGCGGCTGTGGGAGGAGCGGGACTCCGGCGCGTTCGTGTCCTGCTAGCGCTGCGACCGCCGACGTTCGCCGTGTTTCGCTGAGGCCGATGCGGCTGCAAGGGTGCCGCGGTAAAAAGGGTTTTGTCCGGTTGTGCGGGGTAGCCGACGGGAATGGCAGCGGCTGAGCCAGGGAGCCTTCTCGCCGGGAGGTACCGGCTTCTCGACGTCACCGGCCGCGGCGGGATGGGGATTGTCTGGCGGGCGCGCGACGAACTGCTCAACCGGGACGTGGCGGTCAAGGAAATCATCTGGCCGCCGCAGCTGGACGACGACGAGCGGGACGTTGCCCGCTGGCGCGTGGTGCGGGAGGCCCAGATGGCCGCCCGCATCCATCATCCGAACGTCGTCCGCGTGTACGACATCTTCGAAGAAGACGGCGGGCCGTGCGTCGTGATGGAGTTCCTATCCTATCCGTCACTGCGCGATGTCCTCCGTGAGCAGGGCCCCCTCTCTCCGGCTGCTGCGGCCCGCGTCGGTCTCGGCGTGCTGGCCGGCCTGCGCGCCGCGCACGAGGCCGGGATCGTGCACCGCGACGTGAAACCTGCCAACATCCTCCTCGGCCCCCACGACCGCATCGTGCTCACCGACTTCGGCATCGCCAGGTCGATCGACGGCGCGGGACTGACCACCTCCGGCGTGCTCGTCGGTTCGCCCCCCTACATCGCGCCGGAACGCGCCCGCGGCGGACGCGCGGGGACCGCCGCGGACCTGTGGGGGCTCGGCGCCTCGCTGTATGCGGCGGTCGAGGGTAGGCCGCCGTTCGAGCGGGGCAGCGCGCTGGCCACCGTGACCGCCGTCGTCGCCGATGAACCCGACCCCCCGGCCCATGCCGGGCCGCTGGGGCCGGTGATCGGCGGATTGCTGCGCAAAGATCCCGGCACCCGCCTTGGACTGAACGAGACCGAGCAGCTGCTGCACCGCATTGCCAGGGAAGAAGCCCTGATCCCGGGCCTGAACGGCCGGGATGACATCCAAGCGACGGCTCGCCTGCGCGAAACGGAAGGGGCGTCGCCGTCCGCGGTCACGCGGCGGGGCAGCCCCCGCCGACCGCGGGCGGCCCTGGCCGCGCTATCCGCCGCTGCGGGGATCGCGGTCATCGCCGGTGGCGTGGCCTTCCTGGCCGGACAGCCGCAGGCCCGTCAGACGGCTGCGCACGCAGGCCCGGCGCCTTTGCCCGCCGCATCCACGCCGTTCCCGGCGGCGGAGGCGCAGGCCCAGGCTGGTTCGGCGCGGGCAGCGCCGAAGTACCCTCTCTCATCGCCGTCCGCACCGGCTGCCTGGGGCTCGCAGCCGGGCAGCAGCGGATCGAACGCGGTTCCGGCCGGGTATCGCCGGTACACCGATCCGACTGGCTTCTCCATCGACGTGCCGGTCGGCTGGCAGATCTCCTATGTCGGCCATTACGTGTATGTCCGCGATCCGGACAACGGCAACGTATTCCTGATCGTTGACCAGACCGATCAGCCTAAGCCAGATCCGCTGGCGGACTGGCAGCAACAGGCAGCGGCCCGGCAGCCTGGCCTTGCGGATTATCGCCTCATCACGCTGCAGGCAGTGCGCTATCCGCAGGCGGAGAAGGCGGCGGATTGGGAGTTCAGCTTCGTCTCCTACGGTGTCGTGGTCCAGGTGCTGAACCGCAACATCCTCGCCAACGCGCACCACGCTTACGCCCTGTACTGGTCGACACCTGCCAGCGAATGGGACGCTTACTACCACTTCTTCCAGGTTTTCGCCGCCACGTTCCAGCCGGCCGGCCCATTACGGGCATGCCGGTCTCACGTACGCGCACGCGGCACTAGGACACCGGCGTGCCGGCGGAAGCCGACAGCAGCGGCACCGAGCCCACGATCCGTGCGCCGGCGCCGGGATGAGACTCCCAGCGGACGGTGCCGCCGATGGCGCCCAGCCGGTCGGCCATGTTCACGTACCCGTGGCCGCTGCGGGCACGCTCAGCGTCGAAGCCCGGGCCGTCGTCGGTGACCGAGAACAGCAGGCCGCCCGACTCCTCCCAGACCCGCACGTCGACCTGTGCGTGCGGCGCGTGCTTGGCGGCGTTCTGCAGTGCCTCCAGGCAGCAGAAGTAGACCGCCGATTCGACCTCCAGGGAGTACCGGCCGATGCCGCCGGCGGTCACGCGGACCGGCTGCGGGCTGCGCTGGCCCGCCGCGCGCAGCGCTTCCCCCAGGCCGCTGTCGGCCAGCAGCGGAGGGTAGATGCCGTGGGCCAGCTCGCGCAGCTCCTGGATCGTGGCCTTGACGTCGTCGGCCAGCTGGTCGAGCATGGCGGCGGCCGCCTGCGGGTCGTCGGCGACGATGTCCCGGGTCAGCCGGAGGTTTATCGCCAGCGCCACCAGATGCTGCTGGGCTCCGTCGTGCAGGTTGCGCTCCACCCTGCGGCGTTCGGCGTCGCCGCTGGCCACGATGCGGGCCCGGGATCTGCGCAGCTCGTCGGCCTGCTTGCGGAGCTCATCCAAGGTGGTCTGCAGCTCGGTGTCCAGCCGGGCGTTGTGCACCGCCAGGCCGACCTGCCGGGCCAGCTCGGTCAGCACGCGGTCATCTTCCTCGGAGAAGGCGTCGGCGGCGGCCGACCGTTCGGCGACGATCAGGCCGAACAGCTCACCGCCGTGACCGGCGGGCGCAACCCGCAGCCGACAGTCCCCGCGGCCGTCCAGCAGGGCTGGCAGCCACACGGCCGTCCAGGCACGGCCCGACACCCCGGCCCGGGCGACGACCGCGCGCTCGCGGTCCCTTACCACCAGGGACCGGGGGCCGGTATCGGGCACCGCGGCCACGCGGTCGAGCACGTCTCCGGTTCCGGTGTACACCTCGGCGCTGGTCAGCCGCATGGTCTTGCGCAGCGACTCGGCCAGCTGCAGCAGCAGCTCGTCCAGGCTGATCGCCCGGGTCATGCGGGTGCCGAACGTCCGCAGCAGTTCGTCGGGCGCCTGGCGGGCGCCGAAGACGCGCCGGTTGGCCCAGTCGAGCAGGCGCACCCTGGCCGGGGCGAAGCTGATCGCGGCGACCGCAGCGGCCACCATCGACAGCCCGAGCAGCTCGCGGTCGGCCGCGTCGGCGGGCGGCTTGCCGATTCCCAGCACGACCACGAGGTAGATCACCGAGACGGTCACGGCGAAGCCCGCTATCGCCAGCACTTGCACGAGCGCGCGGCCGCCGTGCTGGCCGAGCTGGGGCACATCAGCGGCCAGCAGGCCCAGCGGGATGAGCACCGTGACTCCGGCCACCACCGGCGCGATCGGCGCGGGCCAGCCGACGAGCAGGTACAAAACGGCGAGGGACAAGGCGGCGGTCCCGGCCAGGACGGTGCCTACCGCCGCCCACTGCAGCCGCTCCCTGTCCCGGCCGGCGGCCGTGGTGTAGCGCGTGCGCGCCGCGGGCAGCGCGCACGCGATCGCAAGCGCCCAGGCCACGGCGGCGGCGACCGCAGGGACCTGGCGCGCGGCGACCGCGAGCACCGCTCCTGCCGCCACGGCGAGTGCATACGCCAGCGCCGCGCCCGCCTGCCGCAGCCGGGAGTACAGCCTGCCGTCCGGCAAGGCAAGCACGAGATGAACCGAGATCGCGATCACCAGCGGCGCGGTGAGGCTCGCGACCGCCAGCGCGGCGCGGTGCTGGCCGCCGGTAGCGTGGGCGGCGAGGCGGCTGGCGCAGACCGCCACCGATGCGGTCAGCGCGCCGATGGCCAGCTGCCACTGGGGGGTCCGCTCGGGGGCCCGGGCCGCTACGGCGCCGCACACGGCCCAGGCCATGACGAGACCGGACGTTACGGCTGCGAGCGAACTCACCCCGCCTGGCACCGGGATCCGCAGGGCGGCCGCGGACAGCGCGATGGCGGCCGCCGGCAGCACCAGCCCCGCCACGATCCGGCGCGGAGTGCTGCCTGCCGCGGGAAGTGCCGCGGGCGGACTGCCCGTGACGCTGTTCATCGGAAGCCTTTCATGTTGATCGCGCCTGGACGGCGACGCCGGTGCCGTCCTGGCTCGCGTCGGCGTCGATGATCCGGCCGTCCCGCATCCGCACGACGCGTTCGGCGGCCTCGGCCACGTCCACGTCATGCGTGACGAGGATGATGGTCTGCCCGCCCGCGTGCAGGCGCCGGAGCAGTTCGATGATCTCGGCGCCGCCCTCGGAGTCCAGCGCGCCGGTCGGTTCGTCGGCGAGCAGCAGGCTGGGCTCGTTCGCCAGCGCCCGGGCGATCGCCAGCCGCTGCCGCTGGCCGCCGGACAGCACGCCGGGAACCGCGGACGCCTTGTCGCCGATGCCGAGCAGGTCGAGCAGGTCACGGGCCCGGGTTTCGGCCATCCGCCGCCTGCGGCCGGCGATGATCGTCGGCAGCGCCACGTTCTCCAGCACGGTCATCCCCTCCAGCAGGTTGAAGAACTGGAAGACGATGCCGATGTGCTTGCGGCGCAGCCGGGCCAGGTCGTCCTCGCCGCGGCCGGTCACCTCCTCCCCGGCCACGGTGATGGCACCTTCGTCGGGCACGTCCAGGCCGGCCACCAGGTTCAGCAGCGTGGACTTGCCGCAGCCCGACGGCCCCATCACGGCCACGAACTCCCCCGCGGGCACGGTCAGGTCGACGCCGCGCAGCGCCCGCACCGGCGCGTTCTCCGCCTCGAACGTCTTGCGCACGCCTCGTGCGGTCAGCGCCGGAAGCGTCTCGTTCATCATGTCCTCCCCTGGGTCGCGACCGCCGGGGCAGCCGCTGCGATCTTGTAGGCGACGACCGGCGTGTCCCGGCCCTTGACCAGCTGGGCCGGGAGCGCGGCCGTCTGCGTCGGCACGGTCAGGGCGCTCCTGGTCGCCCCGGCGAGCACCGTTTCCCCGGCCGTCGCGAGCTGCTGTAGCCGCTGGGCCAGGTTGACGGTGTCGCCCACGAGGGTGTATTCGAGCCGCTCCTCCGAGCCGAGCAGCGCCGCGGCCGCGGAGCCGGTGGACAGCCCGATGCCGAGGCCGAACGGCGGGAGGCCGTCGGCCTGCCAGCGGGTGTTGATCTCTGCTTGCAGCGCGTGCATGCCCGCGGCCGCGGCGACGGCCCGGTCGGCGTGGTCGGGCTGTGGGAACGGAGCGCCGAAGACCGCCATCACCGCGTCGCCCACGAACTGCATGACCGTGCCGCCTTCACCCAGGATGGCGCGGTTCATCGCGGCGCGGTGCACGTTGAGCTGCCCGGCCAGCTGGCTCGGGTCGGCGTGCTCGGCGATGGTCGAGTAGGACCGGATGTCGCTCATGAGCACGGTGACGATCACCCGTTCGGTCTCGCCGATCCGCTGCCTTCCGGCGCGGAGCTTGTCGGCCAGGCCTCCGGGCAGCAGCCGGGACAAGGTCTCGCCCTGCTCCTCGCGGTCGATGATCGCCTGGTGGAGCAGCCGCAGACGGTTCAGCGCCGCCTGATCCCCGGCGGAGACAGCCGCGGCCAGCTTGACGAAGACCGCTTCGACCTCGGCGTCGATCGCCTCCGGCGGCAACCCCCGGGCCACGGCGATGGCCTTGATCGGCTTGCCCTCGGCCACCATGCCCAGCAGGTCCTCCTCGGCGGGAGCCAACCCGCCCGGCGAGACGACCGGCCGGACGAGCGACTCGACGATGGCGGGGTCGAGCGCCGTGCCGCCGGTGGCAACCTCGCGGATGGCGTCGGCCAGCTGGGTGCCCTCGGCGACCCGGTCCTTCAGCAGGTAACCGTAGCCTGCCGAGCCCTCGGCCAGCAGCGACACGGCGTATTCCGGGTCGTCGTACTGCGACAGCACCACCACGCCGGTGCCCGGGTGGCGCTTGCGGACCTCCTTGGCCGCGTCGATGCCCTCGCGGTGGTACGACGGCGGCATGCGGACGTCAGTGACCAGCACCTGCGGCTCGGTGGCGGCACAGCCGGACACCACGCCGTCGTAGTCCGCAGCCGCTCCGACCACCGTGAGGTCGGCGTTGCGCTCGATGAGCGCGCGCACCCCCTCGCGCACGATCAGGTTGTCGTCCGCGAGGAACACCTCGATGGCGGTGCGGGGCGCCAGGGCATCGTGATCCACCTGCCTGTTGTCTCACATGCCCGCTCTGACCGCCAGTGTGCAGGCCACAGCAATGCCGGTGGTGGTAGGCACACCGCGCCGCGTGGGTGACCACCCTTGGTGGGGTCGCGCACCGCGTCTACAGTCGGCACATGCGGGCCGTGCTGCGCCTTGCCGCGCACCAGCTCCGGGCCAGGTGGCGGGGCTGGCTGTTCCTGGCCCTGCTCACCGGCGCGGCGGGCGGGGCGGTGCTGGCCGCCGCCGCGGGGGCGCTGCGGACCGACAGCGCCTACCCCCGGTTCCTGCGCGCCTACCAGGCAGCCGACGTGCTGGTCTCGCCAGCGAACACGGGGATCGGCGGCTATTACGCCGCGCTGGGCCGGCTGCCGGACGTGGCGGCCATCGCGCCGATCGTGGGGATCCAGGCGGTGCCGCTGGGCCCCGGCGGGCTGCCGTCCTCGCACAATCCGGTGGTCGCCCCGCTGGACGGCCGGTTCGGGCACGTTGTGGAAATCCCGAAGCTGCTGGCCGGGCGCCAGCCGCGGCCGGGCCGGCCGGGCGAGGTCATGGTGGACCAGGTCGCCGCGGCCCGCCTGCACCTGCGGCTGGGCAGCCGGCTGCTGCTCGGGGCCGCGACCGGCCAGGACATCCGGCAGGTCCGCGTGCTGGCCGAGCGCGTGGTCGGCATCGTGGTGACCAGCGGCTCGGTCGTCCCGGTCACGCTGCTGGCCCGCGACGGGTTCGTCGCGGCCAGCGCGGCGCTGTACCGGGAGCTGGGGCCCCGCTACCTGGGCTTCGACGGCGCCTGGGTCAAGCTGCGGCCGGGCGTGACGCCGGACGGCTTCGGCCGCCAGGCGCAGGCGCTGGCCCGGCGGTTCCCGGCCACCGGCGGCCAGGTCTACGTGGCCGACGAGACCACCCAGGAGGCCGCCGTGGAGCGGTCGATCCGCCCGCAGGCGGTGGCGCTGATGCTGTTCGCGCTGGCCCTGGCGGTCACCGGGCTGCTCATCGTGGGGCAGGTGGCGTCGCGGCTGACGCTGGCTGCGGCGGCGGACAACGGCGTCCTGGCCGCGCTGGGGATGACCCGGGGCGAGCTGGCGGCGGCCAGCCTGGCCGAGGCGGCCCTGGCCGCGGCGGCCGGGGCCGTGGTGGCCTGCGGGGTAGCCGTGGCGGCCTCGCCGCTGACCCCGGTCGGGCCGGCCCGGCTGGCCGAGCCGGACCCCGGCGTGAGCGTGAACGGCGC
>JAFAPY010000202.1 GCA_019246795.1 Streptosporangiaceae bacterium | reverse complement strand
ACACCTGGTTGCCGCGCCGCGCCGTGGCCGGGCTGTTCATCAGGTGCAGGCCGACCACGAACAGCGCGGCGGCCAGCACGTAGACCAGCTGGATGTAGCCGGTGAACCCGCTCACGCCTGGCCTCCCGACGAGGGCTTGCCCGCCGCGATGATCGACCCGGAGAACGTCACCGCGCCGATGAGCACGTCCAAGACGGTGAACACCGAGGTCGTGCCGAGGACGGCGCCCCTGGACTCGGCGTCGTAGTAGCCATAGATCGCCACCAGCGCGGCGGCGCCGCCGCCGACGGAGTTGAACGCCGACACCAGCTGCGGCATCGCCGTCATCTGCACCGTCCGTGCCGCCCACAGGCCGACGGCGGACCCCAGCAGCGAGCCGACGATCAGCACGACCCAGCCGGTCGTGGTGACCGTGCCCTCGTGGCCCATCAGCACGAGCGTGGCGATGACGGCGATCACCATGCCGGTCAGCGCCACCTGGTTGCCGCGGCGGGCGGTGGCGGGGCTGTTCATCAGGTGCAGGCCGACCACGAACAACGCCGCCACACCCACGTAGACGAGCTGGATGTATCCGGCGAACCCGACGTGTCCGTTGAATACGCTCATGACGGGGTCCTGCCGATGCCGATGCCGATCCGCTCCGCGAGGCCCCTGATGCCCCTGTGACCGTCCAGCGATTCCAGCTCCGGCTGCCCCTCGCCCTGCGGTGCCTTCTTGCGGAACATCTTCAGCATCCGCCCGGTTACCGTGTACCCGCCGACCACGTTCGCGCCGGCGAAGAACGAGGCGATGAACGCGAGCACGTAGCCGACCGCGTTGTGCGCCGTCACCCCGATCAGCAGGGCGCCGACCAGCACGATGCCGTGGATCGCGTTGGTCGCCGACATCAGCGGCGTATGCAGCGTGGCCGGGACCTTCCCGATGACCTCGATGCCGACCAGCAGCGCGAGGATGAAGATGGTCAGGTCAGTCAGTAGTGCCGCCGACATGGGCGCCTCCGTCCGCTGGCTGGGGTTCTGCTTCGGCAAGCAACGCCGCCACGCCCGGGTGCACGACCTGCCCGTCGTGGGTGATCACCACGCCCGCCTGGATCTCGTCGCCGGTGTCGACGGCCAGCACGCCGTCGGCGGTCATGTGCAGCAGCACGGCGCTGATGTTCCGCGAGTAGGCGTTCGAGGCCGCCGTCGGCACGGTGGCGGCCAGGTTGTCCGCCCCGATGATGGTGACCCCGTTCCCGGTGATGACCGTCTCGCCGGGCCGCGATCCGCTCACGTTGCCGCCCAGCGGGCTGGCGCCCATGTCCACGATGACCGATCCCGCGGTCATCGCCTTGACCGTGTCCTCGGTGACCAGCAGCGGCGGCCTGCGGCCCGGCACCTGCGCGGTGGTGATGACCACGTCGTGCCTGGCGATCTGCCCGGCCAGCTCTTCTTGCTGCGCCCGGCGCTCGGCCTCGGTCAGCTCGCGGGCGTAGCCGCCCTCACCGGCGGCGGTCACGGAGGTGGCCAGCTCGACGAACGTGGCGCCGAGCGATTCCACCTCGCCCTTGGCGGCGGGCCTGACGTCGTAGCCGCTGACCACCGCGCCCAGCCGCCTGGCGGTGCCGATCGCCTGCAGGCCGGCCACGCCGGCGCCGAGCACGAGGACCCTGGCGGGCCTGGCGGTACCCGCCGCGGTGATCAGCAGCGGGAAGAACCTGCCGAACGCCGCGGCCGCCACCAGCGCGGCCTTGTAGCCCGCCACGTTCGCCTGGGAGGTGAGCGCGTCCATCGGCTGCGCCCGGGACAGCGTGCGCGGCAGCCCGTCCAGGCTGACCGCGGTCACGCCCCTGGCGGCGAGCCGGGCGGCCAGGTCCGGGTCGGTCAGCGGCGCCAGCATGCCGATGACCGCCTGGCCCGCCCGCAGCCGGGGCACCATCGCGGCCGGCGGCCTGGTGACGGTGAGGATCACGTCGGCGCGATCGTAGGCCTCCTCGGCGCCGACGATGGCGGCGCCCGCGTCGGCGTAGGCGGCGTCGGGCAGCCAGGCGCCCTCCCCGGCGCCGCGCTCCACGAGCACCTCGATCCCGGCCGGACGCAGCCTGGCGACCGCCTCGGGCACCAGGGCCACCCGGCGCTCGGCTGGCGCGGTCTCCTTGATGACGGCTGCCTTCATCAGCGTGACCTCGTATCTTCTCCCGGCGCTGCCGGTTACCGACCATATCCATGATGGCCCAGATCCGCTAAGGGCCTTAGGCCGCGATCCTGCCCTGTCTTACGTCACTGTGCCTCGTGGCGGAGCAGCCTGCTGATGGTCTCGCCGGCGGCGGCGACGGCCGCCGCGTGCAGCCGGCCGGGCGACCTGGTCAGGCGCTCGATCGGCCCGGACACCGAGACCGCGGCGATCACCCGGCCGCCGGGCCCGCGCACCGGGGCGGACACCGATGCCACGCCGGGCTCGCGCTCGGCGGCGGTGGCGGCCCAGCCGCGCCTGCGCACCTGGGCCAGCGTGGTAGCGGTGAACTTCGCGCCGCGCAGCCCGCGGTGCACCCGGGCTCCCTGCTCCCAGGCAAGCAGCACCTGGGCGGCCGAGCCCGCGGTCATCGGCAGCGCCGCGCCCACCGGGACCGTGTCCCGCAGCCCGCTGGTCCGCTCGGCCGCCGCGACGCAGACGCGGGTGTCGCCGTGCGGCCGGTAGAGCTGCGCGCTTTCTCCGGTGACGTCCTTGAGCTGGGCGAGGACCGGCTGCGCGATCGCGAGCAGCCGGTCCTCGCCGGCCGCCGCGGCCAGCTCGCCGATCCGCGGCCCCAGCACGAACCTGCCGCGGGAATCCCTGGCCAGCATCCGGTGGGTCTCCAGCGCCACCGCGATCCGGTGCGCGGTGGGGCGGGCCAGTCCCGTCGCCTTGACCAGCTGCGCGAGCGAGGCCGGGCCGCTTTCCAGCGCGGACAGCACCGAAACGGTCTTGTCAAGCACGCCGACTCCGCTAGTGTTGCTCATGGTGTGAATACTGCCGTCTCGCAATGCGAGACGCAACCGAGGGAGGCTGCCCGATGGGCCGGACGCTCGCCGAGAAGATCTGGGACGCCCACGTGGTGCGCAGCGCGGAGGGTTCCCGGGACGAGCCCGACCTGCTCTACATCGACCTGCACCTGGTGCACGAGGTCACCAGCCCGCAGGCTTTCGACGGGCTGCGTGAGGCCCGCCGCGCGGTGCGGCGCCCCGGTCTGACGATCGCCACCGAGGACCATAACGTCCCCACGACCGGCACGGGAAGCCCGGTGACCGACCCGGTCTCGCGCACCCAGCTCCAGACGCTGCGGAAGAACTGCGCGGAGTTCGGCATCCGGCTGTACCCGATGGGCGACCCCGGCCAGGGCATCGTGCACGTCATCGGCCCGCAGCTCGGGCTGACCCAGCCGGGCATGACGATCGTGTGCGGCGACTCGCACACCTCCACCCACGGTGCGCTGGGCGCGCTGGCGTTCGGCATCGGCACCAGCGAGGTCGAGCACGTGCTCGCCACCCAGACGCTGCCGCAGCGCCGGCCCGCGACGATGGCGGTCACCGTGACCGGCGCGCTGCCCGACGGGGTGACCCCCAAGGACCTGATCCTGGCGGTCATCGCGCGGATCGGCACCGGCGGCGGCCAGGGCCACGTGCTGGAGTACCGCGGGTCCGCGATCCGCGCGCTGTCGATGGAGGGCCGCCTGACCGTCTGCAACATGTCCATCGAGGCCGGCGCCCGGGCCGGCCTGGTCGCGCCGGACGACGTGACGTTCGGCTACCTGGAGGGCAAGCCGCACGCGCAGTCCGGGCCCGCCTGGGAGCAGGCGCTCGACCACTGGCGCTCGCTTCCCGGCGACCCCGACGCGGTCTTCGACCGGGAGGTGACGCTGGATGCCGCCTCGCTGTCCCCGTACGTGACCTGGGGCACCAACCCGGCGCAGGCTCTGCCGCTGTCGGGGGCGGTGCCGGAACCGGATTCCACCCCCGACCCCGTCGCCGCGGCGCGCGCGCTGGCCTACATGGACCTGACGCCCGGCACCGCGCTGCGCGACATCGCCGTGGACACCGTCTTCGTCGGCTCGTGCACCAACGGCAGGATCGAGGACCTGCGTGCGGCCGCGCAGGTGCTGCGCGGCCGGCGCGTCGCCCCGTCGGTACGGATGCTGGTGGTGCCCGGGTCGACGCAGGTGCGGGCACAGGCCGAACGCGAGGGGCTGGACGCGGTGTTCGCCGCGGCGGGCGCCGAGTGGCGCGCCGCCGGCTGCTCCATGTGCCTGGGCATGAACCCGGACAAGCTCGCCCCCGGCGAGCGCAGCGCGTCCACCTCCAACCGCAACTTCGAGGGCCGCCAGGGCAAGGGCGGCCGCACCCACCTGGTCTCGCCCGCGGTCGCCGCCGCCACCGCTGTGGCCGGCCGGCTCGCCGCGCCCGCCCACCTGTAGACCCCGCGGACACCGACAGGAGAGCCCGGCCATGGAACCGTTCATCGCTCACACCGGACGCGCGGTGCCGCTGCGGCGCGCCAACGTGGACACCGACCAGATCATCCCCGCCGAGTACCTCAAGCGGGTGAGCCGGGCCGGCTTCGGCGAGGGCCTGTTCGCGGCCTGGCGGGAGGACCCGGCGTTCGTGCTCAACAACCCGGCGCATGCCGGGGCGACGATCCTGGTCGCGGGGACCGACTTCGGCACTGGGTCCTCCCGCGAGCACGCGGTCTGGGCGCTGACCGACTACGGGTTCCGCGCGGTGATCGCGCCCCGGTTCGGCGACATCTTCTGCAGCAACGCCACCAAGGCCGGCCTGCTGCCCGTGGTGCTGCCGGAGGCGACGGTCACCGCCCTGCACGACGCGATCGAGGCCGACCCGGGCACCGAGGTCACCGTGGACCTCGCCGACCGCACGGTGCGCGCGGGCGCCGGGATCACGGCGCCCTTCCAGATCGACGACTACACCCGCTGGCGGCTGATGGAAGGCCTGGACGACATCGGCCTGACGCTGCGGTACGCCGACGACATCGCCGCCTTCGAGCGTTCCCGCCCCGCCTGGCTCCCCGTCACCGCCTGACCCGTCCGCGGCCGACGCCGGCTGCCGCCGAGCAGGGGATCGCCGCAGAATCGGCTACGGAGCGTATACCGGGCGCTGCTGGGGCGGATAATCTGGCCGACACAGCGGCCAATGTGTCCGCGGTTATTGTGCTATGGCGCCGGATCGCCTAGTTTTTCGGGCAGGTCGGAGGTCGTTCCGCTACCGGAGCCACGCGACCTCCCGTGGGGGAAGCGCAGGAGTGAACATGAACAAGCGTGACCTGATCGACGCGATCTCAGGGCGGCTGGGGGACAAGAAGTCGGCGACCGAGGCCGTCAACGCGGTGCTGGACACCATCCAGACGGCCGTCGCCAACGGCGACAAGGTGGCCATCACCGGTTTCGGCGTCTTCGAGAAGAGCGAGCGCCCGGCGCGCACGGCCCGCAACCCGGCCACCGGGGCGCCCATCCAGGTGTCGGCGTCCTCGGTGCCCAAGTTCCGCCCCGGCGCCGATTTCAAGGCCATCGTCAACGGCAAGAAGGCCGGCCGCAAGAAGTAACCCCGTCGGGCCTATCAGCCAGGGCGGGGATAATCAGCGAGGACCGGGGCGCTTGCGCAGCGCCGCGGTGATGATCCGGTCGATGAGCGCGGGGAGCGGCAGGCCGCTGGCCGCCCACATCATCGGGAACCCCGATGTCGGCGTCATCCCCGGCATGGTGTTGATCTCGTTGACCACGATCTCCCCCGCCGAGGTGTAGAAGAAGTCCACCCGGGCCAGGCCCTCACAGGAGATGGCGTCGAAGGCCTCGCAGGCCAGCCTCCTGATCCGCGCGGCGGCGTCCGCGGGTACCGGCGCCGGGATCCGCATCGTGGTGCCCGGTGCCAGGTACTTTGCCTGGAAGTCGTAGAAGGGCGACCCCTCATCGATCACCACCTGGCCGGGCACGCTGGCCTCCGGCGGGCCGCCGCCGAACCCTTCGAGCACCGCGCACTCAACCTCCATCCCGTCCACGGCGGCTTCGACCAGCACCTTGGTGTCGTGCGCGCGGGCAGCCTCGATGGCCTCGTCAAGCTCGGCCGGGCCGCCCACCCGGGATGTGCCGATGCTGGAGCCGCCGCGGGCGGGCTTGACGAACACCGGCCAGCCGAGCTCGGCGATCTCGTCCAGCACGCGCTTGCGCTCGGGAACGCCGCTGCGCCAGTCCCGGTCGCGGACCACCACGTGGCGGCCGACAGGCAGCCCGCGCGCGGACATGATCAGCTTCATGTATTCCTTGTCCATGCCGGCCGCGCTGGCGAACACCCCCGCTCCCGCGTACCTGGTGCCGGCCATCTCCAGCAGCCCCTGCAGGGTGCCGTCCTCGCCGTAGCTCCCGTGCAGCAGCGGCAGCACCAGGTCCACTTCGCCCAGGTCGCGCGGCACCTGCCCGGGCGTGCTCACCTGCAGCGCGCTGCCCGGGCCGGTCCGCGGCATGACCTCGGCGCCGGAGGCGGCGACCGCCTCCACCGTCGGCAGCGCCCCGCCGGCCAGCGCCAGAGCGGCCGGGTCGCCCGAGGTGAGCACCCACCGCCCGTCGGTGGCGATGCCGATGGGCAGCACCTCGTAACGGTCGCGGTCGATGGCGGACAGGATCAGCCCCGCGCTCGCGCAGGACACGGCGTGTTCCGCGCTGCGGCCGCCGAACACCACCGCAACCCGGACCTTGCGCCCGCCTCCGGCACCCGCCACGCGTCCTCCCGAAGTGTCCCGCACGTGAAGCACCCAGGCTATGGCCTATCGAGCGACTCCAGCGCCGCCCCACGAGGTCACCATCGCCGATCCAGGCTTACGGCCCTACCGCCCGGGCTCGGCCGACGTAGGCTGGTCGGCGTTATGTAGGGCGCTCACGGCGTCAGTCTCCCGGTTGGAAGGGTCCGGTGTCGAGGCAGGATCCGGGCATGGCCGGTGCTGCCCTGTTCCGCTGGTCGGTGCTGCTGCCCGTCAAGGTACTTGCTCACGCCAAGTCCAGGATGGCTGCGCTGGCCGGGCCGCGCCGCGGTGAGCTGGCGCTCGCGCTGGCCTGCGACACGGCGGCGGCGGTCCTCGGCAGTGACCAGGTGGCCCGGGTGGTGGTGATCACCGACGACCCGATGGCGGGCAGCGCGCTGGCCGGCCTCGGCGCGCTGGTGCTCGCCGATGAGCCGAGAGACGGCCTGAACGCGGCGCTGCGGCACGGGGCCGCCCATGCCCGCGCCCGCTGGCCCGGATCGGGCACGGCGGCGCTGTCCGCCGACCTGCCCGCGCTGCGGCCGGCCGAGATCGGGCGGGCGCTGCGCGCCGCCGCAGCGTGGCGTTCGGCCTTCGTGGCCGACGCGGCCGGGGACGGCACCACGCTGTACACGGCGGCGCCCGGGGCGGAGTTCCGGCCCGCGTTCGGCCTCGGCTCGCGGGCAAGGCACGCGGCGGGCGGCGCTGCCGAGCTGGATCTGCCCGGCATCGACGGGCTGCGCCGCGACGTGGACACCCCCGCCGACCTCCGTGTGGCGGCCGCGATCGGGCTCGGCCCGCGCAGCGCGCCGCTGGCGGCCGAACTGCTCAGTGCTGCCTGAAGCGCGCGCGTCGGGAAAGCCGCCGCGCGGCCGCTCAGATGTGCACCACGGGACAGGTCAGCGTCCGGGTGATCCCCGGAACGGACTGGATATGCGTGGCCACGAGCCGCCCGAGCTCGTCGACGTTGTCCGCCTGGGCGCGCACGATCACGTCGTAGGGACCGGTCACGTCCTCCGCCTGCGTGACTCCGGTGATCTTGCTGATGTGCGACGCCACGTCGGCGGCCTTGCCGACTTCGGTCTGGACGAGGATGTAAGCCTCCACCATGAGGTCCTCCGGGAGCTATCGCGGCACAGATGCCACTAGTGGATCACGCTACCGAAAGGGCCGCTAGTGCCTCGGCCCTGGGGCCGGTGATGGGATGGATATGAGTCGGCCGTGCAGACGTCCCGCATGACCTGTCCAGCTGTTCCACACAGGGGCCGGAACACTGGCGTAGAAGCTTGGTCATCCGGTTGAGTTTCATACAAGATTTTGAAAAGGCTACTCCTTCAGTGTGGATGCCATTACATTCGGCCGCGAGGCAAGTATGATTTGAATATGCGGCTCCGGTACAACTACCGCCTGTACCCAACGCCGGGTCAGCGCGCGGCGCTGGCCCGGGCGTTCGGCTGTGCGCGGGTGGTGTTCAACGACGGCTTGCGGGCACGGGAGGAAGCGCACGCAGCCGGGGTGCCGTACCCCACCGACGGTGAGTTGTCGGCGCGGCTGACTGCCGCGAAGGCCACCCCGGAGCGGGCGTGGCTGGGGGCGGTATCCTCAGTCGTGCTGCAGCAGGCACTGGCTGACCTGAGCGCCGCGTACCGGAACTTCTTCACCTCCATTAAGGGCACGCGTCATGGGCCGAAGATGGCACCGCCCCGGTTCCGGTCCCGTAAGGACCGCCGGCAGGCGATCCGGTTCACGGCCAACGCCCGGTTCTCGATTACGCCGGGCGGCAAGCTGCGGCTGCCGAAGATCGGGGACATTCCGGTGCGCTGGTCGCGCCCGCTGCCATCGCAGCCGTCGTCGGTCACCGTGGTCAAGGACCCGGCAAGCCGATACTTCGCCAGCTTCGTTATTGAGAACGAGCCGGATGCCCTGCCACAGACCGAGCCAGTGCTTGGCATCGACTTGGGGCTGACCCACTTCGCGGTGCTGTCCGACGGACGTAAGATCGCCACCCCACGATTCCTGCGCCGGGCGGAGAAGAAGTTTCGGCGCGCGCAGCGCTCGCTGTCCCGCAAGCACGAAGGCAGCAGGAACCGGGACAAAGCAAGAATCAAGGTCGCGAAGGTGCACGCCCGGGTGGCTGACGCGCGACGGGACTTCCACCACCAGTTGTCTACGGCGCTGATCCGCGAGAACCGAGCGGTCGCTGTGGAAGACCTGGCGGTCAGAGGGCTTGCCCGCACCCGCCTGGCCAAGTCGGTGCACGACGCCGGGTGGTCGGCGTT
>JAFAPY010000199.1 GCA_019246795.1 Streptosporangiaceae bacterium | reverse complement strand
CGCGCAGGAGGTCGGGGCCGGCGACGCGCCCGGCTCCGAAGGCGCGTTCGTGGCCCGGCTCAGCCCGGCCACCCGGGCGCAGGAGGGCGTCCCGTTCGACCTCTGGTTCGACATGCACAAGCTGCACCTGTTCGACGCGCAGACCGGTCACGCGCTCGGCCGCTGAGGAACCCGGCCGGTCAGCCCGCCTCGGTGATCGTGATGTTGCCGCCGCCGCTGTCGACGCTGATCAGGTGGGGCGACGAGGAACTGGTCGGCACCGAGACGGCGTAGCCGCCGCCAGCGGCAGCGCTGACGATGTGGTAGGCCGTGACGCCGCGCGGCACTACCACGGTGACGTCTCCGCCGCCGCTGGCGACGACCACGTTGCGCGGCGCCCTGGTGAACCGCATGGTGACGTTGCCGCCGCCGGAGGCGACGGTGACCGATGCGGCGGCCAGGCCAGTGCCGTTGACGTCGCCGCCGTCGGTGGTGAAGTGCAGGGTGGCCGCCAGGCCGGCCGCGGTCACGTTGCCGCCGCCGGTGTCCACCTCGGCGGTGCCTGCGACGCCGGAGATCGTGACGTCGCCGCCGCCGCTGGCCAAGGCGACGCTGTTGTCAATCCCGGAAACCGACATGTTGCCGCCGCCGCTCGACAACGCGACGCCGACCCCAGCCGGTACCGCGAGGGTCGCGTCCAGGCCGCAGTTGCCGACGGCGGTGCGGCATTTGACGGCGATGCTGGTGCCGTCCGCCGTAGGCCTGTTATAGACGGTCGGCCGGACGAAGGTGTACTCGACGGTGCCGACCAGCCGCGCCGTGCCGCCCTGTCCCTGGTGCACGGTGAGGTCGCCGCCGCCGGTGCCGACCGCCAGCTGGCCGTGCCGCACCGGGATCGACGGGAGGCTCACCGGGAAGCTTGCCTGGCCGATATCGGCGACCAGGCTCAAGCCGGTCGCCGCGATGACGGCGAGCGCCACCGGCACGCCGATCGCCAGCGCGACCCGGCGGCCGGGTGTCATCGGCAGCGCGCGCGGCGCCTGCGAGACAGCGGTCACGGCGGTACCCCCGTTCAACCGGTGCCGAGGTAGCGCAGCACGGCGAGCACGCGGCGGTGGTCGCGGTCGGCGGGTGCCAGCCCCAGCTTGGTGAAGATGTTGTTGATGTGCTTTTCCACCGCTCCGCCGCCGACCACCAGGGCCTCGGCGATGGCGGAGTTGGACCGGCCCTCGGCCATCAGCGCGAGCACCTCGCGCTCCCGCGGGGTGAGGTCACCGAGCGGGTGGCGGCTGCGGGCTAGCAGCTGGGCCACCACCTCGGGGTCGAGCGCGCTGCCGCCCGCGGCCACCCGCTCCAGCGCGCCGAGGAACTCCGTTACGTCGGCCACCCGGTCCTTGAGCAGGTAGCCGACCCCGTGCGGGCGGCCGGAGATCAGCTCGGTGGCGTACCGCTCCTCCACCCACTGGGACAGCACCAGCACGCCGACCTGCGGCCAGCGGTCCCGGACCACCAGGGCGGCGCGCAGCCCCTCGTCGGTGAAGGTGGGCGGCATCCGCACGTCGGCGACCACCGCATCGGGCATGTCCGCGGCGACGGCGCGCAGCAGGCCCTCCGCGTCGCCCACGGCCGCCGCGACCTCGTGGCCGGCCTCGGCCAGCAGCCGGGTCAGCCCTTCCCGCAGCAGCACCGAGTCCTCGGCGATCGTTACCCGCATGGCAGCTCCGCCGCGATGATTGTCGGGCCGCCGGCCGGGGACTCCACCGACAGCCGGCCGTCCACCCCGGATACCCGGTCGGCCAGCCCGGTCAGGCCCGGGCCGCGCGCGTCGGCCCCGCCGACGCCGTCGTCGCTGACCATGACGGTCAGCGTGCCCGGGTAGCCGCGGCCCTCCACCACCACCTTGGCGTGGCTGGCGCGGGAATGCTTGGCGACGTTGGTGAGCGCCTCGGCGACGACGAAATACGCGACCGCTTCCACCGACGGCTTCGGCCGCACCGGCACGTCGACGTGCACGTCGACCGGCACCGGGCACAACGCGGCCAGGCCGGACAGCGCCGCGTCCAGGCCGCGGTCGGTCAGCACCGGCGGGTGCACGCCGCGGACCAGGCTGCGCAGCTCGGCCAGCGCCTCCTTGGCCTGGGCGTGCGCCTGGTCGACCAGGTCCCTGGCGGCGTCGGGGTCCTCGGCGAACCGCGCCTTGGCCATGCCCAGGTCCATGGCCAGCGAGACCAGCCGCTGCTGCGCGCCGTCGTGCAGGTCACGCTCGATCCGGCGCCGCTCCGCCTCGGCCGCGTCGACCACCCGCTCCCGGCTGCGCTCGAGCTCGCTGACCCGGGCGGCCAGGTCGCGGCGCGGGCCGAGCAGGCGCCGCGACATCGCCGCGTCCGCGGCCGCCAGGCCCCGGGTCAGCTGCGCCGCGGCCAGCAGCACGATCAGGCCGAGAACCGCCGCGGCGGCCATCGTGGGCGTGCCGCGCAGCACCGTGCCGCCGATCTCCGCGCCGCCGCTGGGCAGCGATGAGTCATACAGCGGCAGCGTCAGCATGACCAGGCCCGCGGCCCAAGCCGCGACGCTGAGCGTCAGCATGACCGCGCTGACCGGCAACCGCAGCACGGCGTAGCCGATCTCAGCCCAGGTGGCCCGCTCGGTGAGCAGCCGCCAGCGCGGAATGATCCCCCACCGGTACCCGGCCCGTGCTCC
>JAFAPY010000196.1 GCA_019246795.1 Streptosporangiaceae bacterium | reverse complement strand
TTGTCCGACGTGCGCGCTCCAGGAAACACAGAGCGGCCGCGCGGCGGCTTGTCCGACGTGCGCGCTCCAGGAAACACAGAGCGGCCGCGCGGCGGCTTGTCCGACGCGCGCGCTCCAGGAAACACAGAGCGGCCGCGCGGCGGCTTGTCCGACGTGCGCGCTCCAGGAAACACAGAGCGGCCGCGCGGCGGCTTGTCCGACGCGCGCGCCCCGGGAGCACTGCCCGCGGCGGCCCGGGGCCCTCTCAGGGCATCCGACGCCGACCGCGAGCAGGTCATCGACTCGCTGAAGGCCGCGTTCGTGCACGGCCGGCTCGCCAAGGACGAGTTCGACGTGCGGGTCGGCCGGACGTTTGCGTCGCGCACCTACGCGGACCTCGCCGCGGTCACCGCCGATCTCCCCGCGCAGCCGGTCCCGGCCCGGCGGCCGGTCACCTCCGCCAGGTCGCGGCCTGGCAAGGCCAGGCCGCCGATCAGCAATGCCGTCAAGGTCCCGGTCTGCGTGAGCATCGCGGCGGTCACGCTGGTGGCCAGCTACCTGGCCGGCAGCAAGGCGATCTTCATGCTCTTCGCGGTCTGCTATTTCATGGCGCTGCAGATCGCCGGGGTCCAGGCACTCACCTCGTGGTACGACAGGCGCAGCGGAGGCAAGCTGCCGCCCCCGCCGCCGCCGAGACCGCGGGCAGAAGGCCAGGGCCCGGTCTCGTCGGTCAGGCCGGCGCCGGGCTGACCGGCCGCTATCCCTGTCCGGCGCCGGCCTCGCGCAGCGCGGCGATGTCGAACTTCTTCATCTGCAGCATCGCTGCGGTAACGCGGGTGGCCGCCTCGGTGTCCGGGCCGGTCATCATGTCCAGGAGCTCGCCGGGTACGACCTGCCACGACAGGCCGTACTTGTCGGTGAGCCAGCCGCAGGCGACCTCCTGGCCGCCGCCGTCGAGCAGCCGCTCCCAGTAGTAATCGATCTCGGCCTGGTCCTTGCACTCGACGACCAGCGAGACCGCCGGGTTGAAGGTGAACTGCGGGCCGCCGTTGAGACCCATGAACTTCTGGCCATTGAGCTCGAACTCGATGGTGGCGAGCGTGCCTTCGGGTCCCGGGCCTGCCGCGTTGTACCGGAAGATCCTGCCCATCTTCGAGTTCTTGAAGATGCTTACGTAGAAGGTGGCGGCCTCCTCGGCCTGGGTGTCAAACCACAGGCAGGTGGTGAACGGTTTGTGCGTCATGGCGTTCTCCTTCGGTGTCCGTCACTGGCTCCGACCAATGCCGTCCGGATAAATCATCGCCCGGGCCGCTCGCTGCCGCCACCGCCGCCCGGCAGGCGTGCTGGCGCTACGCCTGATACTGCTGGGGCTAATAAGACGTAGCATTGGTGCTTGACGTAGAAAAAGCGGCCGAAAACGGCCGCTTATCCTTCGCTGAGCACAAATCCTTCGTGCTGCTGGCCATCGCGGCGGGCGGTGTCGGTCATCCGGACGGAGACGGACTACTGGCACGATCCGCGCCGGCGGCGGCGATGAAGGCGGCGGTCCAGACCGGCTGCTCGGGGTCAGCGGACCAGGCGGCCGCCGATGACGATGCGGCTCGGATGGTCCAGCACGGCCAGGTTCTGCCGCGGGTCCTCGGCGTAGCCGACGATGTCGGCGGGCGCGCCTTCGGCCAGGCCGGGCAGGCCGAAGTAGGCGCGCGCCGTCCAGGAGCCCGCCCCCAGCGCGACGTCGGCGGGCACGCCACGCGCCAGGCTGCGGATCTCGTCGGCGATCCGGCCGTGCGGCTCGCTGTCGGTGCCGGCCAGCACGGTCACGCCGGCGTCATGGGCCTGCGCCGTCAGGTGCGGCAGCCTGCGCAGGCCGTCGAGGAACCAGCTGCGCACCGGTTCCGGCTCGGCTTCGATCGCGCCGAGCTGGCGCGCCCAGACCGTGATCGTGGGGGTGAGCGCGGTGCCCTGCCTGGCCATCTGCGGCAGCAGGCCGGCATCGAGCCACAACCCGTGTTCCAGGCTGTCCGCCCCGGCCTGCACCACGGCACGGCAGGCGTCGGGGTGCGTCGCGTGCACCGCGACGCGGCCGCCGGCGGCGTGCACCTGCCGGACCGCCTCGGCGAGGGTCTCAGGCGGGGCCAGTGAGGGTCGGGCCAGGGCGTCCGCGTCGAAGATCCAGTCGGCGTAGAGCTTGCACCACGTGCCGCCGGCGTCCCGGCAGTTCTGCACCGCGGCGGCCGGGAGGTCGGCGGCCGGGACCACGCGGCCCGCGCCGGGCGGGAACTGGCCGGGAACGCCGAGCGGGATCCCGGCGTCGAGGATCCGCGGCGTTCCGGCCCGGAACCGGGCCGGCAGCGGGCGGTCGGGTGAGCCGAGCGCGCGGAGCAGAGCGACGCCAGCCTCGGCATGCGCGCGGGCATCGGCGCGGAGCTTGGCCTCGTCCAGCGGGTCGCCGAGGCCGGGCGGCCTGCCGGGGTGGGAATGCGCGTCGACCAGGCCCGGCAGCAGGAAGCCGCCGTCGATGACCGTGTCCGCGCCCGGCTGCCGGGTGAAGGTGAGCCGGCCCCCGTCGGTCCAGCACTCGACCGGCTCCCCGGCCGGGAGGGCGATGCCGCGTATGCGCATGCATGCGAGGCTAAGCCCGGCCTACCGCGGACGGCCACAGCCGTTCGCCGCGGGCCGACATCAGAAGGCGCCGCCGCCGCGCGGCCGCTAGGCCGGGTTCAGCGCGGCGACCATGCGCTCGACCATCTCGGTGAGGATGGGCTGCGGGGTGGCGAAGTTGAACCGCAAGCATCCCTCGCCCCCTGCGCCGCAGGCGGGGCCGTCGATGACGGTGACCTGGGCGCGGTCGGTGACCAGCTCGCCTGGTGAGCCCGGCAGGTCCATCGCGGTGCAGTCCAGCCAGGCGAGGTAGGTGCCGTCGGGCGGACGGTAGCGCACCTGCGGCAGGTGGCGGCCCAGCATGCGGGCGAGCAGGCGGCGGCTGTCGTCGAGGTAGCCGAGCACGTCGTCCAGCCATTCCTCGCCGTGCCGGAACGCGGCGATGTTGGCGACCACGCCGGGATTGCTCGCCCCGTGCGAGGCGAAGAACCCCATCTGGGCCCAGCGCTGCCGGTCCGGCTCGTTGCTGAGGATCACCTGGGCGCACTTGAGGCCGGGCAGGTTCCATGCCTTGGAGGCCGACGTGGCGGTGAGAGCGTGCGACGCCGCCGTACCCGACGTGGCCGCGTACGGGAGGTGGCGCATGCCCGGGTAGACGAGCGGGCCGTGGATCTCGTCGGCGAAGACGCGGCCGCCGTGCCTGTCGACGACGTCGGTCAGTTCGGTCATCTCCTGGCGGGTGAAGACCCGGCCGAGGGGGTTGTACGGGTTGCAGAAGATAAGCAGGTGGCCGCCGGCCCGGAAGGCATCGGAGATCGCGTCGAGATCGAGGGCGAACAGGCCGCCGTCATCGCGCATCCGGACACCGATGATCTCCCGGCCGAGGAAACCCGGCACGGTCAGGAACGGCATGTACGCGGGCGTGGGCAGGATGACCGGTGAGCCCGGCCGGGAGAAGTGCGTGATGGCGATCTCCAGCGCCTTGAGCACGTCCGGCACGGGGTGGATCAGCGCGGGATCGACGTCCCAGCCGTATCGGCGCTTGGCGAAGTCCGCGCACGCAGCGGCCAGCTCATCGGCGAGATACGGGGGCAGGTAGCCGAAGTTCGCATCGGCGCACAGCCCGGCCAGGGCATCGAGGATGGCCGGCGCCGCGCCGAAGTCCATCTCGGCCACGGCCGCGCCGAACCCGTCGGGACCCGCCACCGTCCACTTGTAGCTGCCGCGGGCGCGAAGCGCCGCCGGCGTGGTGGCGTCGGTCCGGTTTGCGAAACCTCCTGGCATACCGCCATCCTGCACCCACGCCGGTGGTAACCGGGGACTCTGGCGGGGCTGCTGATACTGGGAGGTAGCCGTAACACATGGCTCGTTCGGGATAAAAGGGTTTTATGCGCAATGGCGCAGTGGAACAGATCACTGATCGACGGGCTTGATAACCTAGCATGAGCGTCATGGGCGAGCGGCCGCGCGGCGGGTTGTCCGACGCGCGTGCTCCGGGCAGCACCGAGCGGTCGCGCGGCGGGTTGACCGACGCGCGTGCTCCAGGCGGCGCCGAGCAGGCCGAGGGGCTGCGCACGGCGATCCTCACGGTGGACGACGATCCGGGGGTGTCCCGGGCGGTGGCCAGGGACCTGCGGCGGCGGTACGGGGAGCGGCACCGGATTGTGCGGGCCCAGTCGGCAGAGGCGGCCCTGGAGGCGCTGCGGCAGATGAAGCTGCGCGGCGACCTGGTCGCGGTGATCCTGGCCGACTACCGGATGCCGGAGCTGAGCGGGATCGACTTCCTCGAGCAGGCGATGGACATCTACCCGGGGGCACGGCGGGTGCTGCTGACCGCTTATGCGGACAGCGGCGCGGCCATCGACGCGATCAATGTCGTCGACCTGGATCACTACCTGCTCAAGCCGTGGGACCCGCCGGAGGAGAAGCTCTACCCGGTGGTCGACGCGCTGCTCGAGGCGTGGGAGTCCTCCGATCACCGGCCGGTGCCGGAGACCAAGGTGGTCGGGCACCGCTGGTCGGCGCGCTCGTCGGAGGTCCGCGAGTTCCTGGCCCGCAACCAGGTGCCGTACCGCTGGTACGCCTCCGACGAGCCGGAGGGGCAGCGGCTGCTGGCCGCCGCCGGAGCGGACGGGCGCACGTTGCCTGTGGTGATCACCCCGGACGGCAACCCGCTGATCGAGCCGGCCGACGCCGAACTGGCCTCCCGGGTCGGGCTCGCCACCACCCCGGCGAAAGACTTCTACGACCTGGTCATCGTCGGCGGCGGCCCTGCCGGGCTCGGCGCCGCCGTGTACGGCGCCTCTGAGGGGCTGCGCACCGTGCTGGTGGAGCGGCTGGCGACCGGCGGCCAGGCGGGGCAGAGCTCGCGGATCGAGAACTACCTGGGCTTCCCGGACGGGGTGACCGGAGCGCAGCTGACCGACCGGGCCAGGCGGCAGGCCAGCAGGTTCGGCGCCGAGGTGCTGACCACGCGCGAGGTGACCGGCCTGGAGGTCCGCGGGTCGGCACGCAGGGTCACGTTCGCGGACGGCACCTGGCTCGACGCGCACACCGTCATCCTGGCCACCGGAGTGTCCTACCGGCGGCTGAACGCGCCGGGCCTGGACGAGCTGACCGGGCGCGGCGTCTACTACGGCTCGGCGCTGACCGAGGCCACCGCGTGCGCGGACCAGGACGTCTACATCGTCGGCGGGGCGAACTCGGCCGGGCAGGCCGCGCTGTTCATGTCCCGGCACGCCAAGTCGGTAACCCTGCTGGTCCGCGGGTCCTCGCTGCACAAGTCGATGTCCCACTACCTGGTCACGCGGATCGTCGACAATCCCTCGGTGTCGGTGCGCACCTGCACCGAGGTCACCGGGGCCGCCGGGGAGGATCACCTGGAGACCCTGACGCTGCGCGACACCGCCCGCGGGCCCGCCGAGACGGTGGACGCGCAGTGGCTGTACCTGTTCATCGGCGCCGAGCCGCTCACCGACTGGCTGGACGGCGTGGTGGCGCGGGACGACAAGGGCTTCGTGATCGCCGGCCCGGACCTGTCGGTCGGCGGTGAGCGGCCGCGCGGCTGGAACCTGGACCGGATGCCGTACCACCTGGAAACCAGCGTGCCGGGGGTCTTCGTCGCCGGGGACGCGCGGGCCGAATCCGCCAAGCGGGTCGCCTCCGCGGTCGGCGAGGGCGCCATGGCGGTCATGCTGGTGCACCGTTACCTGGAGAAGCTGTGACCGCGAACCTGTGCAGCGCGGAGGAGCTCCGCACGCTGTTCCTCTTCGAGAAGCTGACCGATGACCAGCTGGCGTGGCTGTGCGAACGGGGCCGAGTCGAGGTCTTCCCTCCCGGGCCGGTGTACAGCGAAGGCGAGCCGGCCACCTGCCTGTACGTGCTGCTCCACGGGACCCTGGTGATGTCACAGCGGGTCGGCGCCGACGACGTCGAGCTGATCAGGACGTCATGGCCCGGGGTGTACGCCGGGGCGTTCCGCGCCTACTTCGGCGACCGGGTGCCGCAGGTCTACACCGGCTCCGTGCGGGTGACCGAGCCGTCCCGGTTCTTCGTGCTGGACGCCGGCTCGTTCGCCGAGCTGATGCAGGAGTGGTACCCGATGGCGGTGCACCTCCTCGAGGGAGCGATGTTCGGCCAGGAGGAGCTGCACCACATCATCGAGCAGCGGGAGCGTCTGCTGGCGCTGGGCTCGCTATCGGCGGGGCTTACCCATGAGCTGAACAACCCGGCGGCCGCGGCGGTGCGGGCTACCGCGTCGCTGCGGGAGCGGATCGCCTCGATGCGGCGCAAGCTCGGCGCGATCGTCGGCGGCACGTGGGACAAGACCACGCTGCAGACGCTGATCCGCCTGCAGGAAGAGGCCGCTGACCGGGTGCCGAAGGCCCAGGCCCTGTCGCCGCTTGAGGCATCGGACCGGGAAGATGTCATCACCGACTGGCTGGACGGCCACGGCCTGGCCGCCGGGTGGCAGATCGCCCCGACGTTCGTCGCCGCCGGGCTGGACATCGACTGGCTGGAGCACGTCGCGGCGACGGTCGACGCCGGCCCGCTGGAAGGGACGCTGCGGTGGCTGTACTACACGCTGGAGACCGAACTGCTGATGAACGAGATCGAGGACTCCGCCACGCGGATCTCCACCCTGGTCGGCGCGGCCAAGCAGTATTCCCAGCTGGACCGGGCTCCCTACCGGGTCGTCGACGTGCACGAACTGCTGGACAGCACGCTGGTGATGCTGTCGGGGAAGATCCCCGAGGGCATCCGGGTGGTCAAGGACTATGACCGGTCGCTGCCCGCCATCCCCGCGTACGCGGCCGAGCTCAACCAGGCCTGGACCAACCTGATCGACAACGCGGTATCGGTGATGGGCGAGACCGGGGTGCTCACCGTCCGCACCGGCATGGACGAGGACCGGGTGGTCGTGGACATCGGCGACACCGGGCCCGGGGTGCCGCCGGAGATCCGGGAGCGGATCTTCGAGCCGTTCTTCACCACCAAGCCGGTGGGCCAGGGCACCGGGCTCGGCCTCGACATCACCTGGCGCATCGTGGTCAACAAGCATCACGGCGATATCGCCGTGGAGTCGGTCCCCGGCGATACCCGGTTCCGAGTGCGGCTGCCGGTCACCTGGCAGGAAGTTCACGACGAGGGGACGCGTTCATGAGTGACAGCGACATTGCCGGCATCGATCCCTCGGTGCCGCCCAGCGGGAACGGCTGCGCGGAGTGCGAAGCCGCAGGCGCGTGGTGGATGCACCTGCGCCGCTGCACCCAGTGCGGGCACGTCGGCTGCTGCGATACCTCGCCATCGCAGCACGCGACCGCGCACTGGAAGGCCACCGGGCACCCGATCGTGCAAAGCTTCGAGCCGGGCGAGGAGTGGTTCTGGAACTACGGCACCGAGGAAGTCTTCCTCGGTCCGCCGCTCGCCTCGCCGACGCACCACCCGACCGACCAGCCCGTGCCCGGGCCCGCGGGCCGGGTCCCCCGCGACTGGCGGTCCCACCTGCACTAGCAGCCGGGGCAGCGCCGTCGTTCGCCGGGCGGCAGGTTGCGCACCGGCCTGGTGATCGCGCTGGCCCGGCGATAGGCGCCGCCAGCACCATGGGGGACGATCGTCAGCAGGATGACCGTGGACACCACGGCTTGTTGTGCCACGGCTTGTTGTGCCACGGACCGGGCACACCAGGCGGATCCAGCTCACCTCCTGCCGCTGGCTGCATCGGGTGCCAGGTGAGATGATGCAGTGCATGGGCGGTAATGCAGACAACCCGGCACGGCAGTTCGCCGCGGCCTGGCAGGCCGCTGCGGCCGCGATGGGAGAATGGAGGCGGCAGGTAGCGGCCGCCACCAACGAGGCGCTGGACAAACTCGATCCGGCTATCCGCGCCGCGGTCGAGGCCGCGCGGACCGCGGTCACCGGGGATTGGCGTGCCTGTCATTGCCCGTGCGGCACGGCTCACCCCGATGACACGGGGGTGTGCGACGGCAGGGCCGTCCTCACCCGGCGGGTGCGCGAGCGAGAACTGCCGCTGTGCGCTCCGTGTGCCGTGGCGCAAGGCGTCGCGGAAATGCCCCACTGAGCGGCGGTCGCGCGCGGGCGGACTGGACCTGGGACACGCCGACGGCCTCGGCCGCATGCGGCAGCACCCGGCGACGGCGGTCTAGGTGTTCAGCTCGCCTGCCTCGCGGGTATCCAGTTCCGCCCAGACAGCCTTGCCGAAGGCGGTCTCGCGAACTCCCCACTTACCGGCAAGGGAATCCACCAGGATGAAGCCGAACCCTGACTCGTCGAACGCCTTCGGTATGTGCGGCTGCGGCCAGCACGGGTCGGCATCGTGGACCTCCATGCGTAGCCAGGTTCCCGTGGCCTCCAGTTCCAGCGCTACCGCATCGGTGCCCCTGGCATGAAGTACCGCGTTGGTCACCAGTTCGGACACCAGCAGGACGGCGGTGTCCTCCAGGTGCGCAAGCTGCCAGGCGTTCAGCGCCTCTCGGGTGCCCCGCCGTGCCAGGGCCACGGCATGCTCGGCGGTCGGCAGCATGAGCTGCAGCTTGCGCCGGGATCGGGCCGCCGCGCCAGTGCGCGCGTAATCGCCGCGGGATCCCCTCAGGTCAGCCATCATCATCATCAAAGTTGTCCTCAGCGCGTGCTCCCCGTGTTCTTTGTTACTGGAGAGTTTCGAGCGCGTACCTCAGCTGAAGCTGAAGGAGGGCTTATCGCGCACTGCTGGCTTTCCGACTGTCAGCTGATTGCTTGCTGACCGTTCACTGAACGTCGGAGCGCCTTCTGGTTAACCGGTTCGTGGGTTAACCGACTCGTTGAGCTTGCCGGGTTCGTTGAGCTTGCCGGCGATGAGCCGGACGAACGGACGCCGGAAGAGGAGGAAGCCGACGACCCAGATCAGTTCCGCGGCTTTGGGCGCGAACACGGCGATCGGCACCGTCAGCCCGAAGAAGACCGGGCCCCACAGGGCCTGTGCCCGCAGCAGCTTAACCTGTTCTGTCCGCATCTCCGGCCGCAGCAGTCCTCCCTTGCCAGAGGCATACCACCAGGACGCCGCCGAGGCAGCCGATGTCAAGACCACCGACGCGGCATACAGGGTCGCCGCAGCGGGCACGTTGCCGTGCTCCCCGAGAACGGCCGTGGGAAACGGCATGAACGCCACGAACATCAGCCAGAGAAAGTTGAGCCACACCAGCGTGGTGTCGAAGCCTGCGATGGACCTGAATATCAGGTGATGTGCCATCCAGAACCTCGCGATCACCAGGAAGCTCAGCGCATAGGCCAGGTAGCGCGGCCACAGGCGCAGCAGGGCGTGCGGCAGGTGGGTGTCCCCCGTCGCGGCCGGGAGCGAGATGTCGAGGATCAGCAACGTCAGGGCGATGGCGAACACGCCATCGGACAGTGCCAGGATCCGGCCGATGCCCTTTCCCGCGTCCTCGTCGTCTTCTGGTTGCTCCACAGCCTGCCCCTGGTCCAGCTTCTGCGTCCCGCCAGCTTTGCTATGGCTGCTCTGCATGCCGCTATCGCTCCTCATCACGACCGCTCCACCGATAGGTGCCCACTGCTGGGCAAAGTGCACGGACCTGAGTCTGGACTGTGGCCTCCATCAGCCGGAAGATATAGGTGCGGGGGTAGGCGGAACCGATCTGGCACCGGAGTTGGTCCCACTCCTGTGCCGGGCCGCCAGGCCCGCTGCGGTGGCCGGCCGCGACCAAGAGCGCTTGTCAGCTATAGCTAGGCCTGGTATCCGAGATGACCGTATTCCGAGACCAACCAGCGGCC
>JAFAPY010000124.1 GCA_019246795.1 Streptosporangiaceae bacterium | reverse complement strand
CGAAGCCAAGATCACCGTCGTGGGCGTGCCCGACCGGGTGGGCGAGGCGGCGATGATCTTCACCGCCATCGCCGAGGCAGGCATCAACATCGACATGATCGTGCAGAACGTCTCCGCGGTGGCGACCGGGCGGACGGACATCTCTTTCACGCTGCCCCGCGACGACGGGCAGCGCGCGATGGCCACGCTGCAGCGCATGCAGGAGGCGGTGGGCTTCGAGTCACTGATCTACGACGACCGGATCGGCAAGGTGTCGCTGATCGGCGCCGGCATGCGGTCCCACCCGGGGGTAAGCGCCAAGTTTTTCGCCGCGCTCGCCGAGGCGGGGGTGAACATCGAGATGATCTCGACGTCGGAGATCCGGATTTCGGTGGTGGTGGACACCGATGACGTGGACCTGGCGGTGACCGCGACGCACAAGGCGTTCGAGCTTGACGCCGAGCAGGTGGAGGCCGTGGTCTACGGGGGTACCGGCCGGTGAGCGCGACCGGCCGGCCTTCGCTGGCCGTGGTGGGCGCCACCGGTGCGGTGGGCACGGTGATGCTCGACCTGCTGTCCACCCGGGAGGACATCTGGGGCGAGATCCGACTGGTCGCCTCGCCCCGGTCGGCCGGGCGGCGGCTCGTCGTCCGCGGCCGCGAGACCGAGGTGATCGTGCTGTCGCCGGACGCGTTCGACGGCATCGACGTGGCCATGTTCGATGTGCCCGACGAGGTCTCGGCGCAGTGGGCGCCGGTGGCGGCCAGCCGCGGCGCGGTCGCCATCGACAACTCCGGAACGTTCCGGATGGACCCCGACGTCCCGCTCGTGGTGCCGGAGATCAATCCGGAACAGGCCGCGGACCGGCCGAAGGGAATCATCGCGAACGCCAACTGCACCACGCTGTCGATGATTGTGGTCGTTGGCGCCCTGCACCGGGCATTCGGGCTCACCGAGCTCGTCGTGGCTTCGTACCAGGCCGCCTCCGGCGCAGGCCAGGCCGGCGTCGAGACGCTGTACACGCAGCTCGACAAGGTTGCGGGCACGCGGTCGCTGGGGCAGCGGGCCGGTGACGTGCGCGCTGTCGTCGGAGACGGCCTCGGGCCGTTTCCTGCGCCCTTGGCGATGAACGTGGTGCCATGGGCCGGCTCCGTCAAGCCCGATGGCTGGTCGTCGGAGGAACTGAAGATCCGCAACGAGTCGCGCAAGATTCTCGGTCTGCCTTCGCTGCGTGTCTCAGCCACCTGCGTCCGCGTGCCCGTGTTGACCACCCATTCTGTCGCGGTGCACGCCGTTTTCTCGCGGCCGGTCGGGCGCGAGGAGGCCTGGCAGGCTCTGCTTGGCGCCCCGGGCGTCGTGGTGGCCGATGATCCGGAGAACGGCAAGTTCCCCACCCCCGTGGATGCCGTCGGCACCGACCCGTCCTGGGTCGGCCGGGTGCGCCAGTCCCTTGACGACCCCAGGGCGATCGACTTCTTTGTCTGCGGCGACAACCTGCGCAAGGGCGCGGCGCTGAACGCCGCGCAGATCGCGGAGCTTGTCGCCGCGGAGCTCGCACCCCGCGTGTAGCTGCCCGCCATGGCCGTGCCGCGTACATCGCCGGGTTCCGTCCTCTTCACCACCTACAACATGCTCAACTTGTTCGTGGGCGGGTCGCAGGCGGCTCAGCAGCACTATGAGGCGATCGTCGAGGTGATCCGGTCCGCTGGCACGGACGTGCTCGCGGTTCAGGAAATCGTCGCGCCTGACGGGCAGGCAGCAGCGGAGCGGCTGCGCCGGCTCGCGGCCGACACGGGGCTGCAGTGCGAGGTTCCCGCGTCCGGCGGCAGCCGGGAGGCCGCGCTCGCGGCGGGCGGCCACGGCTTCCACGTGGGGCTGTTGTGGCGGGACGGCATCGAGCCGCTGCCAGGCTCGCTGCGCTGCCGCGGCGGCAGCGACTTCTGGCACAGCCTGGTGGTGATCACCCTGGACGTCGGCGGCATCGTGGTCAGGCATGGCGCCTTCCACGCGACACCGTTCGGCCGGGCACTGCGCGCGGACCAGAACGAGCGCCTCGTTGCCGCAATCAGCCGGCCAGGCGGCGAGCCGGTGCTGATCGGCGGGGACTGGAACACCGAGTGCGCAGACCGGATCGCGTCCGCAGGACGGTGGCGGCTCTATGAGCCTGGCGACCCGTACGCCGGGGTCGACTGGTTCCCCGAGCTCATCCACCAGTGCCAGTGGGACTACGACGCGCAGGGGCAGCGCAGGCACTGGGCGGATCTGCGCCCGGGTGACGTGCTGTGGGCCGGCGGCCTGCACGATGCAGCGGCGTTGCTTGGCGCCGAGTGGCAGGCGACGACGGGCCACCATCCGGCCGATGTGTACGGCGCGCACGGGGTACGGCGGCGCATCGACGGCGTCCGGGTTACCAGCCAGCTCGCTGCCGCGGTGCGCGCCCACCATGTGCTGGACGGCCCGCTTGCCAGCGAGGCCTCCGATCATCTGCCGGTGACGGTTGAGTACCTTCCGGCCGCGGTGGACCGCGAGCTCGTGAGCTCTGACCTTCACCGTTTTGCAGATGTACCGCGGCCGAGAGCTGTATAACAGGCGGTGGGGCGGTGCCGCTGAGGGAGGGATGTGCTGGCGTATCGCATGGCTCCTGCTGGTCGGCTGATGCTCGGGCACCGGCTAGTCCTGTGCCGCGATGACGCGGTCTGCCTGATCCGCCGCGGCGACGGGCAGACGGCGCAGGAGCGGTGTGGCTCCTCTGGGTCCCCGGCCAGTCCAGGCCGCCGCCCGCACGGGCCGCCGGAACCAGCCACGCAAGCCCGAAATACTCCATTACCATTTCGCCACCGAAACGTGATTGGCGCTGATATAGTCGCTACTCCACGAGGTACGGACAAGAGATACAGCCAGCGTTCGCGGGTGCGCAATTGGCCTTCTCTCGTCAATCACGATCCTGAGGAGGTTCGCGTGTCAACGACCAGCGGCCGTTCACGCAGCCGCCACAGGGCACATATGGGAGCGCAGGGAGCGACTGGCGAGCATCTGTCGAAGATGGTGACAGCCGTCGCCGCCGCAACAGCCGTCATCGTCGCCGTGCTTGTCCTGACAAGCATCGGGCGGGACATCGACGCTGCTACGCAGCGTTTCATGCTGTATTACGCTGGCGTGTTCGCGCTCATCGGCCTTACCGCGTCAGTAGGCGTCGGCCTGGTCGCGACCGACCGTATCGTCATGAGTCCCGGGCACAGGGTAATGGCGCAAGCCGCGCATCGGGCCATCTCATTCGGTGCGCTGGCATTCCTCGTCATACATATCGTGACCGAGATCCTGGCGCAGCGTGCCCACGTCATCGACGCGTTTATTCCGTTCCTTTCGCCATTCAGGACGTTCTATATCGGGCTCGGAACGATCGCGTCGGACCTTATCGTGCTCGTCGTTATGACGAGCATCTGGCGCAAACGGTTCACCTCGCACGGCAGGGCTTGGCGCTGGCGCGCCATCCACTACACCTCCTACCTTGCGTTCGTGCTCGGGGTGCTGCACGGGCTGCTCGGCGGGCGGGCAGCCGAGCCGTACGTGGACTGGAGCTACGGCTTCGCGATCGCACTCATCACTCTTGCCCTGGTAATCAGGTTCCTTGCCGTATCGCTGCGACCGAAGGAAAGCCTGAGCGCACCTCCGGGCGCAGACCGAGCCCCGGGATCGCGGGGGCCTTCGCCGCTGCACGCTGCGACCCTGACCATGGCTCAGGCGCAGCTCGGCGGGACCGTGCACGCAGTGCCCGCTGCCAACGACGCGCCGGGCGGCCGCGACGGGTGGGCCGCCCGGTCGGCAGCGGGATGGTCTCCGCCATCCGGCCCGTTGCCAGCCATTGGCGCCGCCCCGGTCTATGCGGCGACAGCTTCACCCGGCGGCTACCCCGACTCTGCGTTCCCGCCGCTTGGAGCTCCTCCGTACGCAGACCCTGTCGCATTTGGCGTGGATCGGTACTCAGCGGACCTGGGACAGACGGTACTGGCGGCTCCCGGAGGCGGAACGCGAAAGCCGCTCTACGAGCCAGAATATGACGGGCCGCCCCGGTTCCTGGGAGCGCCGCGGCGGCGCACCCCGCACGATGACCTGTCCTCGTATCCGTACGCCCCGCCAGATCATGGACAGCCATACCCGGCACCAGGCTCGGCGGGTATCCGGCCGCCGGAGCTCACTCGGGCAGCTCTGCCCGGCCCGCCGGACCGGGACTCCGGCCCAGCGGCGCGGCGCGCGGGCACTGGCCCGATGCCGCGGGCGGGGACCGGCTCGGTACGCCGCGCCGACTCAGGACCTATGCCACGCGCGGGCACCGGCCCGATGCCCCGTGCGGATACCGGACCGATGCCGCGCCTGGATTCTGGACCGTTGCCCGGCGCCGATGCCGGGCCGACGGCCCGGGCGGCAACCGGCCCGGTACCGTGGGCCAGTCCAGCACCGATACCACGCCGCGGAACCGGGCCGCTGCCCCGTGCCGGCTCAGGCCCCCTGCCCCGCGCGGGCACTGGCCCGATGCCCCGTGCCGATACCGGGCCGATGACCAGGGCGACGACGGGCCCGTTGCCGCGTGCCGACTCCGGGCCGTTGCCCCGGGCAGCGGCCGGCCCGGTACCGCGCACAGGCTCGTCTTCGGCGCCGCTGACCGGCCCGAACCATGGTCCGGCTACACGCCCGGTGCGCAGGAACGAGCCCGCCGATCCCCGGCATCGCGGCATTCCCAGGCCCAGCGGAGGTGACCAGTGGAGATGAGCCAGATCAGGGCCTTCGACGCGCCTGCCATCACCAGGATCGGGGCGGCCAGGCTCACCGCCGGTCTGGACCGTATGCCCAGGCTGGACCTAGCAGCGCACCGCGAGGTCTTCGGCCCGCTGCCCAGGCTGTCAGCCGACGAACTGATCGCGATCGCCGAGCAGGTGGACCTCCGGGGACAGGGTGGAGCGGCATTCCCGTTCGCCTACAAGCTCAGGGCGGTGATACAGACCGCGGAACAGAACGACTGCCCTGCGGTCGTCGTGGTCAACGCGACCGAGGGCGAGCCTGGCAGCGCCAGGGACAAGATGCTCATGATCCGCTCCCCGTACCTGATCCTGAGCGGCGCCGCCTTGGTGGCAAAGGCCATTCAAGCGGAGGAGATCGTTGTCGGAGTGGCGGGCGACGAGCTGGCGAACAGGTCAATCGAGGCCGCCATCGCTGCCGAACCGGGCCTGCGCAAGCTGGTCCGGATGGTCCAGGTTCCGGACAGGTTCATTTCCGGCGAGGCAGGTGCCCTCGTTCGCGGCATCAACGGCAAGCGCCCGGTGCCGCCTGGCCGCAAGGTCCTTGCCAGCGACTCCGGCGTTGACGGCCTGCCGACCCTGCTTTCCAACGCCGCCACGTTCGCCCAGCTGGCGATACTCGCGCTACTCGGTCCGGAGCGATTCGCCGCGGTCGGGACGCCAGAAGAGCCTGGCACTACCCTGCTCAGCGTCGGAGGTTCGGCCGCCCGTCCGGCCGTCGTCGAGGTCCCCACCGGCGTGCCGCTGGCGGCGGTTCTTGACATCTGCCAGGCGCCAGCAGGTGATGGCGTCCTGGTCGGCGGCTATCACGGCATGTGGCTGCCGGCCGAAACGGCGTACCGGGCTCCGGTGTCCCGTGAGGGCCTTGCCGCAGTCGGCGGCACTCTCGGCGCTGGCGTGGTGCTCCCGCTCGGTGACGGGACGTGTCCTTTGGGCGAGGTGTCGCGGATTGCGAGCTACCTTGCTGGCGAATCAGCGGGCCAGTGCGGTCCGTGCAAACTAGGGTTGCCGTCCATTGCCCGTGCCCTTGCCGCGTTGATCGACGGTTCCGGAGGGGTCGAGGCGCTGGACGTGGCCAGGCGGTCCGCGGCAGCGGTCACCGGGCGTGGCGCATGCGCGCACCCGGATGGAGTGACCAGGTTTGTTCTCTCGGCGCTCGAGGTGTTCACCGAGGATCTCGCCGCGCACGTGTTCCACTCGTCCTGCGGCAGACCGGTACGTGGCGTGCTGCCGCTTCCGCGTGGCCCCGAGCAGGAACAGCAGAAGCGGCTCGTGGTGGACTGGACGCGCTGCCAGGGGCACGGGCTTTGCGCGCACTTGGTGCCGGAGATCGTCCACCTGGACGCACAGGGCTACCCGGTCATCTTGAACATCCCGGTGCCTGGCTGGCTGGAAAAGGACGCCCAGCAGGCGGTGCACATGTGCCCGGGACTGGCGCTGCGCCTGGCCAGCGCGGCGCAGGAGCCGGCCCGCCCGGCCCCGGTCGCCATCCCTGCGCCGGTACTGCGCACCGGCCTCAGCGGCGACAGCAGCGCCGGCCGCAGGCAGATCACCGCTGGTTAAGCGCTGCGCCGTCGGTCAGCATCTGCGCGTCCTGACCTGGCTCAGAGCTCTGGAGGTTTGAACGGTTCTGCGTGGGCAGTTGATCTTTACGGCCGAAACTCTCCAAGAGAAAGGACCGGCTGTGAGCGCTAAGGATAAGGCGAAGGACAAGGCTGAGGCGGCCAAGGGCAAGACCAAGAAGGGCGCCGGCAAGGCTCTCGATGATCCTGTCCTGGAAGGCAAGGGCAAGGCCAAAGAGGTGAAGGGCAATCTGAAGCAGGCGGGCGAGAAGGTCAAGGACGCAGCCAAGAAGTAACCTGCTGCGCAGCCACCGGGACTACGCCAGAGGATCAGGCCTGGCCTTGATGCGACCAGAACTGATGGTAGGCGTCGGAGTAGAAGACTTCGAACTCGGTCGCCTTCCCGTCTCGGATCGTGTAGACCTGAGCACTCGCCTGGACATTAACCCCGAGCACCCCGGCCGGACCAGGCCCTGGCCGCCGTCCGTGCCGCCGTTCCGCTCGTGGTACCGAAGCTCGGTGTTAGGCTCGGCGCGTGCCTTATGCGCCGTATAAGCGTGGCCCGGTGTCAATGGCCGTGGCCAGCCTCGTCGCTGTCATCGCACTGGTGGTGGGCATCAGCATGATGGCCGATCATAAAGACGCCCGGGGCGTCATCTTCATCGTCGCCGCGGTGGCGGCGGCCATCATCGCCGTGCTAGCTCGGCCCCAGTCACGCATTAAGTGAAGCCAACGTGTCACATATCAAGCCAAGCCCGACAGCCGTCTAGCTCGCTGCCTGAGCCCAGCTGATTGTTGACGTCCTAATGACCCCCCTCGATGCGAACTACCGGCGCGTCCGATGCCGGGTCGACCTCGACAGGTAGCCAGCGGTGTCTGCGGTCGTGCATGGGAGCGGTTGTGCGCCCCCGTTGCTGTACTTCCTGCTGTACGGAGTTGACGCTTCAGCGCCAAAGCAGCTCGGTCAGACTCCCGCCAGCCATGCTGGCTCGGACGGCAGACGAGTTCCCTGTGAGTGACCGTCTACGGCCGCCGATTCGCGGCCGTTCTGTCGCGGACGCAGCCTGCCATCTCCAAGTTTCATCTGGTCCCGTCGGGTAGAGAAGTCTTTGCAGTTCAGATGGGATCGTGGTGATCCAGATACCGTGGTGGGAATCCGGCGCGATATCTGGCTCACGGCCACGAACATGACTGCGCGGATGCGGGCTGCCGACGGCTGGCGGGCGTTGCCACGGGAAATCGTCTTGGGCTTGGTCGCGGCGTCGGTATCCTTCGCGCTGAGCGCATGCGGCTCCGCACCGGCGAAGGCGCCGGGAACGGCCTCGGTGGTGTCGGCGCCAGTGCGTATCGCTCACACCAGGCTTGGCGCCGTCGGGTACCGGGTCGTCGGCAGCGGCCCACCGCTGGTCTTGATTATGGGCCACGGCTGGACCATGGAGGGCTGGGATCCGCGGCTGGTTCACGCCCTCGCCCTGCACAACCGGGTGGTGATGTTCGACAACTCCGGAGTTGGCCTTACCCAGGCACTGCCCCCGCCGCCCAGTATCGACGCCATGGCCGACCAGACCAGTGCGCTCATCGACACCCTCGGCCTGGGCAGGCCGGACGTACTGGGCTGGTCGATGGGCGGCATGATCGCCCAGGCCCTGGCGGTCCTGCACCCTGCCCAGGTCCGCCGCCTTGTGCTGTGCGCCACCTTCCCCGGGACCGGCGCGGGCGTGCTGCCCTCCGGACATGGCAGCATTTTTCCTGCTAATCAGGCCAAAGCCTACGACGCGTTCAGAGCAGCGATCTCGGAATACCCAGGCTCGGCAAGCCCTCCATGGTCCGCCGTGCCGACCGCCACTACAGTGGCTCAGTCGGTCGCCGAAACCTATTGGTCGGACGGCATCGACCCAGCCGGACCCAAGACCACCCGGATCTCAGTGCCCACGCTCATCACCGATGGCACCGAAGACCAACTCGACCCGGTCTCCAATGACTACATCCTCGCCCGCCTCATCCCCAGGGCAAGACTGGTGCTTTACCCCGACGCCGGGCATGGGTTCTTGTTCCAGGAAGGAACGCGTTTTGCTTCCCTCGCCGAATCGTTCCTGACCGGGCACCCAAGCTCATAGCGGTAGGAAACTTCTGGTGAGCAACGGCATCTTCGCATGGTCCGGGGCTCGACGTGACATGGCGCATGATGGCGTAGCCGCTCGTCTGCTGCGGACGGACTTCACCCAGCGGGTTTTTCGACAGCCACTTGCGGTCCAGTTCGCTCTGACGTCCACCCCGAAATGGCGACTCATGATCGGCACCTGGGCCAGCACGTCGGACACCTCGGCCCGGAACTGCTCCAGCTCGGCAGGCGACCGGCCCTTGCCCCGTGCCCGGCCCGCGCAGGAGGAACGCCTGGGTCAGCTCCCCGGCTTCCTGATGCAGCTTCAGCACGACGTCCAGGACCGTCCGAAACGGTCTGTGTGCTGGGCCGATATTCCAGGGTTGTCCATACCTCGCAGGCGATGTCCACCGTCATGGCAGCAGTATCGGCAGCAGCCGCGACGGACGCTACAGCCGAAGGTCAGTGGTTGTGAGCGCCCTACTCAGATGCCACGTACAAACGCGACGAACTCGCGCCCGAGTGCGCCATAGACGTGCGGGAAGCGCTCGGGTTCTCCGCCAGCGCCAGGCTCATAGCGAGTCTCGGCCGGCAACTGCGTCGGGTCAAACGCCAGGGCAACGACCTCCTCGTCGACGGGAAGGTAACGCCGACGGACGTCGATGATCTGTCGCTCGTCACAGCAATGTACGAACCCCTCTTCACCTGGGACTGCAACTGGGTCCGCACTGCCCATCTCCCAGTCCGTGCGCAGCAACAAGTAGAAGATCACCGACAGATTCTCAATGGCGGGCGTTTGGTCTGTCAACTTAACGCGGTGACCTGATCGACCCCGCCGACCTACGCATTACGAGGGTGTTCTCGTGCGTTGGTTGCGGGTTAAAAGCCCGTCCCAGCTTCATGTTCGCAGGTTGATGCTGGTGACGATCGTTGGCTATTGATGGCAGTTCGGGGACATCTCGGGGACACGGGTCCATAATGCGTAGGCCAGGTTCTCGGTGGAGTGGCGCGCGCCCTGCACGACGCCTACCCGTCGTTTCCGGCAGCCCGCGACGCGTCCGCGCCCGGGCACCTTCCCGCCCGGCTATGGTCCTAGTGCGCGGCCTGGTGTCACCACCCGGGCCGGTACCCCATTCGAGCCGCGGAACCTGAACCGCCGTTTCGAGATACGCTGCGCCAAGGCAGGCGTCCGCCGCATCACCGTGCACGACATGAGACATACCTGTGCCACTCTGCTGGCCGCGCTTGACGTGCACCCTCGGGTCGCCATGCGGATCCTGCGCCATGCGCAGATCGACGTGACCATGAACGTCTACACCGAGGGTCTCCGACGAGAAGACGCTCAAGGCGCTCAAGCGGCTCGGGAGGCAGCTTGGCTCGTAGGCGTTGCTGTACTTTGCGGCTGTACGGCACAGGAAAAGGCCACCTCCCGGCCGGGGGAGTGGCCTGTGACCTGGGTCGGGGTGGCCGGATTTGAACCGGCGGCCTCTTCGTCCCGAACGAAGCGCGCTGCCAAGCTGCGCTACACCCCGCCCGCGCGGACGGCCGCCGCGCGAGTCGTCGCCAGTCTAGCGGAAGCGCAGGGCCGTCCGGCACTTAGCCGGGAGCGCGCGGCACCAGGGTAAGCAGGCTCACCTCCGGGCGGCAGGCGAACCTGACCGGTGCCCAGGGTGACGTGCCGAGGCCGGCCGACACGTGCAGCCACGCCTGGGCCCCAGGCCCGTCGGCGGGATGCCGGTGCAGGCCGCGTGCCCGCTGCCGGTCCAGCCCGCAGTTGGTGACCACCGTTCCGTACCACGGCAGGCACAGCTGGCCGCCGTGGGTGTGCCCGGCCAGCAGCAGTTCATAGCCGTCGGCCACGAAACGGTCGAGCACCCGCGGCTCAGGCGAGTGCATCACTCCGATATGCAGGCCGGCGGCCGGGTCGGCAGGCCCTGCCACCAGCTCATACCGGTCCCGCTTCATGTGCGAGTCGTGAACGCCGGCCAGCGCGATACCGAGCCCGTCGACCTTCAGCTGGCCGCGCTGGTTGTTCAGGTCCAGCCAGCCGGCCGCGGCCATGCCGTCGCGCAGCTTCTCCCACGGCAGCTCGGGACGCTTGTGTTTGCGCACGTCTGAACTCGTCCGCCACAGGTACCGCAGCGGGTTCAGCGGTACCGGCGCGTACAGGTCGTTGGAGCCGAACACGAAGACCCCCGGCCGGTCCAGCAGCGGCCCGAGGGCGTCAAGGAAGCACCCGATCGCCTCCGCGTGCGCGATGGAGTCCCCGGTGTTGACGACCAGGTGCGGGTCCAGGCCATCGAGCGACCGGATCCAGGACATCAGCCGGCGCCGGCCGGGAGTGAGATGCGCATCGGAGATATGCAGCACCCGCAGCGGTCCGGTGCCGGGCGGCAGCACCGGGATCTGCACACGGCGCAAGGCGAACCAGTTCCGCTCCACCACTGCCGCATAACCGATCGCGGCCGCTCCCGCGGCGGCGGTGACCGGGATGAGGGTTCGCATTCGCACCTCCCTATGGTGCCACGGCCGCGCGGGTGCCACCGACGGGCGCGATCCCTGCCCTGCGCTCTGCCCGAGCCCACCCTAGAATTTGGCAGGTGGCTGAACTCAAGCAGCGGCTGCGCGCGGACCTGACCGCCGCGATGCGGGCACGTGACCAGGTGCGGATGCGCGCCTTGCGGATGGCGCTCACCTCCATCACCACCGAGGAGGTGGCCGGCGCCGCCGCCCGCGAACTCACCGACGACGAGATCGTGAAGGTCCTCACCAGGGAGGCGAAGAAGCGCAGGGAAGCCGCCGAGGCGTTCAACGCCGCCGGCCGCGCTGAGCAGGCCGCGGCCGAGAGCGCCGAGGGCGACGTGCTGGCCGGCTACCTCCCGGCCCAGCTGAGCGACGAGGAACTAGGCGCACTGGTCGCCGCGGTGATCGCCGAGACCGGAGCCACGGGCCGGGCGGCCATGGGGCAGGTGATGAAGGGGGTGACTCCCAGGGTGGCGGGCCGCGCAGACGGCGCCCGCGTCGCCGCGGAGGTGCGCCGGCAGATATCGGCCTAGAAGCGGCCGCCGGAGATGCGGCGGTCGCGCTGGGTCTGGCCGCGCGCGCCGTAGGGGTAGTCCGGGGCGCCCGGGTCGCTGGCCTCGTCCAGCAGCCGGGTCTCCTCCTCGGTCAGTTTCAGGCCCGCGGCGGCCATGTTGTCCTCGAGCTGAGCCAGGGTCCGGGCACCGAGGATCACCGAGGAGACGGCCGGGCGGCCGAGCAACCACGCGATCGCCACCTGCGACATCGAGACATCGCGTCCATCGGCGACTTTGCGCACCGCGTCGATGACCTGCCAGTTGCGCTCCAGGTGCCCGCGCTCGTTCCAGATCCTCATGCCCTGATCCAGTTGGCCCGATAGCCGGCTGCCCGGGGCGGGCGGTTGGTTGCGCCGGTACTTTCCGGTCAGCCAGCCGCTGGCCAGCGGCGACCACGGCAGCAGGCCGAGGCCGTTGGCCTGGCACGCCGGGACGATCTCCCACTCGATCGCGCGTGCGAGCAGGTTGTACTGCGGCTGCACCGTCGCCGGCTTGATCATGCCGTGCCTGTCGGCCAGGTCGACGTATTTCTGGATCTGATAGCCGAGGAAGTTGGACAAGCCGATGTAGAGGATCTTGCCGGCCCGCGCCGTGTCATCGAGGAACCGCATCGTCTCCTCGACCGGGGTCAGCGGATCCCACCCGTGCAGCTGGTAAAGGTCGATGGTGTCCACGGCCAGCCTGCGCAGCGAAGCGTCCAGCGCCGCCGCCAGATGGCGGCGGGAAAGGCCATGCCCGTTCGGGCTCTCGTCGGTGGGAAAGCGTGCCTTGGTCGCGATCACCACGAGGTCACGCATGCCGGGCCGGCCCGCGAGCCAGCGGCCGATGATCTGTTCTGACCGGCCGTCCGCGTACACGTCCGCGGTGTCGATCAGCGTCCCGCCCGCCGAGGTGAACCGGTCGAGATGGGCGAAGCAGTCGGCCTCGCTGGTCTCGTTGCCGAACGTCAGCCCGCCCAGCGCGAGCGCGGACACCGCGCACCCGCTCGACCCGAGCAGCCTGTAGTCCATCGTTCCTCCGCCGGGCGCTGGTGCCAGGTTACGCGGCCGGACCGTCAGCGCCGGTGCCTGTGCCCGGTCGGCGGCCCGTTGCCCCCGCCAGGCCCGTTGCCCCCGCCGGGCCCGTTCCCGCCGCCGGGCCCGTTGCCCCCGCCGGGGCCGTTGCCCCGGTGGTGCCCGTTCCCGCCGTTCTTCGGCTGCTGCACGGTCTGGCCGTTGCCCTGGCTGAAGAACGGGCTGTCGGGCGATACGGGGTTGAAGGAGGTGACCGGCCCGAGGTCGGCGTTGTCGAACGTCATGTGCCAGGTGGAGGCGGGCGCGTTCGCGCCGAACATCTCGCCCGGGCAGGCCAGGCCGCCGTCTTCCAGCCGGTAGCAGCTGCTCGACCCGCCCATCGTGTACCTGACGGCGTCGACCGGGTTGAACACGGAGACATAGCCCACCAGGTTGGGCGTGTAGCCGGCGAAGGCGGCGTACGGGGTGCCGAAGCCGTTCTGCACGTTCGAGGTGCCGGTCTTGCCCGCCGCCTCGCGGCCGGGCAGGCCGCCGACGTCCGCCGCCGTGCCGCTGGTCAGCACGCCCTGCAGGATGTAGTTCACCGCGTCGGCGATGTCAGCCGACACCGCCTGGTGGCAGTCCGCCGAGGGAACCGCGAGCGAGCCGCCGCTGCCGGTGGTGATCTTCTCGATCGCGACCGGCGCGCAGTACCTGCCCCGGGCCGCCATCGTCGCGTACGCCGACGCCATGGACAGGGGCGAGACCGGGACCGAGCCCAGGGTGAAGGACGGGAAGTTGTCCGCGGAATCCAGCTTTCCCAGTACGGCGTTGTTGTCCTCCGACAGCAGCGACGTGCCGTCGACCCGGGTCATGCCCAGGTCCACGGCGGTGTGCACCACGTTGCACAGGCCGACTTTGTTCTCCAGCTCGGCATAGAACACGTTGATCGAGTTCGTGGTCCCGGTGTACAGCGACTGCGTGGACGCGCCCGGGCCCTCGGCGTTGGTCACGTTGAACGCTCCGGGAATGCCGTTGTAGTAGCCCGCCGGCGCGCCCTGGCAGTTGGTGTAGCCGGTGACGGTGGTGCTGCCGGGCACGTGCATGGTGAAGCCGAACGGGATGCCCTGCTTCAGCGCGGTGATCAGGGTGAATAGCTTGGACGAGGAACCGGTCTGCACCCCGTCGGGACTGCCGCCGTAGGCGGTGTTCACCGCGTAGTCGAGCTCGGTCTGGCCGTGGCCGGTCCCGTACGGGATGTTCTGCGCGATCGCGCGGATCGCACCGGTGCCCGGCTCGACCACGGCCTCTGCGTCGGCATTGTGCCCCGGGTTGTACAACCCGCCGTACGCGGGCTCGACGTAGCTGACCGCCTTGCTGGCTGCCTGCTGGTCCTGCGGGTCGAGCGTGGTGTAGATGCTCAGGCCGCCGGTGGCAAGCAGCTTGGCGCGGTCCTGCGGCGTCTTGCCGTAGGCGGGATCGTGCAGGAAGACCTCCTCCACGTACTGGCAGAAGAAGCCCGCAGTGCCCACCGTGCTCGCCAGACAGCCGTCTTGCGGCACCGACACGTTCAGCCCGAGCGGCTCGGCCTCGGCGGCGCGTGCCTGCGCCGCGGTGAGCCCGTTATCGGTCTGCGCCATCCGCGCCAGCACGTGGTTGCGCCGCTGCAGGGCCGCGCCGGGGTGCAGGATCGGGTCATAGGCGGACGGGTTCTCCACGATGCCGGCCAGCGTGGCGGCCTGGGCCAGCGTCAGCTTCGCCGCGGTGGTACCGAAGTAGGTCTCGGCGGCGGCCTCGATGCCGTAGGCCTGGTAGCCGAAGTAGGCGGCGTTCAGGTACCCGGCCAGGATGTCCTGCTTGGACTGCTGGTGCTCGACGTTGACCGCCATCCGCAGCTCGTTCAGCTTGCGGTTCAGCGTATCGGCGTACGCGGCCTGGGCCGCCTGGGTGTTGCCCACCACCTCGGCCGACAGCAGCAGCACGTTCTTCACGTACTGCTGCGCGATCGTGGAGCCGCCCTGGATCGGCTTGTGCTCGATGTCGTTGAGCGCCGCCCGGATCGTGCCGCGCAGGTCGATCGCCCCGTGCTGCCAGTACCGTGAGTCCTCGATGGCGACCGCGGCGTTGACCATGTCCGGCGCGATCTGGCTGTAGCTCACCGGCTGCCGGTCCCAGCCGGAGTAGGTCACCGGTGTCGCGCTGCCCGCGTTGTTGTAGTAAGGCACGTCGAGCCCGTAGATGTAGGCGAGCAGGTGGCCGTACCGGTCCAGGATCTGCGTGCGCTGCGGCAGGCCCTGGGTGTTCAGTGACAGCGTGGTGAACTTGTTGGCCTCGTTCCTGACCAGCACGCCGGTCGCGGCCACCACCGGAAGCACCATGGCAGCGGCCAGCACGCCGCCCACGGCCGCGAAGGTGACGAGGCGTCCCAGCACGCTCGTCCTGGTGAGAAACGTCTCTCCTGCCCGCACGCGATTCAGGGTACGCCCGAATGCAAGTCGCGGGGGCCATGCACCGGACATACCGCGCATTACATCCGTTCCGCGCAAGGCACGACTAATAAACAATTAACATGCCATACTGGGCCAACAGTCACGGTAACGACGCCCGTGTAGTTACGAGGAGGATATGGCCACACCCGGAGAGTGACTATTTGACCGGTACCGGTATAGCCCATGAGAACTATTTGTCAAATGGCCACGCCGGGGACTTGGCATCTCGCGCCTGGCTTCCGTAAGTTGCTGCATCACGAACAGATAACCGTGGCCACGCGGCCGCACGCACTGGCCCGGGATCGCAACCCATCGAGAGGACCGCCTGAGCACCTGCGCTCGGCGATCAAGAGGAGTGGGCACATGTGGATCACTGATTGGACCACACGCGCCGCATGCAAGGGGACTGACCCTGACGAGCTGTTCGTCCAGGGCGCGGCGCAAAATCGCGCCAAGCTGATCTGCCGGGGCTGCCCGGTTCGCACGGAGTGCCTTGCGGACGCGCTCGACAACGGAATCGAGTTCGGCGTGTGGGGCGGGATGACCGAGCGGGAGCGCCGTGCGCTGCTGCGCCGCCGCCCCGATGTGACCTCGTGGCGTGAGCTGCTGGAGCGGGCCCGCGACGAGTACGAGCGGCAGTCCCTCGACGCGCTCGTGGCGAGCTAGGCTCGCGGCCTAGCCAGCCTGCTGGCTCAGTACCTCCCCGATCACGCGCAGCCCGGCGAGGTCGTGCACGTCCTCTGGCTGGGCGACCACCTCGGCAACCGGAATGGCCGGATGCGCCGACGTGAAATGCTCGGCAAGACGGCGTTCCCGTTTGCCCAGGTTCATCCGCTCGGCGTGCGTGCGCAGCGCCGCCACCGTGATCGAGATGGAGCGGTCCGGGCGGTCCGGGTCGCCGTAGCCGGGCAGCACAGGCCCGTTCGGCCGGTCACCCATATCCAGGGTCTCGGCGGCGGCCAGGCTCCGTGCGGCGCTCAGCCTGGCGGGCGAGGTGTGCACCCGGTTCAAGACCAGCCCGGCCAGCGGCATGCGCTCTTCGTCCAGGCGCTCGACGAAATACGACGCCTCGCGCAGCGCGTCAGGCTCCGGGGCGGCCACGATGAGGAAAGCGGTGCCTGGCGCCTGCAGCAGCCGGTAGGTCCATTCCGCGCGCTCGCGGAAGCCGCCGAACATGGTGTCAAGCGCGGTGACGAACGTCTGCGCGTCCTTGAGCAGCTGCGTGCCGAGGACCTTGGTGAGCGCCCCGGTCACCACGGCAAGGCCGGCGTTCAGCACCTTCATATATGCCATCCCGGCCTTGGCCGGGGCGGTCAGCAGCCGGATCAGCCTGCCGTCGAGGAACCTGCCCAGCCGCTGCGGCGCGTCGAGGAAGTCGAGCGCGGACCGGCTGGGCGGGGTGTCGACCACGATCAGGTCCCACTCATCGGCGTGCCTGAGCTGGCCGAGCTTCTCCATGGCCATGTACTCCTGTGTCCCGGCGAAGCTGGACGACAGCGACTGGTAGAACGGGTTCGCCAGGATCTGCGCGGCGCGGTCGGGGTCCGCGTGCGCCTCGACGATCTCGTCGAAGGTCCGCTTCATGTCGAGCATCATCGCGTGCAGGCTGCCGCCGCTTTCCGTCCGCGTCCCGTCTACCCGGCGCGGGATGTTGTCCAGCGACGTCAGGCCCATCGACTGGGCCAGCCGCCGGGCCGGGTCCACCGTGAGCACGCAGGCCTGCCGGCCGCGTTCCGCGGCGCGCAGGCCGATCGCGGCCGCGGCCGTTGTCTTTCCCACCCCGCCTGACCCGCAGCACACGATGATCCTGGTCCGCCTGTCGTCGATGATCCGGTCGATGTCAAGCCGCGGCGCGCTCATGCCGCCCCCTTTCGCCGCAGCGCGGCGGCCAGCTGGTACAGGCCAGCCAAGTCGATCCCGTCGGCGACCATCGGCAGTTCATACAGCGGCCGTTCTGCGGTCGCCAGCTCGGCCCGCTCCCTGTTCTGCAGGATTACCTGCTGCGCGTGCTCCCGCAGCTCCGTCATCAGGTCGGCGGCCAGCCCGTGATTGTCGCTGATCCCCGCTGCCTTCAGGCCGACGGCAAGCTCGGTGACGTCCAGCGAGCCGCTGACCGCCGCGGACAGGTCGGCGCCGGCGAGCATCGCCGGGCGGGCCATGTTGATGATGATCCCGCCGGGCCTGATCGCGCCGCCGGTCAGCTCGCGCAGCTCGCCGATGCCGTCCAGGGTCTCCTGCACGGGCATCTCCTCCAGCGTGGTGACGAAGTGCACGACCGTCTGGGGCGAGCGGATGACCCTGGCCACCGTGTCCGCGTGCGTCCTGATCGGCCCGACCTTGGCCAGGTCGGAGACCTCGGCGCTGACGTTGAGGTAGCGGCCGATCCGGCCGGTCGGCGGGGCGTCCATCACCACCGTGTGGTAGGCATGCGGGCTGCCGCGGCGGGAGCTCACCCGCCGCCTGGCCGCCTCGGTGGCCTTCCCCGTCACCAGCAGGTCGGACAGGCCCGGCGCTATCGTGGAGGCGAAATCCATGACGCCGAGCCGGGTCAGCGCCTTGCCGGTGCGGCGCAGGTTGTAGAACATGTCCAGGTAGTCCAGCAGCGCCCCTTCCGGCTCGACGGCCAGCGCGTACACGTCACCGCCCTGCCCGGCACCGTCGGCGCCCAGGCCGATCGCGACCTTGCGTTCCGCATACGGCAGCGGGGGACAGTCGAACAGCCTGGCGATGCCCTGCCGTCCTTCGACTTCGATCAGCAGGACCTTGCGGCCCGCCGTGGCCAGGGCGAGCGCCATCGCGGCGGCCACCGTGGTCTTGCCGGTGCCGCCCTTGCCGGTGACCACGTGCAGCCGCACGCCGTCCCAGTCGGTGTCCCTGGTAGGCCGAGGGTTCATGCGGTTGTCGCCTCCGGTTGTCCTCCCAACGGAGGCTATCTCCGCGCGGGCACCGGCCCGTCCAACCCCATTTGCTGGCGCACGACCGCTTTGTCACTACGCTGGAGCTTAGGAAGAGAGGTGATCCCGATGGTTGCAGTGTTCGCCGTCATCGTGATCGTGGTCATACTCGGCCTTGTCGCCGCCACCCGCTCGTTCAAGGTGGTGCAGCAGTTCGAGCAGGGCATCATCTACCGGTTCGGCCGGGTCGTGCCCGAGATCCGCGGGCCCGGCCTGCACCTGATCCGGCCGGTCGGCGACCGGATGCAAAAGGTCAACATGCAGATCGTCGCCATGGCGGTGCCCGCGCAGGAGGGCATCACCAGGGACAACGTCAGCGTCCGGGTGGACGCGGTGGTCTACTTCCGGGTCGTGGACCCGATCAAGGCCACCGTGAACGTGCAGAACTACATGTTCGCGATCTCGCAGCAGGCGCAGACCTCGCTGCGGTCGATCATCGGCCAGTCCGAGATGGATGAACTGCTGGCCGAGCGGGAGAAGGTGAACCGGGAGCTGCGGCGGGTCATCGACGAGCCGACCGAAGGCCCGTGGGGCATCCGCGTGGAGCGGGTCGAGATCAAGGACGTGTCGCTGCCCGAAGGCATGAAGCGCTCCATGTCCCGGCAGGCCGAAGCCGAGCGGGAACGCCGCGCGCGGATCATCACCGCGGACGGCGAGTACCAGGCGTCCAAGCGCCTGGCCGCCGCGGCGAACGTGATGGCCCGGGATCCGGCCGCCCTGCAGCTGCGGCTGCTGCAGACCGTCGTGGAGGTGGCCGGGGAGCGGAACAGCACGCTGGTCATGCCCGTCCCCGTCGAGCTGCTCAGGTTCTTCGAGAGGATGGCGCCGGGGCCCGCGCCGGACGGCGAGCCTGCCGGCGAGCTCGAGGACATCGGCGACGCCGAGGTGGCTGCGGCGGAGGCGGCTATCACCGACGCCAAGGTGCCCGAGCTCGAGGAGTCCTCGATCCCGCCGGTCCCCGGGGTGGCGGGCACCGCCGTCCCCGAGGTGACGGGCACCGCCGCCCCCGAGGTGGCGGGCACCGCCGCCCCCGACGTGCAGCAGATCACCGCCCCCGACCTGGCCCGCCAGGACAGAAGCTAAGGTCGGTCCATGCCGAAGTGGGAATACGCGACGGTGCCGTTGCTGGTGCACGCGACCAAGCAGATCCTGGACAACTGGGGCGACGACGGGTGGGAGCTGGTCGCGGTGGTGCCCGGGCCGAGCTCGGAGCAGCTGGTCGCCTACATGAAGAGGGAAAAACCTTGACGATGCCGAACGATCCTGGGCATCGCGGCCCCGGCGAGCGGCTCGCGGCGCTCGGGCTGACGCTGCCGCCGGTGACCGCGCCGGTCGCCGCCTACGTGCCGGCCGTGCGCACCGGAGGGTACGTCTACGTCTCCGGGCAGCTGCCGGTGGCAGACGGGAAGCTGCCTGCGACCGGCAAGGCGGGCGGCGAGGTCAGCGCCTCCGACGCGGCCGGGATGGCCCGGATCTGCGCGCTGAACGCGCTCGCCGCCGCCGCATCGGCCGCCGGCGGCCTGGACCGGATCCGCCGGATCGTGAAGGTCACCGGCTTCGTGGCGAGCGCGCCCGGCTTCACCGGCCAGCCGCAGGTGGTGAACGGGGCCAGCGAGTTGTTCATCGAGGTGTTCGGCGAGGACGGCAGGCACGCCCGCAGCGCGGTCGGCGTTGCCGAGCTGCCGCTGAACGCGCCGGTGGAAGTGGAGCTGATCGCCGAGATCCGCGAGTGAGCTAGCGGGCGCGTCTGCGCAGCCGGTCGGCGTCGAGGATGAGCACCGACCGCGCCGAGATCTGCAGCCAGCCGCGGGCGGCGAAGTCGGCCAGCGCCTTGTTGACCGTCTCCCTGGACGCCCCGACCAGCTGTGCCAGTTCCTCCTGGGTCAGGTCGTGATGGACGTGCAGGCCGTCGCGGTCCTGCTCACCGAACCGCTCCGCCAGGTCGAGCAGGTTCTTCGCCACCCGGCCCGGCACGTCGGTGAACACCAGGTCGGCTGTCACGTCGTTGGCGCGCCGCAGCCGCCTGGCCAGCGCCTGCAGCATGTGCATCGAGACCTCGGGCCGCTCGAGCAGCCATGGGCGGAGCGCGTCGTGGGCCAGCGCGGCCAGCCTGGCGTCGGTGACAGCGCTGGCCGACGAGGTCCGCGGCCGCGGGTCGAACAGGGACAGCTCGCCGAACATCTCGCCGGGACCTATCACGCTCAGCAGGTTCTCCCGGCCGTCGGCCGCGGCCCGGGTGAGCTTGATCTTGCCGTCCAGCACCACGTACAGCCGGTCGCCGTCCTGCCCCTCGAGGAACAGGTGCTCGCCGCGCGCCAGCGGGACCTCAGACATCTGCCGCCGGAGCGCCCGCGCGCTTTCGTCGTCGAGCCCTTCGAAAAGCGGTGCCCGCCTGAGCACTCCTTCGGCGCCCTCCACCGGTCCTCCTTGCTGGCGTCGTCCGCTGGCCGCCGTCCGCCAGCGTGCTGGGCCAGCGATCGTTCTGGCCGTGCTCTCTAAGTGTGGATCATTTCCGGAGTGAAATGTGCCGGGGATCACAGTGAAGGAAGGGGAACGCCAGGGCGCACGGGAGGAGGGAGCCCCATGCCCGGGGACAAGCGGGCGGGCGCGCAGAGCCGGGCAGGCGACCCGGAGCGGTCAGGGAGCGTCCAGCGTCTCGATCTGGCTCAGCGCCTGGCCGTAGGCAGACGCGATCAGCTTGATCACGTTGCCGTGCGCGCCCAGCGGCGCGGCGCACTTGGCACCCACCGCCGCCGTCGCCTCCTCCAGGGCCGCCGGGGTGGTCTCCGGGCCGATCACGCACGGCGCGATAGCGATCCTGCACACGCCCATCTGCTCCAGCCTGGATGCAGCTTCCTCCACGGTCGGCCTGGCGTCCAGGGACGCGGCAAGGACCGGCAGCGCCAGCCGCGCGGCGAGCAGCACGGCGGTGACGCTGGCCGAGCCGACCGCCTCCTCCCCGCCCACGGTCACCAGGATGATGCCGTCGGCGGAGGTGGTGATGCTGAACATGCGCACCCGGTCGGCGCGGGCCAGCCCGGCGTCGGCGAGCCTGATGTGCGCCGCCTCGGCGAGCAGGGCGTTGCTGTTGAACACCTCGGAGATGCTCGCGTTGGCGCCGCTGGCCCCGATGGCTTCCCGCAGCACGCGGATCGTCGCCGGGTGCGGCGTCACCAGCTGGGGCACCACAATGGCCGACGGCGCCCCGGCCGGGCGCCGGGCTGCGGCGTCGGCGAGCACCGCGCGGATCCCGGTCGGGTCGCCGCGTCCGCCCTGGTCCACCCGGGCCGTGCGCACGTCAAGGGCGGGGTTGTCCACCCTGAGCACGGTCGCGATCTCCGCCGTGGCGCCGGAGAGCCCGTCCTCGGTCACGCACGGCACGGCGAGCACGAGCGCAGGGGCGCTTTCCGGCAGGGTGGCGGGCATCGGGCGCCGGTGACGGCCACCCGGCTGCACCAGCCGACCCTGCGGCTGGCGGACCGGGGCGCCGGGACGACGGGACTGCCGGACCGGGACGTCGGCACCCGGCCGCCGCGCGGGCAGCCCGGCCGGGGAATCACGAACGTCGGTCACATACACAAAGCGTAGTCGCCGGTGGTCCGCAATTCGTGAAAACACCGAAATAGGGGGATGCAGCGCCGGCCTGCGCCCCGCGGCCTGCTGCCTGCCCGCGCGGGCCGCCGCCGGGGATCCCCTGGCGTACCCCCGGCCGTCCGCTGCGGTCCGGCCGCCGCGGAGCGCCGGAAGAATGTTACTGACGAGTAGCATCATTGCTTACCGGCGGGTAGCATGGGCATCAGCACCGGGGAGTTCGGCGAGGGCGGAGCAGCGATGAGCCACTACAAGTCCAACCTGCGAGACATCGAGTTCAACCTGTTCGAGGTGCTGCGGCGCCAGGAGTTGCTGGGCCACCCCCCCTATGCCGAACTGGACGAGGAAACCGCCCGCGGCATCCTCGCCGAGATCGCCAGGCTGGCAGCCGGGCCGCTCGCCGAGTCCTTCGCCGACGCGGACCGGAACCCGCCGGCCTTCGATGCCGCCACCGGTTCAGTCCGGATCCCGGAGTCGCTGCGCACGTCCTACCGCGCGTTCATGGACGCCGGCTTCTACCGGATCTCCCTGCCTGCCGAGCTGGGCGGGACCCTCGCGCCGCGCTCGCTCAACTGGTCGATGGCCGAGCTCATCCTGGGCGCGAACCCCTCGATCTGGATGTATGCCAGCGGCCACTCCATGGCCCGCGCGCTGTGGTTCCTCGGCAGCGAGGAGCAAAAGCGCTTCGCGAAGCTGGCCGTCGACCGGGAGTGGGGCGGCACCATGGTGCTGACCGAGCCCGACGCGGGCTCCGACGTCGGCGCCGGGCGCACCAGGGCCATCGCCCAGCCCGACGGCACCTGGCACATCGAGGGGGTCAAGCGGTTCATCACCAGCGCCGAGCACGACCTGGCGGAGAACATCTTCCACCTGGTGCTGGCACGGCCGGAAGGCCACGGGCCCGGCACCAAGGGCCTGTCCATGTTCCTGGTGCCCAAGTACTTGGTCCGCGAGGACGGAACCCTCGGCGAGCGCAACGGCGTGGTCGTCACCAACGTCGAGCACAAGATGGGCCTGAAGGCGTCGACCACGTGCGAGCTGACGTTCGGAGCGGACCGTCCGGCGGTCGGCACCCTGGTCGGCGGCGTGCACGAGGGCATCAGGCAGATGTTCCTCATCATCGAGGAAGCCCGGATGATGGTGGGCACCAAGGCGATCGCCACTTTGTCCACCGGTTACCTGAACGCCCTGGACTTCGCCAGGACCCGGGCCCAGGGCGCCGATATGACGCAGATGACGGACAAGGCGGCGCCGCGGGTGACGATCATCCACCACCCCGATGTCCGCCGCATGCTCATGCTGCAGAAGGCGTACGCGGAGGGCATGCGGGCCCTGGTCCTCTACACGGCCTCGCTCGCCGACGACCTCCAGGTCGCGGCGGCCCAGGGGCGCTCCGATGAGGAAACCGCGCCGGTGGCCGGGACGTACGACCTGCTGCTCCCCGTCGTCAAGGGCGTGGGCTCGGAACGTTCCTCCGAGATGCTCACCTTGTCGCTGCAGACCCTTGGCGGCTCCGGGTACCTGCAGGACTACCCGATCGAGCAATACATCAGGGACGCCAAGATCGACAGCCTGTACGAGGGAACCACCGGCATCCAGAGCATCGACCTGTTCTTCCGCAAGATCATCCGGGACAACGGGAAGGCGTTCGGCACGCTGCTCGGCCGGATCAGGGAGTTCGCCGCCGCAGAAGGAGGCAACGGCAGGCTGAAGGCCGAGCGGGCCGCGCTGGCGGAGGCGGCCGGGCACGTCGAGGCGATCGCCGGCGCGATGACCGGTTTCCTGTTGTCCTCGGCGACCTCGCCCGCCGAGATCTACAAGGTGGGCCTGAACACCAGCCGGCTGCTCATGGCGCTCGGCGACCTGGTGATCGGCTGGCTGCTGCTGACCCACGCGGACATCACGCAGCGCAGGCTGGACGATCTCCCGCTCGGCGCGGCGGACCGCGACTTCTACGCGGGCAAGCTGGCCTCGGCGCGGTTCTTCGCCGCGACCGTGCTGCCCAGGCTGGCCGCCGAGCGCAGGATCGCCGAGGAAACCTCCCTGGACCTGATGGAGGTCCCTGAGGCGGCCTTCTGAAACGCGGGCTGGTGCCGTGCGCCCGGTGGTAATGCGCCGCCGGAGACCGGACCAGGGGCCAGCGGGACGCGCTTGCTGCGCAGCAGCCATCCGGCGAGAACCCCGCCGGCCAGGCCGCCGATGTGATCGATCCAGCTGATGCCAGGGGTGCCGGGGATGGCGACGGACAGGATGTAGTAGTACATGGCGCCTGCCGCCGCCCCCACGGCGATGTCGACCCAGTTCCTGTCGAACATCCCCCGGACCAGCACGTAGCCGAAGTACCCGAACACCAGCCCGCTGGCCCCCACGGTCAGCGTATTGCCGCTCTGGAACAGCCACACGGCCAGCCCGCTTGTGACGATCACGATGAGCGTGACCGCGAGGAACTTGGCGACGCCGCGGTAGGCGGCGAGGAAGCCGAGGACGAACAGCGGCACCGAGTTGCCCTCGATGTGCTGCCAGGAGGCGTGCAGGAACGGGGCGGTGAAAATGTCGCCAAGGTGGCTGAGGTGATGCGGCAGGATGCCGAAGCTGGGGTCGAGCCGGTAGCCGTCGGCCCAGTTGGCCGCCTGGATGACCCACAGCAGCGCCAGGAAGCTGATCATCGCGATCAGCGCGTCACGCACCTTGCCGAGCGACACGGCGCCCCTCCTCGAAGGGTTGGCCAAGGACCGTAGGCCTCAGGTCCAGGCGAGGATCCGGACCGGGTCCTCGAGCATCGAGCCTACGTCGCGGAGCACGGCGGAGCCGAGCTCTCCGTCGACGATGCGGTGGTCGAAGGACAGCGACACGGTGCAGACCTTGCGCACGGCGAGCTCCCCGCCGACCACCCATGGGGCGTCCCTGACCTGCCCGAGGGCGAGGATGGCCGCCTCGCCGGGGGTGAGGATCGGGGTGCCGGCGTCCACGCCGAACACCCCCACGTTGGTGATCGTGATCGTGCCGCCTGCCAGGTCCGCGGGGGTTGCCTTGCCCGCCCGGGCCGTGTCGGTAAGCTGCTGCAGGCCGCGGGCCAGCTCGGGCAAGGTGAGCTGCCCGGCGTCTTTGATGTTCGGCACGATGAGGCCGCGGTCGGTCGCGACGGCGATGCCGAGGTTCACGTAGTGCCTGACCACGATCTCCTGCGCGGCCTCATCCCAGGAGGAGTTGATCAGCGGGTGCCTGCGCACCGCGACCAGCAGCGCGCGTGCGGCCAGCAGCAGCGGGGAGACCCGCAGGCCCGCGTAGTCGGGCAGCTCGCGGACGCGGCGGGCTGCGGCCATGGTCTCGGTCATGTCGACCTGCAGGAACTCGGTGACGTGCGGGGCGGTGAACGCGCTGGAGGCCATGGCCGCCGCCATGACCTTGCGCACTCCACGGATCGGGATCCGCTCTTCCCGCGCCGCGCCGGGCGCCGCGGCCAGCGTGGCCGTCTCGGCCTTTCCGTTTCCCGAACGAGCGGTGCTGTCGGCCGCGCGGTGCACGTCATCGCGGGTGATGGAGCCGCCAGGGCCGGAGCCTGCCAGGTCCGCCAGGCTGATGCCCAGGTCCCTGGCCAGCTTGCGCACCGGCGGCTTGGCCAGCGGACGTGCTGCGGGCACCTCGGGCTGCGGCGGGGGCTCGATCCGCGGCGGTTCGGCCTCCCGCGGCGGCGACCCGGCCTGCGGCGCCGCGGGAACCACCTCGGCCGTCTCCGGGCGGGTGGCCGCGACGGCCACCGACTGGCTGACCCTGCGGCGGCGCGTGGTGGCCGACGCCCTGACCCCGTAGCCCACCAGCACCGCCTGCCGTTGGGGGGTTTCCGGCTGTCCCGGAGCCGGGGAACCCGTGGTTCGTTCGGCAGGAATGGCAGCCTCAGCCGGTGCGGCGGGTTCGCTCGGCGCGGGTGGTGCGGGAGCGCCGGACACGTCGATCTCGATGATCGGGACGCCCACGTCGACGGTCTGGCCCGGCTCGGCCAGCAGCCTGGCGACCGTCCCGTCCCAGGGGGACGGCAGCTCGACCACCGCCTTCGCGGTCTCGATCTCCACGATCACCTGGTTGACCGTGACCTGGTCGCCCGGCCCGACGTGCCAGGCCACGATGTCGGCCTCGGTCAGACCCTCACCTACGTCGGGGAGCTTGAACGCTTTCAGCTCGGCCATGATCGCCCCCTCAGTAGCCGAACGTGCGGTCGACGGCGTCCAGGATCCGGTCCAGGTCGGGCAGGTAGTGCTCCTCGAGCCGGGACGGCGGGTACGGGGTATGGAAGCCGCCGACCCTCAGCACCGGCGCCTCCAGGCAGTAGAAGCACTGCTCGGTGACCCGGGCGGCGATCTCCGCGCCGAGGCCGGCGTACACCGGCGCCTCGTGTGCGACGACACAGCGGCCCGTCTTGCGGACCGACGCGGTGATCACCTCGGTGTCCAGCGGGGACAGCGAGCGCAGGTCGACGACCTCCACGCTGCGGCCGTCTTCGCGGGCCGCGATCGCCGACTCCAGGCAGGTGCGCACCAGCGGCCCGTAGCACAGCAGCGTCACGTCGGCGCCCTCCAGCGCGACCCTGGCCCGGTCCAGCGGCAGCGCGTCCGCGACGCCTGCCGCGGTATCGACCTCGCCCTTGTCCCAGTAGCGCCGTTTCGGCTCGAAGAAGATCACCGGGTCGTCGCAGCTGACCGACTGCTGGATCATGGTGAACGCGTCGGCAGCGTCCGCGCAGGCGACCACGCGCAGGCCCGCGGTATGGGTGAACAGCACCTCCGGGGACTCGCTGTGGTGCTCGACCGCGCCGATGCCGCCGCCGCAGGGGATGCGGATCACCACCGGCAGGGCGACGTTGCCGAGCGAGCGGTACCGCATCTTGGCAAGCTGGCTGACGATCTGGTCGACCGCCGGGTAGACGAAACCGTCGAACTGGATCTCGCAGACCGGCCGGTAGCCGCGCAGGGCCAAGCCGATCGCGGTGCCGACGATGCCGGACTCGGCCAGCGGCGTGTCGATCACCCGGTTCTCGCCGAAGTCCTTCATCAGCCCGTCTGTCACCCGGAACACCCCGCCGAGCTTGCCGACGTCCTCCCCCATGATCAGCACCTTGGGGTCGTTTTCCAGCGCCTTGCGCAGCCCCTCGTTGAGCGCCCTGGACAAGGTCAACGTGGTCATCGCCCCTCCCCCTCCCCGTCGACGAAGGAATCCAGGTAGGCGGCGAACTGCTCGCGCTCGGCCGCCACGATGGCGTCCGGTTCGGTGTACACGTTGTCGAAGATGGCCAGCGGCGGCGGGTCGGACATGGTCCGGCACGCCTCGCGCACTCGTGAGCCGAGCTGGTCCGCTTCCGCGTCCACCTCGGCGAAGAACTCCGGCCCGGCCTGCCCGGTGCGGACCAGGTAGGCCCGCACCCGCTCGATCGGGTCCTTCAGCTTCCACATCTCCAGCTCGCTGGCCAGCCGGTACCTGGTGGGGTCGTCGGTGGTGGTGTGCGCGCCCATCCGGTAGGTGAACGCCTCGATGAAGGTGGGGCCCTGTCCCTCCCGGGCCGCCTGCATGGCCTTCTTCGTCACCGCATAGCAGGCGAGCACGTCGTTGCCGTCCACGCGCAGGCCCGGGAAACCGAAACCCCGTGCCCGCTGATACAGCGGGATGCGGCTCTGCCGCTCCAGCGGCTCGGAAATCGCCCACTGGTTGTTCTGGCAGAAGAACACGACCGGCGCGTTGAACACCGAAGCCCACACGAACGACTCGTTCACGTCGCCCTGGCTGGTGGCGCCGTCCCCGAAGTAGACGATGGCCGCCTCGGCCCCGTCCCCGCCGACGGCGCCGTCGCGCTGGATGCCCATCGCGTACCCGGTCGCGTGCAGGGTCTGGCTGCCGATCACGATCGTGTACAGGCCGAACTTGTGCTCCTCGGGGGCCCAGCCGCCGTGGCTGACGCCGCGGTACAGCTCGAGCAGCTTCGCCGGGTCGATGCCGCGGCACCAGGCGACGCCGTGCTCGCGGTAGGTGGGGAACACCATGTCGTGGGCGGCCAGCGCGCGGGCCGAGCCGATCTGGGCGGCCTCCTGGCCGAGCAGGGAGGCCCAGATGCCGAGCTCGCCCTGGCGCTGCAGCGAGATCGCCTCGGTATCGATCCTGCGGACAAGCAGCATGTCCCGGTACAGGCCTCTGATGTCTGCGGCGGGCAGGTCCAGCGGGTAGCCGGGATGGTCGGTCCGCTCCCCCTCAGGGGTAAGCAGTTGGACGAGGCCGCCTGCCTCGCCTGGCGTGCCTGGCGTGCCTGGCGCTTGGCTGGCGTGGTCCTGCAGTGCGGCTGTGGTCGCACCGCCGGATTCGACGGTCACGTGCCACTCCTTTCCGGGCCGGGTCTGGGGTCGCCAGCGCCGGCCACGCGGGATTCGGGTTCCCGGACGCCTGATCGCGGTGCCGTCGCGTACGCTGCGTGCCCTGTGGGGCCGCCGGTCCCGCTGACCAGCTCCTCACCAGACGATATATGCCCTGATTGCCCTGGAGGATACGTGGCGCGGATGATCGTGGAGGTAATGCTCAAGCCGGAGATCCATGATCCGGAGGGAGAGGCCATTGCCAGCGCCTCCCGCCGCCTGGGTTTCGGGCAGGTGGTCTCGGTCAGGCAGGGCAAGAGGTTCGACGTGGAGCTGGCCGGCCCGGCGGACGAGGCGGCTGTGACGGCCATCACACAACTGGCGCGGGAGCTGCTGTCCAACCCGGTCATCGAGGAATTTACGCTGCATGCGGGCTGAGCCTGGCCGATCCGGGCCGTCGCGTGCCGCCGCCTGCCGGCCCGGCCAGGCTCCTTTCGGACCTAGGTCCCGGTTTCGGCCGCGCCAGCGGGGAATCACCCGAACTGTGGAAACGGGCGGCAAGACGGGCGCGAAGCCAGTTCCTGACGTGAAGTTCGGCCTGATGTTCCGCTGCGAGCGGCTGAGCGTGCCGGTGATGCGCAGGGTGCTCGGCGACACACTGCGCGGGCTCGGCGTGGACGAGGAATCGGTGTATGACATCCTGCTCGCGGCCACCGAGGCCTGCACCAACGTGCTCATGCACGGCGGCAGGCGCATCCACGACTATGCGGTGCTGACCAGCCTCGGCGCCGCCGGCTGCCAGGTCGAGGTGGCGGATCAGGGCATCGGCGTCCGGCCGCGCAGGCCAGCTCGGCCCGGTCCCGCGGCCCCGATCGCCCAGCTGCCCGAGTCCGGCCGTGGCCTGGCCGTCATGCGGGCATGCGTGGACAACGTCACGCTGGACAGCAGCCCGGGTCGCGGCACGGTGGTGACCATGCGCAAGCGCATCAGGTGGACCAGGGAAGCCCCGCTGCGGGAGCTGCGGGCCGCGAGCTAGCAGCGCGGCACCCTGGCACCGGCGTGGCCCCCCGGTAGGCTGCGTGCGTGCGGATAGGTGTCATCACCTTCCCTGGCTCGCTCGACGACCGGGACGCGGCGCGCGCGGTGCGGCTGGCAGGAGCTGAGCCCGTCCCGCTGTGGCATGCCGACCGTGACCTGCGCGGCGTGGACGCGGTGATCCTGCCGGGCGGCTTCTCCTACGGCGATTACCTGCGCTGCGGTGCGATCGCCCGGTTCGCCCCGGTGATGAGCGAGCTGGTGCCCGCGGCCCGGTCCGGCCTGCCGGTGCTCGGCATCTGTAACGGGTTCCAGATCCTGTGCGAGGCGCACCTGCTGCCCGGGGCGCTGACCCGCAACGCCGGGCTGCGCTTCATCACCAGGGACGTGCGGCTTGCGGTGGAGAACAACCGGACGGCGTGGACCGGCGCCTACCAGCCCGGAGAACGGATCACGGTGCCGCTGAAGAGCGGCCAGGGGGCCTACGCGGCCGACCCTGGCACGCTGGCGGATCTGCAGGCGGCAGGCCGCGTCGTGGTCAGGTACGCCGACGGCAACCCCAATGGCTCGGCCGGCGGCATCGCCGGGGTGTGCGGCGCTGAGGGCAACGTGGTCGGCGTGATGCCGCATCCGGAGCATGCGGTCAGCGAGCTCACCGGGCCCACGGCCGACGGCCTCGGCTTTTTCGCCTCGGCGGTGGCGGCGGTGGCCCGGTGACCCATGCCGATGCGGTGGCCCGGGCAGCGGCGACGCCCGGGCAGCCGCAGCCCTACGCCGAGCTCGGCCTGACCGGGGCCGAGTACGCGAGGATCCGCCAGACCCTGCGACGCCGCCCGACCGGCGCCGAACTGGCCCTGTACTCGGTCATGTGGAGCGAGCACTGCTCGTACAAGTCCTCCAAGGTGCACCTGCGGCAGCTCGCCGCGAAGACGCCGCCGTCGGCCGCGCTGCTGGCCGGCGTCGGGCACAACGCCGGCGTGGTCGACATCGGCCAGGGCTACGCGGCCACGTTCAAGATCGAATCGCACAACCACCCGTCTTACGTGGAGCCGCACCACGGCGCGGCCACCGGCGTGGGCGGCATCGTCCGCGACATCCTCGCCATGGGCGCACGGCCGGTGGCGGTGCTGGACGCGCTGAGGTTCGGGCCCGCCACGGCTCCCGACACCGCCCGGGTGCTGACCGGCGTGGTCAGCGGCATCTCCTGGTACGGGAACTGCCTCGGCCTGCCGAACATCGGCGGCGAGCTGGACTTCGACCGCTGCTACGCGGGCAACCCGCTGGTCAACGCGCTGTGCGTCGGGGTGTTGCGGCACGGCGACCTGCAGATCGCCGCGGCCAGCGGGCCGGGCAACAAGGTGATCCTGTTCGGGTCCGCCACCGGCCCCGATGGCGTCGGCGGCGCCTCCGTGCTGGCCAGCGCCGCCTTCTCGGCGGCCGGGGAATCGGCGAAGCGGCCCAGCGTGCAGGTCGGTGACCCGTTCGGCGAAAAGCTGCTCGTCGAATGCTGCGTCGAGCTGTACGCGGCCGGCCTGGTGGCCGGCATCCAGGATCTCGGCGCGGCCGGCGTGGCCTGCGCGACCACCGAACTCGCCGCCGCGGGGACCGGCGGCATGCGGATCAGGCTCGACGCGGTGCCGCTGCGCGATCCGACCCTGGGGCCGGCGGACATCCTGATGAGCGAGTCGCAGGAGCGCATGATGGCGGTCGTCGAGCCCGCCAAGGTCGGCCGGTTCCTCGCCGTGTGCGCCAAGTGGGATGTGCGGGCCGCGGTGATCGGCGAGGTGACCGACACCGGCAGGCTCGTGATGAGCTGGCACGGAGAGGTGGTGGTGGACATCCCGCCGGCGTCGGCAGCCGACGGCCCGGTTTACCACCGGCCGGCGAAACGCGGAGCCGACACCGACGCGCTGGCCGCCGACGACCCGGCCTCGCTGCCGCGGCCCGGGCACGGTGACGACCTGCGCCAGGCGCTGCTCGCCCTGGCCGGGTCCCCGGGGCTGGCCGACACGAGGTGGGTCACCGAGCAGTACGACCGCTACGTCCGCGGCGACACCGTGCTGGCCATGCCGGAAGACGCCGGGCTGATCCGCGTGGACGAGGAAACCGGGCTCGGCGTCGCGGTCACCACCGACGGCAATGGCCGCTACTGCAGGCTCGACCCTTACCTGGGCACCCAGCTCGCGCTGTCCGAGGCTTACCGGAACGTGGCGGCTACCGGCGCCCGCCCGCTGGCCGTGACGAACTGCCTCAACTTCGGCTCGCCGGAAGACCCCGCGGTGATGTGGCAGTTCGCCGAGGCGGTGCGCGGGCTCGCCGACGGCTGCGCCGCGCTGGGCGTGCCGGTCACCGGCGGGAACGTCAGCTTGTACAACCAGACCGGGCCGGCGGCCATCCACCCGACCCCGGTCATCGGGGTGCTCGGCGTCCACGACGACGTGCGGCTGCGGCTGCGCATCCGGTTCCCGGACGGAAAGGCCACCATCGTGCTGCTCGGCCGCACCGAGCCGGAGTTCGGCGGGTCGGCCTGGGCGCACGTGATCCACGGCCACCTCGGCGGCCGCCCGCCGCAGCCTGCCCTGGACGCCGAGCGGCGGCTGGCCGGCCTGCTGGCCGCAGCGGCCGCGGAGAGCCTGCTGGCCGCCGCGCACGACCTGTCCGACGGCGGCCTGGCCATCGCGCTGGCCGAGTCCTGCCTGCGCGGCGGGACGGGCTGCCGGGTACGGCTGCCCGGGGACCCGTTCACCTGCCTGTTCAGCGAATCGGCCGCGCGCGCCATCGTGGCGGTCCGTCCGGGTGAGCGGGACGCCCTTGCCGCGCTCGCTGCGGCGCACGGCGTACCCAGCCAGGTCCTCGGCAGCGTCGGCGGCGACAGCCTGGACGTCGAAGACTGCTTCGTGATCCCGCTGGCCGAACTTGCCGCCGTGCACACCCGGACCCTGCCCGCGCTTTTCGGCTAGGGAGTACCTTCGCTGCTATGCCGGCCCGACGTCTTGACCCGCGCGGGCCGGGCAGCGTTACCGCCGTGCTGGCGGCGCTCGACGCCGGCGCCCCGCCCGAGCCGCAGCTACTGCGGACCGCGGCGCGGCACCTGCTGTACCTGCTCGCGTCCCGCCACCCGGGCCGGGCTGTGGAGGTACGGGTGCCGCCGGCGGCCGCCGTGCAATGCCTGCCCGGCCCGGCGCATACCAGGGGCACGCCGCCGAACGTGGTGGAAACCGACCCGGTCACGTGGATCCGGCTGGCCACGGGCCGGCTCGGCTGGGCGCAAGCTGTCGGCTCTGGCGCGGTCCACGCCAGCGGCTCGCGCGCTGACCTCGGCGCCTACCTGCCTGTTGTTTACTAGACTCATCCCGTGCCAGCCCGTAACGGTCGCCGGGCCGATGAGCTCGACCTGGCGGACCGGCCGCCGCGGGACGCCTGCGGCGTGTTCGGCGTCTGGGCGCCCGGCGAGGATGTCGCCAAGCTGGCCTACTACGGCCTGTACGCGCTGCAGCACCGGGGACAGGAATCGGCCGGCATCGCCGTCAGCGACGGGCACCGCATCGTGGTGCACAAGGAGATGGGCCTGGTCGCCCAGGTCTTCGACGAACCGTCCCTGACCGCGCTGCGCGGCCACATCGCGGTCGGGCACTGCCGGTACTCGACCACCGGCGCGTCGGTCTGGGCGAACGCGCAGCCGACGTTCCGGTCCACGCCCGCGGCCAGCCTGGCGCTCGGCCACAACGGTAACGTGATCAACACCAGGGAGCTGGCCGCCCTGCTCGGCGAGGCCGGCCACGGCGACGCTGGCATGGCTGCGACGTCCGACACCGACGTCCTCACCGCGTTGTTCGCCAGTGAGCATGCCGGGACCGGCGGCCACGGCGTGGAGAACGCGGCGGCGGCGATCCTGCCGCTGGTCAAGGGCGCATATTCGCTGGTGTTCATGGACGAAGGCACGCTGTACGCGGCGCGGGATCCGCATGGCTTCCACCCGCTGGTCCTCGGCCGCCTGGCCGGCGGCTGGGTGATCGCCAGCGAGACCGCCGCGCTCGACATCGTGGGCGCCGGCTTGGTGCGCGAGGTCGCGCCCGGCGAACTGGTCTGCGTGGACGGACGCGGGGTGCGGTCGCGGACGTTCGCGGCGGCCCGTCCACGCGGGTGCCTGTTCGAGTACGTCTACCTCGCCCGCCCGGACACCACGATCTCCGGCCGGGGCGTGCACGCCACCAGGGTCGCGGTCGGCAGGCGGCTCGCGGCCGAGCACCCGGCGGACGCCGACCTGGTCATCCCGGTCCCGGAATCGGGTACGCCGGCCGCGATCGGGTTCGCCGAGGCCAGCGGCATCGCGTTCGGCCAGGGCCTGGTCAAGAACTCCTACGTGGGCAGGACCTTCATCCAGCCCAGCCAGACCATCCGACAGCGGGGGATCAGGCTGAAACTGAACCCGCTGCGGGACGCCATCGCAGGCCGCAGGATCGTCGTGGTCGACGATTCGATCGTCCGCGGGAACACCCAGCGCGCGCTGGTCACGATGCTCCGCGAGGCGGGCGCCGCCCAGGTGCACGTGCGCGTCGCATCCCCGCCGGTGGTCTGGCCGTGCTTCTACGGCATCGACTTCGCCACCCGCGCCGAGCTCATCGCCGGGCAGCTGTCACCGGAGCAGATCTGCGCATCGATCGGCGCCGACTCCCTCGGCTACGTGTCACTGGCCGGCCTGACCGAGGCGACCACGCTGCCGGGCGGCAGGCTATGCCGGGCCTGCTTCGACGGCCATTACCCCATCCCGGTCGACGCGGACGCCTGCGGCAACCATGTGCTCAAAGGCGTGGGATCGTTACCCGCCGCCTACCGCGGCCAGGCGTCCTCGACGTCCTTCCAGGCAGCTACGGCGCGACCGGCCCCCGCGTCCTCGTCGTCTTCCTCGTCCTCGTAATCCCCGGCGTCGTCATGGTCCCCGGCGTGGTCATGGTCCCCGGCGGCGGAATCGAGGTTACCGTCGCGGGAGTCCGCACCGACACCCAGCTCCGCACGCAGCCGGTCAAGGTCTGTGTCACCGCTGTTGTACTTGAGCTGACGAGCAACCTTTACCTGCTTGGCCTTGGCTCGGCCGCGCCCCATTGGCTCGACCCCCTCGAACGTCCGGAGCCAGTCAGGCCCCATGGATCTCCGCGTCGCTGGCTTTGGTGCGTCATACCACGCCGCCGTCACCCCGCAAACGGGAAGCACGACGTTCACCAGCATCCGTACACCTATAACGGTACCCGGTTTACGCCGCTGTTGCCTACGCCGGTCCCATCGTGCCCAGCCAGATTCCGCGCAGTCGGCCCACGTCGGACAT
>JAFAPY010000341.1 GCA_019246795.1 Streptosporangiaceae bacterium | reverse complement strand
TCGGCCTCGCTGTACACACCTTCGGGAAGCAGATCATCGCCCAGGTGCGCCAGCTTTTCATCGCTGATCCCGATGCCCCGACCGAGCATCGCCCGGTGCGGGACTCAATGGTGGCATCTGTTGACGACCGACCCCGTGGTGTACGCGAGTTCGGTCAGCGCGGGCGTCAGGCTGTTGTGGTGACGCACTGAGCGACGAAGTCGATCAGGGCATCGGCCTGCCTGCCGGGGTTGTTGGCCATCAAGCGGATGAGTCGAACACCTCTCGGAGGCCGCCTTCAGCCCGCTTCTGGAACTCCCTGGCCTCCGGTGGTGTCGCAGGATCGTCCTCCCGGACAGCGGGGATTCGAGCCATCTCACCTTCCCCTTCCGCCTGCCAGCACGATTCATCCGGCGGGTCAGCGTGGCCCACGACACATTCCCGCCCGGCCGGTCAGCCAAGCTCTCCCGTGCCGTGCGTCGATACGATCTTGCGCCAGGTGACCGCGTGTGCGATTCTCTGGCGCGGGCACCCGTGACCGTCATGACGTAATATCGCCGCGAATTAGCGACCCGGATGATGCGGATGCCGACCTTCCGGGTCCGGATGCGGTGGCCAGACTGGTTCTTGTGGTAGAGCAGTGCCGTGGAGTTCGGTGTTCATCTGCCCCTGATGGCCTTCGGCGGAAATCCTTTTACGCTCGACCACCTGCTTGGGTATGCCAGGACGGCGGAGCAGCTGGGCTTTGACATGCTGTGCGCCAACGACCACCTAGTGTTCACGGTCCCGTGGCTGGACGGGCCCACGGCGCTGGCCGCGGTCATCGAGGCCTCCAGCCAGATGACCCTGGCCACCACGGTGGCGCTGGTAGCTGTGCGCGGGCCCGTTCCGGTAGCCAAAGCCCTAGCCGCGATCGACCGGCTATCAGGCGGGCGCCTGCTGGTCGCGGCGGGACCGGGTTCCTCCCCGGGCGACTACCACAGTGTCGGCGTCGACTTCGGCCAGCGGTGGGCACGCTTGGACGAGGCGGTCCGCGCCCTGCGTGTGCTGTGGGGCAAAGACCCAGCGGTCCGCCGATCTGGATCGGCAGCTAGGGCTCCGAAGCCGGGCTGCGGCGGGTCGCCCGCCTCGGGGACGGATGGCTGGCGTCGGCCTACAACACCACACCGGCGCTGTTCGCCGAAGCGCTCACCTGCCTGAACGGCTACCTTGCCGGCCACGGCAAGAACCCTGAGATGTTTCCCAACGCGCTGGCCACGATGTGGTTCTACATCACAGAAAGTCCCTCCGAAGCCGATCACATCTTGCGGCACCGAGTCCTGCCCGCGATCAACCGGCCCGAGAACCTGCTGCGGGAGCGGCTGCCGATCGGTTCCGCCGCCTCCTTCGCCGACCTGCTGGCTGAGTTTAAGGCGGCCGGGCTGCAGCGCGTGTTGCTATGGCCGGTTGCGGACGAAGCCCGCCAGCTCGAACTTTTCTGTGAAAAGGTGGCCTCGACGGTTTAGCTCACAGGACCCGAATCTCAGCCTTCAGATCGGTAGATCCCTGGGCAGGCATCCGGATCCGTTCTGAACAGGAGCATCAGCTTTGGAGATTTTTCCCGTTGTTGACGCGGTAGACGCTGAGGGCCGTCATCTCCGTCGGCATGTCACCGAAGTGAAAGCCGCGGCGTGAGAACGCCGACTTTGGACGCGTGCGAGATGCGCGTCGTTGAACCGCAGCCAGCCCGCCCGGTGCCCATAACCGGATACTTCCGGTGGCCTTCCGTATTTCTTCTTGCACGATCTGCCGGATATCGGCGCGGCGGGCCCGGCGCCAGGTCAGGACCATCAAGGTGAATGCTGCCACCGCCAGGAGCGCGCAGACGATGGCGGTGTGGACTGCCGCTTGGGCTGCCCGCCATTCGACCGGGAGGCCAGCGACCGAATTGAGCACGCCCACTGCCGGCTTGGCGAAACCGAGCAAGCCGCCTGGTGCACTCAGGTGCAGGCTCCTGCGCTGGTCCGGCGCCAGCCAGCGCAGATCGCTGAAGTGCAACAGCGAGCAAATGGCCACCGCAGCCGCGGACAGCGCCAGCGCCATGGCGCCACCACGAACGACCAGCGACGGCGCTGGCCGCGGCAGGTGTTTCCTGGCTGCGCTCAGGAGCGGAGCTGCGCCACCGATCACCGTGGCGAGCGTTATCAACCAGCCGCGGTACTGCACGACGAGCCAGGTCCAATCGTCTAGTTGTACCAATACCCGTCCCACCTGGCCGAAGCTCATCGGCTTCTCCTTCACCGAGTAAGCAGACGGTATACGAGCGTATAGCGGTGCCGCCGGTGGCCGTCGTTTGCCGATGGTCGCTGTTGTTGCTGTCACCGTTGCTGTCAGCTCAGCCCAGGTTGTCCGGCGGCAAGCCGACCCGGATCGCACGGCCATCAGGGCCGAGAATCGGAAGCGGCGCGGCAGAGCTACGCATTACGAGGTTGTTCCCGTGTGTCCGCGGGTTCAAGACCCGCGTGACCTTCATGTTCGCGGGTTGTTGCTGACGGCGATCGTCTGGCTGTTGGTGGTGGTGGTGGTTCGGGGACATCTCGGGGACACGCGTCAGTATGCGTAGGCCAGGTTCTCGGCGCAGCGCGCAGTGTCGCGAGGCTCCCAGCTGCCGAGCACGCCCCGCATCATCGTCCTGGTGCTCGTCCTGCAAGTGGGCCATTTACCGGCATAGGCTGGGTTGTCCGTGCGTCTGGGCTGGTAGTGATGTCCGAGAACGATGAGCAGAGGTCGCCGATGGATGGCGACTACCCGAAATGCAGTTTCTGCGATAAGAGGCGAGACCAGGTCGAGGTGCTTATCGCCCATCCTCGCGGCGTGGCGATTTGCAGTGAGTGTGTCGACTTCTGCAATGAGATTATCGCGGACGCTCGGGTTAGGCGATCCATGCCGCCGTGCCCGGATCAGGGAGCTCCGGGTGCGTCATAGTGCTGGACGGCACGACCACCAGCTTAGGAGGTCGTTTCAGGCAGCCCTCAACCTGCTTTAGCCCAGGTCGGCGGCCGCGTCGGCTTGTCCGGGAGTGACCGTTGTTGGCCGCGGTTCAGTGCCCTATCGGGCACGTGACGGGCACGAGCCTCTGACTGCTTGACCACGATGGCCTTGGGAGCCGTGAGGCATCACCGTGGCAAGCTACGCGGCGTCGAGGCCGAGCCTGGCCTGGAACACCGGGAAGGCCGGCAGCTGGCTCTTCAGGCCGGGCACCCGCCTCAGCAGGCCGAGCAATCGGTCACCGCCTGCCTGCGGGACCTCGTGCAAGTCCGTCAGGCCGGGCAGCTCGCGGAGCTGGCGCAGCTCATCGGCGTCCACGATCCAGGTCCAGTCCGGCGGGCGGTATCCGTCCGGCAACGGGTTACGCCGCCGGACTGCCTGCAGCGGCGCGTTCACCGCGTCGAACAGCAGCCACGCGCCGGGCAACAGCCGAGCCCAGGCGGTGAGCATCCGGTGCACCTCGTCCCGCCCGAAGTACGGCAGCAGGCCCTGGGCAGAGATGATCACGGGCCGTTCCCGGCCGACCTGGGTAGTCCACTCAGCGTCGGCCGCGGAACCCGCCAGCGTCCGGCTGCGCGGGCCGTCGGGGAGCACCTCGCGCCGCACCGCCACCACCTCAGGCAGGTCGAGGGTGAGCCAGCGCAGCCTCTTGTTATCCACCCGCCAGAACTGAGTCTCGAACCCCTCCCCGAGCGCCACCACAGTGACGTCTGGGGCGCCCGCCACCACCTGTCGCAGGGCGGCGTCTACGGTGCGCACTCGCTGCGCGTGCAGCCTGGCCGTCAAGCCGCGGTAGGGCAAGTCGAACCGCTCAAAGGGGCAGTCCAGCCGCGCGAGCACCTCGACCGCGCGCGGGTCGTCCAGATGCCCGGTGCGCGCCGCGGACGCACGCTGGTACAGGTTCCACAGCGCCGTCTCCGGCACGCCGGTCAGTTCCACCTTCGTCGGTGGAGCGTCCATTTCGTCAGTTTAGAGCCGGGCACCTTCCGGCCACGGCCGTGGTCTGTCCACAACCTGCGGTCTGCTCAAATCGCGCCGCATCCAGAGGTTCGGCGTCGATGAGTTCCGCCTGGTGATGCGGTCAAAGCAGCAACAGTCGGATGTGTGAGTCGGGCAGTTCTCCGACTTGCTGGTGTTGCGGCCGCCCCGCAGCAGATCCACGAAGGAGCGTCTGACATGCGAAGCGTGGTTGTGATGATTGAGTGTCTCGGTCGACGGGTACGTCGCAGGATCCCCCGGGCACGCCGGCGCGCTCCCCGAGCCTGACGAGCTGAAACGTTGGAAGCTCGATCGGATCCGCCGGGCCGGGACGCACATCATGGGCCCGGTGACCTACGAGGAGATGGCGGGATACTGGCCAGCCTGGTGCTCCAGGGGAGCGGCCATCCGCGGCGCGGTGGATAGGGGCCGCGGGGCTGCACTTTCATGATCTCCGCCATACCGGGAACACCTTCGCCGCCTCCGGCGGCGCGGGGATCAAAGACCTGATGGCACGCATGGGCCACGACAGCGAGCGGGCCGCGCTGATCTACCAGCACGAGGCGCGCGGCGCGGACAAGATGATCACCAGCACGATCGACGCTCACGTCGAAGCCGAGCAGGGCAGACGAGACGATGACGACCGGCCGCCCGGTGTGCTGGTGCCAGCGGGCTAATCGCCCGTTAATGGCCCGGAAGGTCAACAACTGCATAGCGGAGGTCAAGGCGCAGACCCGGAGCATGCCTGTGACCTGGGAAGGCACAGGAGAGCGGGCGACGGGAATCGAACCCGCATGACCAGCTTGGAAGGCTGGCCACACAGTCTGGCCGACGACGCCAGTTGGGTCGCTGTGACCAGGAGATACGTCATCTCGATTCCGCTGTGCCGCCTGTTTGGGTAGAAATCTGGGTAGAAATCCGCGGCTGTCTGGAATCCGTGGAGACTGGTGCAGCGTAGCCTTGTTCCGTGCACCCTGATACCGCGCACCGGCATCTGGTGGCGTCGGATGTATCGGTGTGCTGGGCCGCCACCGCGGCGGCCGTTGCCCGCGTCAGGACGACCGGCGGCAGCGAGCGCGTGACGTCCCTCAGGGCTGGCGCCCTCCCAGATCAGCTCGCTGCAAGAGATACCGTGCCGGTCGCGGTCAGCCGGTGACATACCTTCGGTCAGGGGCATCGGTCAGCCGGTGACGTCGAGGTCGTCGCGGATGCCAACGGCCCGCAAGGCGGCGTGCATCACCGCGTGGTGCCCGGCCCCAGGTGCGCCGGGAGCGGGGATCGCATCAGGCAGCGGTGCGACCGCTCTCAAGGCGCTCAGCGATCCAGAGCTTGATGATGGACTGACGGGTAACCCCTAGCCGGCGGGCTTCCCGGTCGAGCGATTCGATCATCCATGACGGGAAGTCGACGTTGACCCGGCGCTGTTCCAGCGCGGGATGGCGGATCGCGGCAAGGTCCAGATCTCCGGTCACGTCTTCGCTGTCGTCAAACTTCCGGTCGAACTCTTCAGCCCTCATACAGTGCTACCTCCTCCTTCCGGGACCGGCGCGCGGAGATGATCCTGACCCGCTGCTCGCGGTAGGCCACCACCACCGACCAGTGCTTACCATCGATCTGGCCGACCACCAGCCACCGCGGCTCATCGGCGGTGCGTGCCGGGACCTCAACCCGCATAACGTCCTGCCAGATCGCCTGCACTGCCCCGAAGTCAATGCCGTGCTTCTCCAGGTTCGAAGCGCTTTTGGCCGGGTCAAACTCGAAGTCCACCCGATTGGCTCCTCCCGGTATAATAACTATACCATATCAGCGCGCCAGCGAGAACTGACGGCTGCCCGGGGGGCAGAGCCCCTCGGCCGACCCGCCGTCCTCGCCAAGCTCATCGAGGGTCCTGGCTCCGCACTGTTACGGCAGCTGTAGTTCGTTGTGTTGCGCGACGCTCGCCATGAGCATCTACCGCTACCTGTCGTGGGCACGGCCACGGCGGTGCTGTCCCGCGCGCCAGGGACAGGATCGTGAGCATCAACTTGGTAAGAACCGCTGCGGTGACGCCGCGCCTGGTCGGCTATCGCCACGGGGGGTGACCGCGCCGGGATGTCATGGGCGGGCGGAGCGCCCTGCCGGATAGGGGCGGGTATGCGTATGGCCGAATGCGTGCGGGCCTCGCGGTGCTGTGGTGTTCCCTGCTCGGCGCGGCGGCCGGGCAACCGAACCCGGCCTGGCGCGTGCAATAGGTATGGGACCGGTCAGCAACGGCGCGGATGTCTCCGCCGGCATGATCGCGGCGTTGTTCCGCCAGCATCACGGGGACCTGGTCCGGCTGGCGGTGCTGTTGGTCGGTGACCAGCCGACAGCCGAGGACGTCGTGCAGGATGTCTATGCCAGCGTGCACGCGCGGTGGGCAAGGCTGCCCGCACGCGATTCCGGCCTTGCCTACGTGCGGGCCGCCGTGCTCAACCGCTGCCGGTCGGTTCTGCGCCGCCGCGGGGTGGCCAGCCGGGTCAGCCTCAGCTTCAGGGCAGGGGAGGAGACGCTCGCCTCGGCCGAGCACGAGGCAATGCTGTGCGAGGATCGCCGCCGGGTGCTCCGGGCGCTGGCCGGGCTGCTGCCGGCCTGCGAGGGCCCTTGACGACCTGCGATTCCAGCTCTCGTCACTTCGCAACGTTTCTACCGGGTAGGGTGCCGCATCCACGTAGTTGCTGAGCGGCCCTGCAGGTGCATCATCGCAGGTAGGCCTGCGTACGGGGTCGAGACCATGGAGCGCAGTGCCCGCAGGCGCGGGCGGGTCGCTGTTCGGCCAGTGTGCGCCTTCCGTGCGAGGTGATATTCGTGGTGGCCAGAGCGGGCCGTCCGTTCTGGCCGCGCCGAGCGGTTCGCCGCCAGCAGAGGAGCGCTGGCGTACAGTGGTCGCGTGGGCGAGATTCCTCTCGAAGAAGTACCGCGCGAGGTGACCGACGCGGCGCATGACGCTGCGCGTGGCCAGGTTGTCTATCTCACCGAGCACGGCGAGCGGCTCGCTGCGATCGTCCCGGCCGACCTGGCGGCCGAGCTGGAGAATCTGACTCCTGAGCAGTTCCGCGAACTGCTGGAGGACTTCGCCGATGCGCAGGCGGCCCGCGAGTCGCTGGCCGAGGTCGAGGCGGGCGCCGAGCCGGTACCTGCCGCCCAGGTCTGGGCGGAACTCGGCCTCGGAACGTGACTTCTGGCCGGTACGCGCTGGAGTTCGCCCCGAAAGCCTTGCGGGCACTGCGGAAGCTCGACCGGCCGGTGGCCGAGCGCATCAAGGAAGCGACGGAATTGCTGCAGGACGATCCCAGGCCCCCAGGCGCGAAGATGCTCACCGGGATGCACGGGGTCTTGCGGATCAGAGTCGCGGGCGACTATCGGGTCCTCTACACCATCGACTATGACCGGCTGGTCGTCTTGGTCGTGGACGCGGGCCACCGTCGGCAGATCTACCGTTAGCCTCCCCTGGCCAGACATGCGACAGGACCGTTCCGCAGCCCTCAAAGCCGGT
>JAFAPY010000309.1 GCA_019246795.1 Streptosporangiaceae bacterium | reverse complement strand
CTGCCGCCCGCGGTCGCTGAGTGCCCAGCCCAGAAGTATCGTCGGCGCACTGGCATCCGCGCTGGCCCGGCTCGCACGCGCACTCACGCCCGGAATGAGACTTGGCGACGCTAGTACGTGCTGAGACCGTAAGCGAATGCGGCCCGTGCGCTGAGCCGCGCAGATTCCTGCCGATTCGGTTGTGTTGTTGGCGTGGCCGTGAGCTCGGCGATTGCCGCCCCGATCGCCCCGTTATGGGCCGCAGTGACGTGGTGCCGCGGGGGATGTGCCGCTGGCGTAAGCCTGATGGTGCCGTTCTCGGGCCAGGTGGGCCCGCTGGCAACAGTGTTGGGTGGGGTTCTCAGCTGACTACTTCGAAGACCTCCCAGGAGATAGGCACCCCCTTGAGCTGGTGGACACCGCGGCTTTCCAGCCGGATCGGGGACCCCGCGACCAGGTCGCGGATGGTGCGGGAGACCAGCCGATATGGGCCAGTTATCGCCGCGCGGCGAGCGGGAGACCGATCGCCGCCCCGGCCAGGGCAGCTGCCAGAAGCGTGACTCCCCACTCGGTCAGGTGAGCATGGTGGCCGAGCGAGAGACCGGCGACGATCAAGACGAAGCCGATAAGCGCCCACACGGTGAGCCCGATCGAGATGGCCATGAGTCCCGCCCGCCCGGCGATTATGGCGCCGAGCGCGCAGGCGATCGCCGTCACTACGATCGTGACCACGAGCATGACCGCGTATCCGTGCGGGAACGTTACCGCGGCACCTGACCCGTGAACGTTCGTGGTGAGGGCAGGAAGAAAGGAAACGGCCGGGGCGGCCAGCGCCAGGACCATGGCCGCGGCCGCCCGGGCGAGGGTGTTCAGGGTAGCCGTGCGGGTGGCCCGGGTTCTGGTGTCAACGTCGGTCATCGGGAATGTCCTTCCTCGAAATCTGCGGTCCGGCCGCTGCCGGGCGGCGGGGAACTGGTGACGGCCAAGATGCGAACCAGCGGGAACTGCGCGGTATCGTGCACGCGTCGGACCAGGCCCGGTTCGGGGGCCTCAAACAGGCACAGGCATTTGCGCTCTGCGGAGGCCACCACGCGTTGCACGTAGCGGATCTGGCCGCCTCGCCGGGCCTCCCGGCGCACTGCCTCGCCGAGCGCCCGGTGCGCGTTCGCCAGCTGCTCCAGCGACAGGCCGCGCAGGTCATGCTCGACCATGAACAGGTGAACGTCTGCCTGCGCGCCCACTGCCTCTCCTCACCGGCTGTCATACGGGCCGGGAAGCCCGCTCGGGCCATCCCCTTCACGGTCGCGGAAGGATGGGTGCCGGGCATCGGGCGAATCCCGGATCCGGATACGTATCTTGGGCCGAGGCGGCCTTAGGCGTCGGGCCCGGCCTCCGCCGCCGTCCAGGCGGCTATCTGCGCGCGGGCGGTCAGGCCGAGCTTCACCATGATGTGCTCGACGTGGGTCTCGGCCGTCCTGGCGGAGATCACCAGTCTCGCGGCAATGTCCCGATTGGACAGACCCTGAGCGATCAAGGCCGCGACCTCACGTTCGCGGGCAGTGAGCCGTACCGCTTCTGAGCAAGCCGGGGCCGGCCTCACGGCACCAGCGGGCTCGCCCAGCGCCGTCGCTATGGCCCGCGATGACGGCATCGCCTGCGCCCTGACCAGATGCGCGGTGAAAGACGTGTCGCCCAATGCGTCCCGGGTCCGGCCGGCCGCGGCCTCCCGGTACCCTGCCAGCGGCGCGGGCAGGCTGGCCGGGATCGAATTCCAGGCCGCCGTGGCCGCACCCAGCAGGTCCGCAGCCCGCCTGGCCTGATCACGGGATGCCGCGATCCAGGCCAGGGCTTCCAGGCACAGCGGGATCCCCACCTTGTCGCCGACGTCACGCTTGAGCCGCAGCGCGGCCTGCTCAAGCTCGGCCGCACGCCCGTCATCGCCGAGCAGCCAAGCGGCCAGGCCCAGCCCCCACAGCGCGTAGGAACGGTTCCAGCGCTCGCCGTGCGCTTCGCATTCGGCGATACATTCCTCCAGCTTGGCCGCCGCGGTCTCGGGGTGGCCCATCAAGGTCTGCATGACGCCGAGCTGAACCAGCGTCAGTACGACTCCCTGCCAGTCGGCAGCCGTCCGGTGGCGGCTGAGCGCCTGGCCGGTGAGCGCCAGACCGCGGTCGGGCTCGCCGGTGAACAACAGCGCACGGCCTAGGAACTGGGCGGCGTATGCCGCCGCCTCCGTGTCACCGAGGCTGTTCGCTTCAAACAGTGCTTCCTCCAGCAGGCTGCGGGCGGCGTCACCGTCGCCTTGCACTAGGGCCAGGTACCCGGCCACCCACCTCCCGCGGACGCTGAGACCGGGCGCGTGCAGGGCCCGGCCGAGGAGCGCATCGAGGAACCGCCGTCCCTCGGTGAGGTGGCCCCTGGTCTCCCAGTACAGCCACAAGTCACACGCCATCCGCAGCCCTGCTTCCGCCTCTCCCGGCTCGGCTAGGCAGAACTCCAGTGCCGCCCGGAGATTGTCGTGGTCGGCGTCCAGCCCGTCGATCCATTGGATCTGCCCGGCGCCGAGCCCTTCTTTCTTGGCCGCCAGGGCGGCGTAGCAGTCGCGGTGCCGACGCCGCAGCAGCGCTCCTCGTCCGGCCTCTTCCAGGCGCTGCTGGCCGTAATCGCGGATCGTGTCGAGCAAGACGTAGCGGGCCGTCCGGCCGCCGGGCCGACGGAGCAAGACCGACTTGGCCACCAGGCCATCGATTAGGTCGGCGACCATCTCGGCGACGATGCTGTCACCGGCGCACACCGATTCGGCCGCATCGAGGTCGAACGACCCGGTGAACACCGAGGACCGCCGCCACAGCACCCGCTCATCTGTCGTCAGAAGGTCGTAACTCCACCTCAGCGCGGCCTGAAGCGTCCCGTGCCGCGGCGTAGCCGGATCGCCCGCGGACAGCAGGCCGAAGCGATCCGCAAGCCGGGCCAGGATCTGCTCGGGGGACATGGCACGCAGCCTGACCGCGGCCAGCTCAATGGCCAGCGGGATCCCCTCCAGCCGCCGGCACAACTCCATGATCGCCTGCCGGTTGCCAGCATCGACCGCGAACCCAGGCAGCACCGCCGCGCCGCGCTCGGCGAACAGGTGCACCGCTTCGTACTCCAGCAGGCTGTCCCAACCGGGCAGCTGTCCCTCCGCGGGGACCGACATGGGCGGCACCGGGAACGTCACTTCGCCGGGCACGCCGAGCACCTGGCGGCTGGTGGTAAGTATGCGGAGGCCGGGGCAGGCCCGCAGCAGCGCGCCGGCCAGGACGGCACACGCGTCGAGCAGGTGCTCGCAGTTGTCCAGCACCAGAAGAACCTGCCGGCCCGCCAGGCTGTCTGCCAGCGTTGCCACGCCCCAGCTGGCCGACTGGTCAAGCAGGCCCAACGACCGGGCGACCTCAGGAGCGAGCAAGCCGGGATCCCGCAATCCCGCCAGCTCCGTCATCCAGGCGCCATCCCGGAAAGACCGGCGCATCTCAGTCGCCGCCTGAACCGCCAGCCGCGTCTTGCCGATCCCGCCCGGGCCAGTCAGCGTGACCAGCCGCGCGCTGGCCAGCGCGGCCCGGACACGGCCAAGCTCGGCCCGCCGCCCGACAAACCCGCTCAGCTCGCAGCGGATACTGCCGCGCGTCCCGGGTGAACGGTCGCGCATGGACTAAAGCTAGGCTGCGCCAGCCGCGCCGGCAATGGCGCCAGCTCCCCGTCACTTCTCCGCCGTGGCAAATCGTTAAGGCGAAACCCGCGGCCTGGGAGCTGACCGCCACCAACGGGAACACTGTGCAGGTTCAGCGCGCTGCGGGGCGAGGCGCGCCTGTCCCAGTCAAGGAATCTACGTAGCGGAATCCGTACTCACCCCGATGCCACGTGAGTCAGGCGGGATCCATTCTCGTGGCAGCGGTCGTTCCTGGGGATCGATTTGGGAGACGCCATGCCGCTTAACACGATCGAGGCCGCAGCGCGCCGGCATCCGCGCGGTACGACCGGGACAGATCCGAGCCGGGCCGGGCTAGGTGGGCTACTCGACGGGCCTGGAAGGCCGCGTGTGTGATGAGTGAGAGTGCAGAGCACACCCCGGTGGCGGCCGAGCTCGGCCTCGATGTCCACGGGACACGCCGCCGGCGCCGCCCGACCGGTGCACCCCCGCCGCTGCCGCATCCCATCGCGGTCAGCACCACGGCGTGGGTTCTCCTGGCCCTCGTCATCGTGGCCTTCGCCTTCGTGTTCTCTGAGATCACGCCCTGGCGTCGGCTGGGTGATCAGGCCAATACCTGGGTGCTGCTGCGGCTGGCGGAGGTGCGGACGCCGTGGCTGACCGACGTCGCCAACGGGATCAACGCAGCTGGCAGTGGCTGGGGGGTCACCGCGTTCGGGGTGTCGGTCGTCGTGCTGATCATGATCTTCCGGCGCTGGCGGCACCTGGCGGTCTTCCTGGGCAGCCTGTTCTTCCTTGAGGTCGTCGCGGGCGAGCTGATCTACTACGGCCTGACCCGGCCACGCCCGTACGGCGTACTCACCATCGGCAGCTGGGGCGGATACTCGGCGCCGTCGATCCCGGTCGCCGGGGTCACGATCTTCCTCATGGCGGCGGTGTACTGCGTGGTCGTACAGGGCCGGCCGCGGACCTACGGAAAGGCTGCGGCCGCCGTCGTGATAGCCGTGTTCGGCCTGGCCCGCCTGTACCTGGCCGTCGATCACCCCGACGACGTGCTGTTGGGCGTGGCGCTCGGGGTGGCGGTACCAGTCGCGGCGTTCCGTTACTTCACCCCGAACGAGATCTTCCCCGTCGTCTACCGCCGGGGCCGGACCGCCCATGTCGATGTCGGCGGCCGGCGCGGCGACGCCATCCGGCTGGCTGTGCATGACCAGCTCGGGCTGACCGTGAGCGAGATCAAACCGGTCGGCCTGAAGTCGTCGGCCGGCTCGACGCCGATCCGGCTGAGCGTGGAGGCAGACCCGGAGGAGTACCTGTTCGCGAAGCTGTACACCAAGGGCCACGTCCGCGCCGATCGCGGGTACAAGATGTGGCGGATGATCCTTTACGGCTCGCTGGAAGACGAGCATCCCTTCCAGACCGTACGCCGGCTGACCGAGTACGAGGACTACGCCCTGCGGCTGCTGCAAGATGCCGGGATCCGAACGGCCAAGTCGTACGGGATGGTGGAGATTACCCCCGAGCGCGAGTACATGATCGTCACTGAGTTCTTCTCCGGCGCCGTCGAACTGGGCGACGCCGATATCGGCGACGACGTGATCGACCAGGGCCTGCTGCTGGTCCGCAAGCTGTGGAACGCAGGGATCGCGCACCGGGACATCAAGCCGGGAAACCTCATGGTGCGCCGGGGGGAGCTGCTGCTGATCGACGTGGCGTTTGTCCAGGTCCGGCCCTCGCCATGGCGGCAGGCGGTCGACCTGGGCAACATGATGCTGGTACTCGCGGTCCGCACCGACCCGGAACGGGTCTACCGGCGGGCGCAGAATTACTTCACCCCGGCCGAACTGGCCGAGGCGTTCGCCGCCACCCGCGGGGTGGCGAGCCCGACCCAGCTGCGCGCGTTCGTAAAAAAAGACCCGCGCGACCTGCTGGG
>JAFAPY010000290.1 GCA_019246795.1 Streptosporangiaceae bacterium | reverse complement strand
GTACGAGACGCTTTCGTGGCGGAATCTAACAATCCCCAGAAACACCCGTCAAGGCTAAACATGTCACTAATCCGGCATCCGGAAGATCACGGGACGATCTTGCTGAAACTTGCCCTCGGCGGCCAGCACCCCCCATGTGTAAATCGCGCAAATACCGGTCAAATGCGCAGCGCAGTTAACAAACGCATATATTTCCCCAGGCTCACCAGGCATAGCGCTGGAGTCGGGCTATAACCGCCGGTTCCCGTGGTTGAGTCGGCGCTATGGCCGTCTTGCGCTTCCCGGCGGCCCCGGCGCGGCCCGGACACGGTAGCAGCGCGGGAGTGCGCCGCCGCCGTGCGGGAACGAGCTGGCCCGGTAGAAATGCGTCACGCCGCGGCAGCCTGTCACAGGCCGGGCCGGAGCGGCCCGGGCCGGAACTGCCGACGCGGAGCGGCTGGCCGCGGCGTGGCTCGCCGCGGCGCCGTCCGCTGTCGCCGGAACCGCGGTACCGCCGCATCCTGCCGCCAGCAGCACGGCGGCGGCCAGCGCCACCTGGCAGCACTTGGTCCTGATGCGAGCAGCCGCCAGTGACCTCACGCTGGTTTGACGTATCCGCGCGACCACAGGTTCCTGTCGGCAGCCGATAGAGTCCACCTGTGACGACCCGCGATGATCTCGAGGCGCTCCCCTCCCGCGAGCTGGCTGACATGGCGGTGCGGCGGGCGGTGCGCCACTTCGACGTGGAGTTCCTCTGGAGCCTGCTGCGCGCCATCCCGGCGGCCGAGGCCGCCGAGGGACACGATGAGGAAGCCGGGCGCGACATCAGCAAGGTTTCCGCGCTGCTGGACGACGCGCTGGACTCCGCAGAGACCGACGTCGCCGACGCGCTGCGCCCGCTGTACATCGACTACCTGGCCCGGCACGGCGTCAGCCCGGACGCCGGCGAAGACCGGCGCCCTTGATGCTCGAAAGGTAGGGCCGGGTAACGGAACGGCCCGGACCTTCGCCAGGCCCGGGCCGTCCGTCTTCTGCGGTTGGCTATGGCGTCACGTAGTTGACCGAGGTCCCCCAGTTCGCGAAGCCGTCCCTCGTCCCACCGCAGGTGCCGATGGTGAGGGTGAACTCAGGCGGCAGGCAGTTCGGGTACTGGATGTACTCGCTGGCGAAGTAGACCTTGCCGCCCATGGCGACCGCGGCACCGTAGTCGCCCCAGCGCGGCCGGGTCGGGCCCGGGTAGCCCTGGTACTCGGTGAAGCCGTCCTGCGGCGACTGACCCAGGGCGGCGATGTTGATCGTGGATGACAACAGCCCGCCCGACCTGCTGGTTACCCGGCCGAAGGCCGAGCTGGGGTAGTAGCCTCCGTTGTCGGCTCCGGTCGGGCCGCCGTTACCGTTCAGGCTGAACGATATGACGGCCGGGCCGGTGTCTGGCGCGGCCAGAGCCGGGAACTCTATGTCCTCGTGCATCGGGGAGACGTACCCCTGGCTGGTGAGGCTGAGCAGCCCGTTGAAGCCAAAGCTTCCGGTGCCGACCACCCAGTACACCGCGCCCATGTGCTGCTCCTGGGAGCTGGTGTACGTCTGGGTAAGCGCGGTGTTGGCGCCGGCCCACAGCTGGCCCTGCGCCTGCGCGGCCTGGGTGATGTTGTCACCGTTGGTGGCGATGCCGTTCTCCGGGCAGTGTTTAACCGTCGTGCTGAGCCCGGCCTTGCCGCACTCATCACCCAGCGGTATCGGCCCGGCCTTCTGCGAGGCAAGGATTCCCGACGGCAGCGAGTTGTTGTTGTAGTAGCGCAAGACGCCGGTGAACAGCTGGCCGCCGAAGCGGATGCCGGAGCAGGCCGAGCAGCCGGAACTGTTCAGCCCCTTCAGCCCGGTCCAGTACCACGCCGCGAGCCGGTTGTCGCTCAGGCTGTAGTAGTCGAGCGTGCCGAGCATGAACGCCGATCCGCCGTGGGTGTTGTTCCACTGGGCCGCGTCCGAAGGCGCCGCCGGGATCACCGAGAACCAGCACGTGATGCCGGGCAGATGGTACTTGTTGTCGCGGGCGCAGGTGCCGTTCGGGGTGGGCAGCAGGCCCATGTTCTCGCGGGCCACCGCGACGTTGGCGACGGGCTGGCCGGTCTCCAGCGCGGTCTTGTTGAACGCGAACTCCTGCGCCCCGTTGAAGGCGCCGCCGCCGATGCCGTTGCCCTTCAGCGGGAACTCGTCGTAGAACAGCAGGAACGCGTCGCGGCTCGCCCCGATCTTGGCGAAGTCGTTGAGCTGGTAGGGGTTACCAGGCTCGCTGGGGTTGTAGTTGGCGTTCAGGTAGTAGACGTTGTACGGGCCGAACGGGCTGGAGCCCTTGCTCACCGCGATGCCCTCGTAGCAGGTGTTGGCCACGGCGGCGAAGCAGCCGGCGAATGGGCCGCCCGCGGACTCCGGGGAGGCCGAGACGATCTCGGTGAAGAACCAGTGCCCGCCGTTGGAGGAGTCATACAGGCAGGAGGGATCTCCGCCGCTGCTCCAGTTCCTGCTGGTCAGCCCCATGATCCTGTCCAGGGAGATGACCGGCGACACCCGCTTCAGCGCCGCGTTGAAGATCAGGATCTCGCCGATGTTGTTGGTCTCGACCACGGACCCGTTACCGGCGCACAGGCCCTGGTCCGGCGGCTCGACGTCCTTGTTCGGGTTCGCCGTGTGCTCGGCGCTGTCGACCGCCTTGATGCCCTTCACGCTGACCGCGCCGCCCGACGAGGAGCTGATGGTGTCGCAGCCGGCGCCCTGCGGCAGGCAGCTGACCGTCGGGATCCTGACAGCGCCCTGATTGCCGCGGGCGGCGGAGCGCGCCGGCGGGAACAGCGGCATCCGCTGCGGAGCTCCCGCGGCAGCGCTCGCTGACGGGCCGGCGGACGGGGACGCCACGGACGGGGTGGCGAAGGGCCCGGTGAGCAGATGACACCCCGAGGGGCAGCCAGTCGCGGCCGAGCCGGTGAAGGTCGGCCTGTATGTCCCCAGGCCTGACGACGTGACCGCGGCTGTGCCGGTGCTAGCGCTGCTGCGCGGAGCCGCGGCCGCCGGCCCACCGAGGCCGACCAGCAGCATCGCCGGAAGCAACAGCAGTGACAGGAGTGCAAGTCTTCCTCGCACGAGTTGCATGAGCATGGTCCTCCCAGTGCCTAGCGGCAGCCAGCGGCGCCGCGATGCGGGCGTTGAACTTACCGACCTGGCTGGGGAGAGCAGCTGGAGCGGGAAACCGGTCGCCCCCCAGGCGTAGCACAGTATTCCCCTGGTTCTGGCACTTCGGGACAGGGTTGGCCAAACTCATACAGAGTTTTCGACGAGATGCAACCTCATCGCACATAAGCGCGGCAGCCGACTGCGCGCTGGCGCTGCCCACCGACGCAGCCGTCGGTTCCCGCTGCGGTGACCAAGGCAAGCACCACCGGCCGTTCGGGATAAAGCTAGCGGATCCGGCGCGGCCGGAAGCGGCGGCACGGGCGGTGCATGGGTGCGGGCCGGAGGAGGTATTCCCCCGGCCCGCGTTGCCGTGCCGTGCTTAGTTGCCGGAGTTCAGGACTGCCTCGATCTCCAGGGTGAGCGTGACCTTGTCGCTGAGGACCATGCCGCTGGTGCCCGGGATGGGGCCGTTGAAGCTGACTTCCCAGTCGTTCCTGTTCACCTCGGCGGTGGCGGAGAAGCCCGCCCGCGTGCCGCCGTAGGGGTCGGGGCCGAAACCGTTGAGCTCGAGCCGGAACGTGACCGGCTTGGTGACGCCGCGGAGGCTGAGGTCGCCGTCAAGCAGGTAATGGTCGCCCTCGGGGCGGATGCCGGTGGAGCGGAACGTCATCTGCGGGTGCTTCTCGACGTGGAAGAAGTCCTCGCTGCGGATGTGGTTGTCCCTGGTCTCGTTGCCGGTGTTCACCGACGCGAGGTCGACGGTGGCGGTGATGCTGGACTGCAGCGGGTTCGGGGCGGTGATGAGCTGGCCCTCGAACTTCTCGAAGCGGCCGCGGACCTTGCTGACCATCATGTGCCGGACGGTGAAGGACACCTCCGAATGCACCAGGTCGACGGCCCAGCTCCCGGCGATGTAGCCCGGGATCTCGACGGCTGTCTGCGTCATCGTTCCTCCATGGGGTGATCGGTGATTCCTGATAGTATTGGACTTACTCCTAATATCTAACTTCCTTATAGTAACTATAATTCCTTGAAGCGTCAAGCTCTTTCGCGGGGTAGGCCGCGCCCGCCGCCGCGAAGTAACCTGGTGGAGAACTGGGGAGGCGATACCGTGGAGCCACCGCAACTGGACCCGGTTCGCCAGCTGGCCGACGGGCTGTCGGCCTGCGCGTCCGGGCCAGCCGGCGAGGTGCCGACCTGCCGTGCGCGGGAAGTGCTCCAGCGCATCGGCGACAAGTGGTCGATGTACGTGATCGACCTGCTCGGGCAGGGGACGAGGCGGTTCTCCGAACTGCACCGCGCGATCGACGGCATCACCGCCAGGATGCTCACCGTCACGCTGCGCGGGCTGGAGCGGGACGGCATCGTGACGCGGACGATCCACCCGGTCATCCCGCCGCGGGTGGAGTACGCGCTGACCCCGATGGGGCGCACGCTGCTGGATACCATCGGCCAGCTTGTCATCTGGGCTGACAGCCACCTGGCCGAGATCGACGCCGCCAGGGCTGCCTACGACGCCAGGTACGGCGGCAGCGAGAGCACGGCCCTCGAGGTTCCCTGTGCGGGCAGTGACGTCAGTGGCGCCGGCGGCTGACCGCACCGGAACAGACCAGCGGCCGCGCGGCGGCTTGCCCGACGCGCGCGCTCCAGGAAACACTGAGCGGCCGCGCGGCGG
>JAFAPY010000105.1 GCA_019246795.1 Streptosporangiaceae bacterium | reverse complement strand
TCGGCGTCCATGGAGACCAGCGGCAGGCTGGCGCCGAGCGAGAACCAGGTGAACTCCTTCTCCGGCTGTCCGGCAAAGCGCGCCTGGACGTGCGAGCCGGTGCGCATCAGCCCGGGGACCACCGTGGTCACCGTCACCGGGCCGCGGCCGAGCTCGGCGCGCAGCCCTTCGGAGAAACCCACCGCGGCGAACTTCGCGCCGGCGTAGGGCAGCAGGTGCGGGACGGCGATCTTGCCGCCGATCGAGGTGATGTTGACGATCCGGCCGTGCGACTGGCGGCGCATCACCGGCAGGGCGGCCAGCGCCAGGCGGATCGGGGCGAGCGCCATGATCGCGAGCGCCGATTCATAGTCACCGGCATCGGCGGACTCAACCGGTCCGACCCTGATCGTTCCGGCGTTGTTGACCAGGATGTCCAGGCGGCCGAACCGCGCCACGGCAATGTCGGTGAGCAGCCGCGGCGACGCTTCGTCGGTCAGGTCGCACGCCACCGTCTCCACCTCGGCCCCGGACGCGCGCAGGTCAGCGGCGGCGCGCTCCAGCGCGGCGGCGTCCCGGGCGCAGATGACCAAGGGACAGGAGTGCCTGGCCAGCTCCCGCGCCAGCAGCAGGCCGAGCCCGCGGGACGCGCCGGTGACAATGGCCACCTCGCCGCCGATGTCGTCGCGGTCGCGGCGGACGGCCGATGCCTTCATGAGCTGCCTCCCTGGGTTGCGGACCTCCAGCACGCTTCCCGTCACCGCCGCCGGGAAACGCGAGTTCCGGTTATGCGCCCGGGCATCGTCGTTCGTTCGTTATCAAGGGTTTTCCCCGGTGGCTGCGGGAGCGCGAGGGCGCAGCCGGGCCGGGCCGATGTCGGGGGGCTTGCGGATGCCGAACATGTCGCGCAGTGCGGTCAGCGCGGCCAGCTCGCCGCAGCGGCCGTGCACGCCAGGCAGCGGCGGCGTCGCCGACGAGCACAGGTACAGGCCGCGGACCGGTGTACGGTAGGGGTTCCACTGCACCGCGGGCCGAAACAGGGTCTGCCGCACGGTCTGCATGCCGACCGCGATGTCGCCGCCGACGTAGTTGGGGTTACCCGCCTCTTCGGCGGCGGCGGTGCGCACCGACCGGGCCAGCACCAGATCGCGGAACCCGGGAGCGAACCGCTCGACCTGCGCCTCGACCTGCGCGGTCATATCGACGTCGGAGCCCGGGGGCACGTGGGTGTAGGTCCACAGCGTGTGGCTTCCGGCCGGTGCGCGGGACGGGTCGACGACGCCCGGCTGGACGACCAGCACGTACGGGCGCTGCGGGTGGTTGCCGGCTGCGGTGGCGGCCTCCGCGGCGGCGATCTCCTCGAAGGTTCCGCCCAGGTGCAGGGTGCCGGCCCGGCGGCAGTCCTGGTTGGCCCACGGCACCGGGCCGGACAGCGCGAAGTCCACCTTGCAGATGCCGGAGCCGTAGCGGAACCTGCGCAGCGCGGCGCGGTACCTGCCGGGCAGCCGGTCGCCGGCCAGCGCCGCCAGGGTCTTCGGCGAGGTATCCAGCAGGATCGCGCTGGCCGGGGGCAGCTCGGACAGCGAGCCCACCCAGCGGCCGGTCTCGATGCTGCCGCCCGCCGCGCGGACGGCGTCGGCCATCGCATCGGTGATCTTGGCGCTGCCGCCCTCGACGACCGGCCAGCCCACCGCGTGCGCCAGCGCGATCAGCATCAGTGCGATGCCGCCGGTGGGCGTCGCGGACAGCGGCATGACCGCGTGCGCCGCAGCCCCCGCCATGATCGCCCGGGCCTCGTCGGTGCGCCAGCGCCTGGCCAGCATGGTGGCGGGCAGCAGGCCGCGGGTGCCGTAGCGCGCCAGCACCAGCGGGTGGGCGGGCGGACGGCGGATCGGGGCGAGCAGCGCCTGGTTGAGCGCGTCGATGTGGTCGGCCAGCGGGCCGATCAGCCTGCGGTAGGAGCGGCCGTCTCGGCCGAGCCGGGCGGCAGTCGCGGCGACGTCGCGGACGGCTACGGCGGCCCGCCCGCCGTCCAGCGGATGGGCGAAGTCGACCTCCGGCCTGGCGAACCGCACGCCGCGAGCCGCCAGGTCGAACCGGCGGAAAAACGGGGACGCCAGCGCGAGCGGGTGCGCCGCCGAACAGACGTCATGGCGGAAGCCGGGCAGGGTCAGCTCCTCGGTGCGGCAGCCGCCGCCGACCGTGAGCGCGCCCTCGATCACGTACACCCGCAGCCCGGCCGCGGCCAGGGTGACCGCAGCGGCCAGGCCGTTCGGGCCGCTGCCCACGATCACCGCATCGGGATTTCCTGTCATGGCGGGCGCTAGCTCTTGTCGTCTTTGCCGGTACCGCCTTGGCCCGTGCCGCTTTTATTGCCTCTCTTGCGCCGGTCCGCGGCGGCCTGCAGCAGGCTGCGGATGGCAGAGTTATGCCAGATGTTGCGGGCATATCGCCACTGGCGCCTGCTGTCCACGCAGGTCCTGCTGATCTCGACTTCCGGGTCCGCGGCGCCGAGCCGCTCGCCGAGCGCGGTGAGCGTAGCCAGCCAGAACTGGTCTTCCCTGCGGTGCATGATCGGCATGGCCAGCTCATACAGCGGGTCGCCTGCCCGAAACAGCGCCTGCGCCTGCACGATCGTGTCCTCGCCATCGCGGGCGGCGGAGAACGTGATCCAGCCCGCGAACAGGTGGCCCTGCGGGGTCATCAGCGTGAACGACTCGGCGTCGGCGTACAGGACGAACACGCCGGTGGACAGCTTGACGCCGCCGCCGATCCTCAGGTCGAGCAGGGCGACATCGCCGGGGGTGATGTTGGTGATCGGAGTGGAGAACCGGTTGCCGGCCGGCCAGAACTCGGAGAAGTGCTTCCGCCAAATGCTGATGGCTTCCGCGGGCGCAATCCCGGGGCCGGCGTTCATCCGGTAGGTCTTCTGCCACATCTTGCCGAAGCCCTGCACCGGGCCGGCGAGCCTGCGCCCAGCGACGTTGGTGCCACGGACCCCCTCGCGCAGGTCCGGCTGCAGCCGGTCCACCTTGTGGGCCCAGCTGCGCGCGTTCCGCGGGTGCGCGCTCGCGGGCGCAGCCGCTTCCGGTGCACCCAGGCCGATCTGCTCAGCCGGGGCCGCCTCGTCCGGACCTGGTGTATCGGTCACTAGGGCTCCCCTAGGTTGCTTCGGTTACCTCGCGGCGCTGAGCGCCGCTTGCTCGCTGTCGTAGATGGCGATGGCCTCATCGAGCCGGGTCAGCTCGAAGATCTCCCGGTAGTGCTCGCTGAGCCCGTAGGCGGCGAGATGCTGCCGCTGCCGCTTGGCCCGCACCAGCAAGGTGACGAGCATGCCGATTCCGCCGCTGTTCATGTAATCCAGGCCGCCGAAGTTCAGCAGCAGCCAGGGTGCCTTGCCGCCGCCCGCGGCTTCGTACGCCGACATCAGCACTGGCTCGCAGGCCGCGGTAACGTCGCCCTTGATGTCGATGACAGGTACCCCGTGGCCGAGCCGCCTGACATCCATCGTGACTGCCGGTGCGCTCATGCGTCCTCCCCTCGGGTCCCGTGCCGCTCAGGCGGCAGGTCCGGTGAGCTGACTGACGGCCCGGTCGAGGTCGGGGAAGAGCTCGATGTAGTCCGACAGCCTGGTGATGTCGAAGATCTCGCGGTAATGCGCGGACAGGCCGCAGGCCACCACCTTCCGGCGCTCGGCCCGCGCCTTGGCGAGCACGCTCACGATCAGCGCGATGCCGGTGGAGTTGATGTAGTCGACCGCGGTGAAGTCGAGCACGACGGTGGTCGCGACGCCGTCGGCTGTGACCGCGTGCTCATATGCGTCGGCCAGGACGCGGGCGGCGGCTCCGTCGACCTCCCCGCGAAGCTCGATGACGGCGGCGCCGGACATCGCCCGGGTGGTGGCCTCACACGTGCCCGGCATCTGCCGCACCTCCGGTTCGCATGGCCAGCCAGATGGTGTGCCGCTGGCCGTCGGTCATCACGTGCACGGCGTCGACCATGTTCCTGATCAGGAACAGGCCCCAGCCGCGCGGGCCCTCCGCGCCTTCCAGCTTCTTGAACAGGTCCGGCTCCGCAGCGTTGATGGCCGCATCGCCGCCCGCGGCCGCCTTGCCAGCTGCCTCGCCGCCCTGGTCGGTGATCGCGACAATGACCTGGTCGCCGTCCTGAGTCACCTCGACCTCGACGGGGATCTCCGGCCTGTTGCCGTTGCCGTGCTCGATCGCGTTCATGATGGCCTCGGCGACCGCGGTCTTGAGCCGGTCCACCCTGGGCGCTGGCAGGCCGAGGCCGGCCACGCTGCGTGCCACCCGGTCCAGCGCCGGGCGCTCGTTGCCCGCCTCGCTGGCAAGCGTGAAAGAATCCAGCCTTCGCGGCATGGGCCTCGCTACGTGGGTCATCGTCGGCTCCCTCCGCGGTCGGCCTGGTGCCAGGCCGATGGCGAGCGCTGCAGACAGACCAGGGTGATGTCGTCCTCCTGCTCGTGATCGGCTCCGGTGAAGGCGTCCAGCTCGGTCAGGCACAAGTCGATGAGCGCCTCCCCGGACGGTCCCTTGCCGACCAGCTCGGCGACCCGCGGGAACCCGAACATCTCCCGGTCCGGGCCGTGCGCCTCGGCGAGGCCGTCGCTGTGCAGCAGGGCGCAGTCGCCCGGCTGGAACCGGAACCGCCTCTCCTCATATGCCATGCCGCGCATCAGCCCGAGCGGCATGCCGCGGGCGCGCAGTTCGGCTACACCGCCTGTGGTCCGCACATACGGGACGTCGTGGCCCGCGTTGGCGAACTCCACCTCGCCGCTGACCGGGTCCAGCACCAGGGCCATGCAGGTGACGAACATGTGCGCCGGGATGTCCGCGTACAGCACCTCGTTGACATGGCCGAGGACCCTGCCGGGCGAGATGAGCCGGGGGGCACTATCGCGCAGCAGCCCATGCGTGGTCGCCATGACCAGCGCCGCGGGCACGCCCTTGTCGGTGACGTCCCCGACAACGAGCATGACCCGCCCGTCCGGAAGCGGGATGAAATCGTAGAAGTCGCCGCCGACCGTCCGCGCCGGGCGGTAGAACGCCGCGACGTGCCAGCTTGGCAGGTCAGGCAGTTCCTTGGGCAGGAAATGCTGCTGGATTGCCTGCGCGACCTTCAGCTCCTGGTCGATCCGCTCCCGCTCGCGGGCTTCGGCCTGATGCTGCCGGACCAGCTGCCCGACGCGCATGGCCGGGCCCGCGTAACCCGCCAGCGCGTTGAGCAGGTGTATGTCGTCGGTGGTATACCCGCGTTCGGACTTGCGCGGGCCAAGGCTCAGCAGGCCCACCAGGTTGCCCGAAGAGATCAGCGGGACGGCGAGCACCACACCCGCGTCCCGAAGCGCCTCCAGCGCCGGAGACTGCAGCTGCACGCCCGCGATGTTCACCGCGCCTGCCGCGCTGAGCAGGTAGCCGATCAGCGGGTCGTCCGCCGCCAGGTCCAGTTCCGGCCCGGCCGCGACCTCGGCCGGTGCGGCCGCCAGCGGATCTGCCGCGGGATGCGGCGCGCGGCGCAGCCAGCCGCGGAACCTGCCGCCCTTCGCCTCGGGCACGCTGCGGCCGACCCGGCCACCGGAAACGGCGCCGGACGCCTCCCCCGGCGCTGTCTGGGCCGCGCGGGATCCCGGAGCGGTCCCGCTCGTACTCCCCAGCTGCTGCGCCATGTCACACTCCGGGTTCGCGCTGCGAACCTCTCCATCCTTACCTAGAGCTTAGGTAGAAGGCGATACGACATCGTTACGGCAGTCAAGCCCTCCGGCCCTTTTACGCCACACCTCGGTGACAGCCACCCGTATCACGGGGCGAGCACCGTGTCCAGGTCGTGGCATCCGGCGCTGTCCTGGCCGAACGGCGAGGTTCTCAGCCGCAGGACTAGCCAGCAGATCGTATCTGTGTTCTAATAGAGCCATGACTCCGTGCGGCCTCGCTCCGCCGGTGTCAGGCGGCGCTGGCGGCTGACTCGCCGAGAGGCGACGGCTGCGGAACCGCCAGCCGCACGCACCCAGGGCCCAGCTTAACACGCACACAGGGGAAGGCGATGGAGCCGCAGTTCGAATATATGAACGATGAGGACGAGGCGTGGCTCTCTGATCTCGAAACCAGAGTGCTCGACCTGGAAAGCAAGATGTCGGACCGGGCGCGGCCGCGCGAGCGGGTGCCCGCGGGCCACGGCACCGGCCGGCGCTCGCGCGGGACCGCCTCGCGCGGCCAGCAGGCGGCGTCCCGGCGCGGTGCGCGGTCCGCGGCGTACCTGGATTTCGGTGACGGCGACCTGGACGACGTGTCCAGCTCGGTGCACGGGGTGCCGGTGCCCCCGGCCGGTTTCGCCCCGGTTTCCGGCGGCCTGCGTCCCGGCGGGGGCGCGGACCGGACGCAGCGGCTCATCAGCCACGGCAGGCGCGGCGTTGGCCGTGACCGCCGCAAACGGCGCAAGGTCGTGGTGGCGGTCGCCGCTGCGGCGGCCATGGTGAGCCTGATCGTCGCCATAGCGGTCCAGTCGGGGCCCTCCTGGCCGTCCAGCGTGGCCCAGGTGCAAGGCGAGATAGGCACCGCATGCCAGAGCGCGAACCTGGCGTCGGAGCCAAACCAGGTCAACTTCGCCTGCGCCAAGGCGACCAGCCAGGTCCTGTGGGTGTTCTCCTTGCTTGCCAGCGAGGACAACGCGGGCTTCACCGACCCGAAGACGGGACGCAGGGGACTGGAGCCGATCACGCCGACGCTTGGCGGCGCTGTGGCGTGGTCGCTGAACCTGCACCACCCGTATGACCCCTACAGCGCCATCGACAGCCTGCAGGTGGCGGCGAGGGCCATCAACAACATCATCGGCGGCGCCACGCTGACCAGCGCCAACGGCAGCCCGGTCGTGCAGCCCGGGCTGGAGAGCAACCCAGCCAACTGCGCGCGCTACACCGGGTCCTCCGACGTCACCGCGCGGGCCGGGTACCCGGCTGTCTGCGCCCGGCCGGTGACCAGCGGCGCAGGCCAGGCAGCGCTGGTGTCCGACGTCTTCCGGACGTGGTTTACCGGCACCTCGCCGTCGGACGCCAAGGACGCGGGCGTGCTTTTCCAGTACTCCGCTGACCCGGGCGACCCGCAGGTCCAGGCGATCCTGAAGAAGCTGTCGCCGCAGGGTTAACGACCGCGGGTCCGGCCGGGCGGGCGATCGCGGCGCGCTGGCTGGCATCAGGGGAGGTGAATCGGTGCGTGCCGCGAGCAGGCCGAAGTGGCAGCAGGCAACTGCCCTGGTGAGCCTGAGCACGTGCGGGGCGATGACCGGCTTCTCCCTGGCCAACGGCACGGTCGCCGACATGACCTCGCCGACGAGCATTCCGGCGCACTTGCTGGCGTTCTCCAACTCGGCCAAGCAGGAGCCCGGCAGCGACAGCGCGCTGCGGGCTGCCGTTGTCAGGGTCGCCAACTACTACCTGCGGATGGCCCAGACGAAGTCGCCCGCCGAGATGGAGGCCATCATCTGGCAGCAGGACAGCGTCGACGGCTCCGACCACGGCGAGTCCTGCGCGGCATTTGCCAGCCTGACCCTGGAGATGGGCGCCCAGGCGGTCGGCCAGCAAAGCTGGGTCGGCGGTGGATCCTCCTATCCCTGGCCGCTGCACCAGTGGGCCGACGCACGGGTGGATCCCAACCCGGCGTCGCTGGGCATCGTCTCGATCCTGCAGGACGCGCAGGCACACGGCCGGTGGCACCCGCTTGGCGACGGCTACCAGCCGCAGCCCGGGGACTGGGTGCTGTTCGACGGGCACGTCGAGGTGGTGACCGGGTACGCGGGCGCAGTGCTGTCCACAATCGGCGGCGACTCGCTGCCGAACTTCTCGGTCAACGCCCACCAGTACGGCGAGCCGTTGAGCGCGCAGGGCGTCGCCGGGTTCGTCGACAACGGCTCGCTGGCCCCGGGCGGCGGCGGCGCGCCCCCGGGCGCCGCGGTCGCGGCCGCGGCCA
>JAFAPY010000052.1 GCA_019246795.1 Streptosporangiaceae bacterium | reverse complement strand
CGCGCGTCGGGCAAGCCGCCGCGCGGCCGCTCAGTGCTGTCTGGAGCGCGCGCGTCGGGCAAGCCGCCGCGCGGCCGCTCAGTGCTGTCTGGAGCGCGCGCGTCGGGCAAGCCGCCGCGCGGCCGCTCAGCCGGGCAGGTACGCGGCGACCTCAGCCGCCGCCGCGTCCCCGTAGGCGGCGGCGAACCGGTCGGCCAGCGCGCCGGGTTTCAGGTCGTACTCCTGGGTGCCGATGGTCTCCAGCGCGTGCACCGCGATCAGGTTGCCGAGCTGGGCGGCGCGCTCGAGCGAGAGCCCCCATGCCACGGCGGCCAGGAAGCCGGAACGGAACGCGTCGCCGGCTCCGGTGGGCTCTGCCATCCGGGCGTCGGCCACGCCGGGGACCTCGGCGGAAGGCTCACCGGCCCGCTCGACCCGCGCGCCGTCGGCGCCGAGCGTGGTCACCCGGGTGCCCACATGACTCAGCACGTCGGCCGGCGTCCAGCCGGTTTTCTGCTCGATCAGCGCCGCCTCGTACTCGTTGGAGAACAGGTACGCCGCCCCGTCCACCAGCTCACGCACGTGCTGGCCGTCGAACCTGGCGAGCTGCCAGGAGGTGTCGGCGGCGAAGGGCAGGCCAAGCTCGCGGCACTGGCGGGTGAAGCTGAGCATGGCCTGCGGGTCGCTCGCGCCGATCACCGCCAGGTCGCAGCCGCCGGCTAGCGGCGCCAGGTCGATCAGCGTGTCCTCGCTCATCGCGCCGGGGTAGAACGAGGCGATCTGGTTGCCCACCACGTCGGTGGTGGCGACGAAACGGGCGGTGTGCCGCAGCACCGACTCCCGCACGCCGCTGGTGTCGACGCCGTGCAGCTCGAGCCAGGTCCGGTACTCGGCGAAGTCAGGCCCGACGCTGCCGATCAGCAGCGGGCGCAGTCCGAGGCGGGCCAGGCCGAAGGCGATGTTCGCCGCGACCCCGCCGCGCCTGATCTGCAGCTCATCGACGAGGAATGACAGCGCCACCTTGTCCAGCTTGTCCGCGACGAACTGGTCGGCGAACCTGCCGGGGAACGTCATCAGGTGATCGGTCGCGATCGACCCGGTGACGGCGATGCGCACGGCGGGGGTTCCGGGTTGGTTCCGGGTTATCAGTGGAAGGAGTCGCCGCAGGCGCAGGAACCCGTCGCGTTCGGGTTGTCGATGGTGAAGCCCTGCTTCTCGATCGTGTCGACGAAGTCGATGGTCGCGCCGGTCAGGTACGGGGCGCTCATCTTGTCGGTCACCACGTGCACGCCGCCGAACTCACTGATGATGTCGCCTTCGATGTCCCGCTCGTCGAAGTAGAGCTGGTAGCGAAGCCCGGAGCAGCCGCCGGGCTGCACCGCGATGCGCAGCTTCAGGTCATCGCGCCCCTCCTGCGCGAGCAGGCTGCTCACCTTGGCGGCCGCGACATCGGTCAGGATGACCCCCTGTGTGGCCTCATGCTGAACAGTCACCTTTAGCTCCTGCCTTGCTCGGTGCCGCGGACGCGCGGCGTTTGCGTCAGGTTCAACGATATGCGGTGCGGCCGCATTCCGGCGACCTGTCCGGCTCGGTTACAGTGCTTGCTCGGACGTTCGCGCCATCCGGAGAACCCTGCGGGCCACCGGCTGCTCGCGCGGGCCGCAAAGACCCGCACTCGCAGGCCGGTACCGGATGACGCTCACAGGCCCGGCGCGCCCCAGACCGGGAACCAGCGGCTCAGGTCGGGCTCGAACTTCAAGTCGCTGCCGATCGCGCCCTTGGCCTCAAGCTCGAGCGCGTTGTCCCGGCGCTCGCCCTGCAGCGGGGCGAACGGGTAGAACGTGCCCCGCTTGTACAGGTACACCAGGCCGAGCCTGCGCTCGGCCTCGTCGCGGAACGCGACGAGCGTGCACAGCAGCTGCGGGCCGAAGCCGTTGTCGACGAGCGCGGAGTTGACCGCGTGCAGGTCGGTGACCAGCGTGTCGAGCTCGCTGGACATCCGCGATTCGACCACCCAGGTGAAACCGTAGGAGTCCTTGACCACCTCGACGGGCAGGCCGCCGCCGGAGCCCGCGCTCATGTTGAGCAGCTGCTGGAAGTCTTTCTGCACGTCGGAGAACGACTTGCCCTCCACGGGCCGGAAGCAGACCGACCCGGAGCCGGTCGGGCGGAACCCGGTGCCGGCCTCCAGGGTTACCGCGGCGGACGGCAGCGCGAACAGGTCATCGAGCTTGGGCTGCACCGGCTTGGTCCGGCCGAGCAGCGTGTCGAAGATGCCCACTGTCTGCCTCGTCTGCCTGGTCTGGGTCTGCCTTGTCTATGGGTCCATGGTGTCCGTGGTCTGGCCGTCCGTTTACCCGGCCTGGCTCAGCTGGCGCTGCACCTTGTCCAGCTCAGCCAGCCTGCGCTCCAGGCTCGGGTGGGTGGAGAAGATCGTCGACAGGCTCGGGCCGCCGTGCAGCGACGTCGCGGGGGTGAAGAAGAACGCGTTCATCCCCTGCGCCGCGCGCAGGTCCCGTGTCGGGATCCTCGACATCGCCCCGGTGACCTTGACCAGCGCGCTCTTCAGCGCACTGGGCTGGCCGGTGAGCAGGGCGCCGCTGCGGTCGGCGGCCAGCTCGCGGTACCGGGACAGCAGCCGGATCAGCAGGAAGCTGATCGCGTAGACCACGATGCTCACCACCATGATCGCGAGCATGACGATCGCGGCGTTCTGGTCGTTGTTGCGGCGGCCGCCGCCGAACAGCTCGGAGTAGAACGCCATCCGCATCAGCACCGCGGCGATGATGGCCAGGAACGACGCGACCGTCATCACCGCGACGTCCCGGTGCGCCACGTGCGACATCTCGTGCGCGATGACGCCCTCAAGCTCGTCATCTTCCAGCCTGCGCATCAGGCCGGTGGTCACGCACAGCACCGCATGATCGGCGTTGCGGCCGGTCGCGAAGGCGTTCGGCATGTCGGTGTCGGCGATCGCGACCCGCGGCTTGGGCATGTCGGCCAGCGCGCACAGCCGGTCCACGATGCCGTGCAGCCGCGGGGCCTGCTGCGGCGAGACCTCCTGGGCGCCCGCCGTTGCCAGCGCGATCCGGTCGGAGAAGAACAACGACGCGATCGCCATGCCGCCGCCGAGGACCACGGCGAAGAACACGATCGCGGCGTCTGACGCGTGCGTCGCGGACCCGATGCCGATGATCGCGGCGATGAATGCGACAAACACCAGGCCGAGCAGGAACATCGTTGCGGTCATCCGCACCGTCAGCCCCCGGTCGGGCGCATATCTGGTACGCGCCGCCATGACGCCACCTCCGTTCGGTCCCGGCCGGCAGGCCGCCCGGGAACCAGCAGCACTTCGTTAGGACAATCTACCCGTATAACCCTGAAGGCCGGCCGAACCTTACCCGCGAGTACGCTCCGGCTTCAGCCCTGGGCATAACCGGCTCACCCCGAGATCAGCCCTTCGTCGGTGAGCATCCTGCGCACCTCGTCCATGCTCGCATCCCCGGCCGGAAGGATCAGGTCCGACGGTTCAAGGCTATCCGGGGGCAGCGGTGCGCCTTGCGCGCGTACCTGCGCCAGCAGGCCAGCCAGCGCGGCGGTGAAGGCGGCTTCGTCGCTGCGGTCCACGGCCGCCTCGAGCTCGGCGTCCAGCCGGTTCAGCTCGTCGGTGATCCCGTCGTCGACCCGGAACTGGCCCTCGCCGAGGATCCGGACGATCACGGCTCCTCGCCGTCCCGCTGCCCGGCCGGGGCCGGCTGGCTTTCCGCGTCTGCCTCGGCGCTGTCTTCGGCCGCCGGGGCCTGCACTGCCTGCTCCTGGCTGCCGTTGGCGCCTTCGAGCTGCTTGGGCGTGCCCGCGGTGATTTCGCCCTTGAGCCTGCTCAGCTCCCGCTCCACGTCGCTGCCCGCGCTCATCTGGTCGAGCTCGGTCTGGATGTCGTCGCGAGAGCCGCCGACCGCGTCGTCGAGCGCGCCGGAGGCCATCAGCTCGTCGATCGCGCCCGCGCGCGCCTGCATCTGCGCGGTCTTGTCCTCGGCGCGCTGGATCGCCATGCCGACGTCGCCCATCTCCTCGGAGATGCCGGTGAACGCCTCGTTGATCCTGGTCTGCGCCTCCGCCGCGGTGTAGGTGGCCTTGATGGTCTCCTTCCTGGTGCGGAAGGCGTCCACCTTGGCCTGCAGCCGCTGCGAGGCGACCGTCAGCTTCTCTTCCTCGGACTGCAGCTGCGCGTACTGCGCCTGCAGATCGTCCAGCTGGCCCTGCGCCGCGGCCTTGCGCTGCAGCGCCTCGCGGGCGAGGTCCTCGCGGCCCATGCCCAGCGCCTTGCGCGCCTGGTCCTCGAGCTTGTTCGCCTGCTGCTGCAGCTGGTTCATCTGCAGCTCGACGCGCTTACGCGACGTGGCGACATCCGCGACCCCACGGCGGACCTTCGTCAGCAGCTCGAGCTGGCGCTGGTAGGAATAGTCCAGGGTCTCACGAGGGTCTTCCATCTTGTCCAGGGCCTTGTTGGCCTTGGCCTTGAAGACAAGTGAGACTCGCTTCATCACGCCCATAACGCGCGGCCGTCCCCTTCGTGTGCATCTGCGCCGCCGGCGTGGCCGCGCGACCGGGCCTATGGGGACCGGGCACGCGGCTAGACGGCGGACGAGCCCGTGCGACTAGTCGCATTCCACCCTACCGTCGTGGCTGAGCGCACGATAGCGCCCATGCCGCCACCCTTCCCGGGTGCTTCACGCGCGAGGTCGCTGACACCAGGCTGGTCACTGTCAGGCGGAGCACGCCGGTTCCCTGCTACGCAGGTTATCCAGCCGGGCGAACGTCCCGCCTTGCCGGGCTAAGCTAGGCGCGTGTTCCGACGCCGTAGCGCCGGGGCGCCGGACGGCACGGCCCAGGTTCCCCCGGGCGCGCAGAGCCCGGGCGGCCCGGCCGATGCCGATTCCAGGCCTGCTCGGTCGCCCGCAGAGGCGGGCAAGGGGCGGCCCACGCGCAAGCGCAGCGAGGCCGAGCGGGGGCGGCGCCAGCCGATCACCGCATCCCGCGCCGCCGCCGCGCCGCGCACCCCCGAGGAGAAGGCCAAGGCCCGCACCGAGAGGGCCCGCAAGTACGAGGCCATGAAGCGGGGGGAAGCCTGGGCTCTCAACCCGCGCGACCGCGGGTCGGCCCGGGCACTCGCCCGCGACTACATCGACTCCCACCGCAGGGTCAGCGAGTACTACATGTACCTGCTCGTGGTGCTGCTCGCCGCGGTGTTCGTGCGGAACAGGGCCGCACAGGAATACATCTCGCCGCTGGTGCTCGTGCTCGTCGTCGTCATCGTCATCGACGCGCTGTTCATCCGGCGCTCCCTGCGCAAGCTGGTGGCTGAGCGGCTGCCCGGCGAGTCGGCCAGGGGCCTGACCATGTACGCCGTGATGCGGGCGCTGCAGATACGCAGGTTCCGGGTACCGGCACCGCGGGTCCGGCCCGGAGACAAGATCTGACGTCTGTCAGGCTAGCGATCATGGAGTACCGGCACCTGGGCCGCAGCGGCCTGATGATCAGCGAGCTCGCGTACGGCAACTGGATCACCCACGGCTCTCAGGTCGAGGAGCGGGCCGCGGCCGAGTGCGTCCGCGCCGCGCTCGACGAGGGCATCACCACGTTTGACACCGCGGACGCCTACGCCGGCGGCCGGGCCGAGCAGGTCCTCGGCCGGGGGCTGGGCGGCGTGCGGCGGGAATCCGTCGAGATCTGCACCAAGGTGTACTGGGCCGCCGGCGACGGCCGCAACGACCGGGGCCTGTCCCGTAAGCACGTCACCGAGTCGTTGCACGCCTCGCTGCGCAGGCTGCAGACGGACTACGTGGACCTGTACCAGGC
>JAFAPY010000012.1 GCA_019246795.1 Streptosporangiaceae bacterium | reverse complement strand
ACGGCCAGCCCGTGCTCGCGCGGGACCTTGCCGTCGGCGCCGTCAGCGGTGGCGCCCTTTCCGGCGGTAATCGGGGTGATGTTGCTGGTCATGACAGCGTGATCCTTTCCATGCGGGATGCGGTCGAGGGACTTGCGTGCGTGCGCCTATCACCTGGGGTGACCGGCCTTGCGCGACCGATCAAGGCGGGGTTCAGGCGGCGCGGTTCTGCGCAGTCGGATGAATAGCGGTGGCCCGGTAGGCCACCCCGTTGCGGCCTTCGTTGGCCCACGGGATAGCTTCCAGCTCCTCGAAGCGGACGACCTGACCCTGGGACACCCTCGGCTGGTCTCCAGTCACCGTGACCCGGATCACCTCCCCGCGTTCGGAGTCCATCGCCAGGACCTCCACGACCCACTCGGGCAGCTTCGACGCCCGGTTCATCTTCTGCTTGCCGCCGCTGCCGAACTCCGTCCTCGGCTCCGCGGCCCTGGTCACCGTGAAGGCGTACTTCTCGTCCTTCAGCACCAGACGCATGATCGGCTCCTCTCTTCCCTGGCAGACCCCTCCAACTGGGGTCTCTTGCCGTTCGTGACCGGGATTGGCCACAATCCGAGAATGGCGTAACGAAAGCAGCACGGATAGTGACAAGGGAGGTGCAAGGACGGACAGTGACGTGACACCTGGGTGTCACCATGTGTGTCACCGCCGTCTTATCGGCGACACTGGAAGGCGGAGGCAATCCGCGAAGGAGTGACCACCATGGCAGCAGACCGGCCCGCCTGGGCGCGGCGGATGACCAACGAGCGCGAGGCCCGCGGCTGGAGCCAGGCCGACGCGGTGCGGGCGATGCGTGCCCACGCGCCCGGCAAGCTGCCCGAGGAGCCCAGCCTGCTCCGGCAGTGGAAACGCTGGGAGGCCGGAGAGGTCACGCCAAGCACCGACTTCTATCAGCCGATCATCGCGGCGGCCTTCGGCACAGTCACCCACGCGATGTTCCCGGTGCCGCCGCGGCGTGACGCCGAGGCCGACGTGCTGGCGATGACCGGGATGGGCACCCTTGAGCTGGTCAGCCGCCTGCAGCGGTCAGACCTGGATCAAGCGACCTTGGACGGGCTGCGGATCATGGCCGACCGGCTGTGCTCGGAATACCCCTTCCTGCCCGCCGACCAGCTGCTCACCGAGGGCCGCGCCTGGCTGCGCCGGATGACCGGGCTGATGGGCCAGCGGGTCACGTTGAAACAGCACCGCGAGATCCTGGTGCTGGCAGGCTGGGTAGCACTGCTGGTCGGCTGCGTGGAATACGACACCGGTAACCGGCAGGCCGCCGAGACCACCCGCCAGGCGGCCTTGTCGCTGGGCGCCGACGCCGACCACGGCGACATCATGGCCTGGGCCAATGAGATCCGCGCCTGGATCAACCTGACCAGCGGCGACTACCACGGCGTCGTAGCGGCGGCCCGTGCCGGGACGGACATCGCCCCGCACTCCAGCGTGGCCGTGCAGCTGCTCGCCCAAGAGGCCAAGGCCTGGGCACGGATCGGCGACCGGCGCCAGACCGAGGTAGCACTCGACAACGGACGGCGGCTCCTGGAAGCCATGCCCTACCCGGACAACCTGGATCACCACTTCGTCGTCGACCCCACCAAGTTCGACTTCTACGCCATGGACTGCTACCGGCACCTAGCCGAGGACAAGATGGCATCCACCCTGGCGACCGAGGTAATCCACGCCAGCACCGATTTCGACGGAACCGAACGAGCGCCGATGCGCCTGGCCGAAGCGCGGATCACCCTCGGCGTGGCAGCCGCCCGCCAGGGGGACCTAGAAGGCGCGATCCATTACGGGCAGCAAGCACTGAACGGGAAACGTAAGTCGATGCCGTCTTTGCTCATGGTCAGCCGGGACCTGACCAGAGTCCGCAACCAGCGGTACCCGAAGGAAGACGCCACCGTGTCCTACCTTGACCAGCTGCACACCTTGACAGAGCGCTAAAGCCAGCTCAGCTTCCGGCCATCCCAGCACGAACGGACATGGCCGGAGATGCCGACGGCAAGCGCTATTGCCGATCCCAGACAGTATCCCTCATAACCTCTTGAGCCACACCAGTCACGCCAGTACCATTGCGTGCGGTGAGAACTATCAGTACGGCTTCAAGGGCGCACCTTCGGCGCGCCAGGCTGACCGGCCGGGGCCGATCTCATGGAGATGCGCGGGACCTGCACGGAGAAGCGTTGAACGGGCCGGGGAGTGCTGCGCCGTGGCGGCCAGGGGTGACGGGGGCTCTCGCCGCAGGTGGCGGGG
>JAFAPY010000154.1 GCA_019246795.1 Streptosporangiaceae bacterium | reverse complement strand
TGGCCCGGTTGCGCGAGGTCGGCCTGACCGAAGACGAACTGGCCCGGCTGCGCTCGCCGATCGGGCTCGACCTCGGGGCCAGGACGCCGGAGGAAACAGCGGTGTCGATCGCCGCCGAGCTGATCGCTCTCCGCTGGGGCGGGACCGGGCACCCGCTCACCGACATCGCCGGCCGCATCCACCACGTGCCGGCGTAGCGGCCGTGGGCACGGCAGTCGCGGGCGTGCTGCTCGCCGCGGGGGAAGGCTCCAGGTTCGGCCGGCCAAAGGCGCTGGTCGAACTGGACGGGGCGACCCTCGCCGAGCGCGGCGTGGCCGTGCTGCGGGCCGGCGGCGCTGACCCCGTCCTCGCCGTCCTCGGCGCCGCGCGAGTCGAGCTCCCCGGCGCGCGTACCGTCCATAACGACCAGTGGCGGACCGGTATGGGATCATCGCTGCGCGCCGCCCTGAGAGCCCTCGCCGGCGGCCGGCCGGCCGAGGTCGGCGCCGTGGTGGTGGCGTTGGCGGACCAGCCGCTGATCGGGCCGGAGGCGGTCGCCCGGCTCATCGCCGCCTACCGCGGCGGGGCCAGCGTCGCGGTCGCCGCCTACCAGGGCAAGCCGCGCAACCCGGTGCTGCTGGCCCGCGAGCACTGGCCCGAGGTGATCGCGACGGCCGTCGGCGACACCGGTGCCCGGGCGTTCCTGCGCGCCCGGCCGGAACTGGTCACGCTCGTCGAATGCGGGGACGTCGGCAGCCCGGACGACATCGACACCCCGGGGGACCTGGCGCGGATCACCGGCCGGTTCACGGTGGGCTAGCGGCCTGCCCGGGGACGCCCCCGGCCCGCCGCCGCCGCTATCCGGCGGCCGCCCGGATGCCCCAGGTGCAGGTGACGCTCGCGCCGGGTTCGAGCACCAGCAGGTCCTCCCCGGTGGCGAACGCGTTCGGCGGGCAGGTCATCGGCTCGATGGCGATCGCCTTCCGGCGGCGCCGGTGCTCCAGCGTGTCGCCGGTGAAGACCTGCAGCCAGCGGTAGCCCTCGCCTGCCCACAGGCTGACCCGGGACCCGCCGCCGGCCAGGTGCGCCCAGGCGCGGCCTTCGCCGTCGCGGTCCAGCCGGGTCAGCGCGTGATCAAGCCGCGTCGAGCCGATGGTGCGCGGGACGCGGAAGTCATAGGGCGTCCCGCCGACCGGCTCCGGTGCGCCGGCGGGCATGCCGCGATCGTCGGCCGGCAGCCACAGCGCCGCGGGCAGGCTGAGCTCGCACTCATCGGCCGAGGCAACGGGCACGCTCAGGTAGGGGTGCGAGCCGGTGCCGTACGGAGCGGCGCGGCTGCCGGAGTTGCGCGCGGTGATGGTCGTGTGCAGGCCGGTGCCCGGATCGAGGCGGTACTCGGCGTCGAGCTCCAGGCAGAACGGGTAGCCCTGCTGCCCCAGCAGCACGGCGCGGAGCGCGACCGTGCTCGGTTCGTGCCGGGCGGCCGTCCACGGCATCCACCGGGTCAGGCCGTGAATGGCGTTGCCCGCCGCGGGCTCGGTGAGCGCGAGCTGGAACTCGTCGTTCCTGAAGTCGTACCGGCCGCGGTCGATCCGGTTCGGCCAGGGGAGCAGAAGCTCGCCTGCCGACCCCGGCGGCAGCTCGTCGGCGTCATAGCCCGCGATCACCGGCAGGCCGCGGCTGGTCAGCTCCCGGAGCCCCGCGCCGAGCTCGGTCACCGTGGCGCGGTAGTCACCAGCTTCGATCTCGTACTGCTGCCCGGTTACCGCAACGGTCACCGTCGCCCTCCTGACCTCTATCACCGCCGGGTCGTCTCCGGCAGGCCGGGCCCGAGCTGCTCATGATCCTTACGGTAATGGCGTTTACTACGATAAGGAAGCCGGTCAGTGATACAGCAGATGCCTCTGCGCGCGGCGCTACCGGCATCGGCGCTACCGGCATCGGCGCTGCCGGGAGAGGCCGACGGGGCTGCTTGGGGAGCGGGGGACCGTCAGCCCCGTCGGCTTGATTTCACCCTAGCCGGACAAGATGACTGGTTGGGCAGCTTTCGGCGCGGTAACGGGCGGGAAAAGTTCTCCCGGCGGTGCCTGCGGTGCTGCCGCAGCAGGTGTGCCGCGGCCGCGCCTGCGGTGCTGCCCCAGCAGGTGTGCCGGGGCCGCGGAGGTGCCCGTTCCCGCGGCGTCAACGAGTCCGGCGCCGCGGCGCGGCCGATGACGTAGGGTCATGAGGTGCCCGGGCACCTGGATCCTGGCGGGCGCCAGTTCCGCGACGACCGCGGAGCGGCCGATCCCCGCCTGGCGGCGACGCTGGCCGCATATGCGGCCGGGCAGGCCAGCGAGCACGCGGCACTCGCCGCGCTGGCTGCGGCACGGTTGCTGGTCCCTGTTGTCGCGGTCCTCGCCGGCGGCGCAGGCCACGCGGACAGCCGTAACCGGGACAAGGACAGCGAGATGATGCTGCCCACGCTGATCGGCCGCGACGGCAGGCCTGCGCTGCCCGCCTTCACCTGCACCGAAGCTCTCGCGCTGTGGCGCAAGGATGCGCGGCCGGTTCCAGCCGAGGCGCCCCGGGTGTGGCACGCCGCCGTCGACGGCGGCTGCGCCGTCGTCATCGACGTGGCCGGCCCGGTGCCCGTCGCGGTGGAGGGCGCGCGGCTCGCCGCCCTGGCCGCCGGACGGCCGCCGCCGCTGCCGCACCAGGACCCGGACGTTCGCGCCGAGGTGGACGCGGCCGTGGCCGGCGAGCCGCAGATCGCCGGGTTCAGCCTGGCACCGGGCCGCGAGGACGGCGCGGAGCTCGCGGTACGGCTGCTGCTGGCGGACGGTGCCACCGAGCTGGCGCTGACCAGGGCCGCCGCCGGCATCGCCGGCAGGCTGGCCGGGCGGCTGCGCCGCGGCATCGAAGTCACCGCGACCCCCGCCGGATAACGGGCCCGACGGGCCGCCGGCAAGGGCGCGACGGGCACAGCCCGCCGGGGAACGCAGCTGTGCCCGTAGCGAGGATCTGTGCCCCTAGGATCATGTCATGGTGTTCCGCTGGCTCACCGCGGGCGAGTCGCACGGCGCTGCCCTGGTCGCGGTCTGCGACGGCGTGCCCGCGGGGGTGCGGGTCAGCACCGGGGACATCGCCGCGGCGCTGGCCAGGAGACGGGCCGGCTACGGCCGCGGCGCCCGGATGACGTTCGAGCGGGACGAGGCGGAACTGACCGGAGGCGTCCGGCACGGCCTCACGCTGGGCGGCCCGGTGGCGATCCGGATCGGCAACACCGAATGGCCGAAATGGCAGGCAGTCATGTCCGCCGACCCGGTGAACCCCGAAGACCTGCGCGACCTGGCCAGGAACGCGCCGCTGACCCGCCCGCGTCCCGGGCACGCCGACCTGGCGGGCATGCAGAAATACGGGTTCGACGACGCCCGCGACGTACTCGAGCGGGCTTCGGCCCGGGAGACGGCCGCCCGCGTCGCCGCAGGGACGTTGGCGAAGGCGCTGCTCGCGCAGCTCGACATCGCCGTGCTCTCCCACGTCATCCAGCTCGGCCCGGTGGTGAGCAAGGCCGAGGATCGGCCTTTGCCCGAGGATCTCGAGACCGTGGACGACTCGCCCGTGCGCTGCTTCGACGGCGAGGCCGAGGCGGCCATGGTCCAGGAGGTCAAGGCCGCCCAAGCCGACGGCGACTCCTTGGGCGGGATCGTGGAGGTGCTCGCTTACGGCGTGCCCGTGGGCCTGGGCAGTCACGTCCACTGGGACCGCAAGCTCGACGCCTTGCTCGCACAGGCCCTGATGAGCATCCAGGCCGTCAAGGCCGTCGAGCTCGGCGAGGGCATTGAAGTCGCCAGTCGCCGGGGCTCGCAGGCCCACGACGAGATTGTCTGGGACGCCGACGACCGGGGCTACAAGCGGGCGTCGGCCCGGG
>JAFAPY010000086.1 GCA_019246795.1 Streptosporangiaceae bacterium | reverse complement strand
GGCACGCCGTGCAGCAAGAACACCGGCTCGCCGGCGCCGCCGATGGCGTAGTGGATCTCCACGCCGTTGACCTTCGGCTTGCCGTGCGCGAGCCGGGCCCCGGCGTGATCAGCCAGGATGATCGGATCTGTCATGCGGTCACCGTAGGCGCCAGGAGCAGGCGACCGCTTCAGTCAGATGACCGAGGCCAGGCCCAGTCCTCACGGGCGACGGGCGAGCTAACGCTGGATTTGGCGCGAAGCGGAGCTAAGTGTGGCCGGGATGCTGTGTTCCAGCACGTGTCGCAGTTCGGCCCGGGACGCGATCCCCAGCTTGGGGAAGATCCGGTACAAGTGCGAGCCGATGGTGCGGTGGGACAGGTAGAGCTTCTGGCCGATCTCGCGGTTGGTCAGCCCGTCGGCGGCCAGCTGGGCGATCTGCAGTTCCTGCGGGGTGAGCTGATCGCGTGCCCCGGGGATCCTCGGATGGCTCTTCTCGCCGGTGGCGCGAAGCTGCTGGCGCGCTCTCTCCGACCAGGGGATCACACCAAGCGCGTCGAATACCTCCATGGCGGCACGCAACGGCGTCCGTGCCGCGGCATCGTGCCGATGCTGGTGCAGCCACGCCCCGTGGGCAAGTTGCACCCGGGCCCGCAGGAAAGGTCCCGCGCTCATGCCTGACTGCAGCGCACTGCCGAACAGCGGGTCGGCTTGGCCGCCGGAGGCAAGCAGGGCGCGGGCGTATTGCAGGCCGCCATGCAGCGAAGGCGAGGGGGTCTGCCGCGCTGCGGCTTCCATCTCTTGCAGGAAGGCACCGATGCCGGGCCGGTGACCGCTGCGCGCGGCGGCCTCGGCGAGGTCGCCGATCGTGTAGCACCGGACCGCGTAGTGGTAGGCCGGGTCGGCGGGGTCGTGGATGCGCCGTAGGTGCGCGACGGCATCGGCGGGGCGGCCGGCAGCGAGGCACGCCAGCCCGCGTGCCAGTTGCGTCGCTGCGAGTACCGCGCTGGCCCGCAGCGGCACGCAGATCTGCTCGGCGTGTGCGGCCGTCGCTTCGGCCGTCGCGTAGTCGCCGCGTAGCGCCGCGAGGATCGCCTGGACCGCTCGCGCCGTGGCCATGATCAACGGTTGCCTGGTCTCTTGGGCAAGCCGGAATGCCTCTTCGGCCCCCGGGATCGCCGCGCCCAGGTCGGCGATATGCACGGCGCTCCAGGCCTGCAGGACCAGCGCCCGCGCGAGCAGGCCGAGGCGGCCTTGCGCGCGAAGGCCAGCTGCGGCGGCTGCGAGCAACCCCGCGGCCTCCTCGAACGCCCCCACCGCCATGGCGGCGTTGCCGGCCAGCCGCAGAGTGGCCGGGTCGGACCTGGCTGCTGGCGTGAGGTGAGGCAGCCGGTCGATGACCACCGCGCCTCGCCCGATCGGCGCGGCGAACGCCAGGACCACCAGCAGCCGCGGATCGCATTGGCTGACGTTCAGCCGCTCAGCCGTAGCCACGACCTGATCACGTACCGCCTGGCCCGGGTCGGCCCACCAGCACCGGAGGCTCGCCCCGTACAGGAGCTTGAGCGCGAGATCGATGTCGCCATCAGCGGCCGCCCGGCCTGCGACCGCGGCCAGTGCCCGCGCCTGGGCGGCATCGCCGGGGATGCCGTCGGTGAAGCTTTCCTTGATCCAGGTCAACCGCGCGTGTTCCCGCGACGGCAGGCCGAGCGGCTCGGCTTCCGCCGCCAGGTCCAGCACCAGATCCTGCCTGCCCAGCTCGAACGCCAGTTCGGCCGCCTGCAGGAGCCGCCCGGCTCGGTGCGTCCTGTGGCCGAGGTCCGCGGCGCGCTGCAGCGCCGACACCGCCACGGCGGTCCCGCCACGCCGCCGGGCGCGCCTCGCCGCGGCCTCCAGCTCGCCGGCGACCGCCTCATCCGGGCCGATAATCGACGCGGCCCGGTGCCACACGGCACGGTCAGGCTGGTCGCGGAGCACCTCGGCGAGCGCGGCGTGCGCGGCCTGCCGCTGCGAGATGGTCGCCTCCTGGCGGATCGCGGTGCGCATCAGCGGGTGCCGGAACCGGAACTCGCTGCCGTCGATTTCGATCAGCTGAGCGGTGACCGCAGGGGTCAGGTCGGTTGCCTGTTTCTCGCCCACCACCAGCGCAGCGGCGTCCAGGACCTCGCTCAGCCGCTGGCTGTTATTTACCGCGGCCACCAGCAGCGCGGTGCGTGTCGCCGCGGGCAGGTCGCAGGTCCGGGCGGCAAACGCCCGTTCCAGGCGGATCGTAAGCGGCAGCCACGTAGGCATCCCCGCCGCTTCACCGAGCTCGCCGTTAGCGACCGGGAGTTCCGCCAGCGCAAGAGCATTACCCGCGGCCCCGGCCAGCGACCGGGCGCGTGCCGCATCTGATAGGCCGGGAGCACGGGCGTGCAGCATCGCCGCGGCCGCCGACGCGGGCAGTGCCTTCAGATGCAGGCCCAGGGCATGATCTAGCCGCGGCGTGGCGGCGGCACGCCAGGCCACCGGGAGCTCGACCAGGGCGAGCGGGTTGCCCAGTGCCTCCCCAAGGATCCGCTCCTGGTCAGCAGTGCTGAGCCCGGCGGCATGCACGGCCAGGATGTCCCTGGCAGATGAGTCGTCAAGGCCGCCGACGTCCAGTTCATCCAGGCCGGACGCGGCGAAGGGCCCGGGGTGGCCCTTGCGCACCGCGGCGACAACGACGACCGGATCCTGGCTCACGCGGCGGGCCAGGAACGCTAGCGCATCCTGCGAGGGACGATCCAGCCACTGCACGTCGTCGGCCGCGACCAGCACCGGCCGCCGCGACGAGATCTCGGCCAGCAGGTTCAGTGCAGCCAGCGCGATGAAGAAAGGCTCAGGTGATGCCCCGTCGTCCTCGCCGAAAGCCGCCAGCAGAGCGCGCCTTAGCGGCGCTGGCAGGCCGCTTGCGTTGCTTAGCACCGGGCGCAGCAACTGGTGCAGGCCTGCGTACGGCAGCAGCGCCTCGGTTTCCACGCCGGCCGTCTCCAGGACGGTGAAGCCGGCCTCTCGCGCCCGCGCGGCGGCGGCGCGCAACAGCGAGGTCTTCCCGATACCCGGGTCCCCGAGCAGCACGATCGCGTTTCCCCGGCGGGGAGCCTCGCCGATCAGCCCGGACAGCAGCGTCAGCTCAGCCTCCCGGCCCACCAGCCCCTGGCGCATGGTCCGCCGCCTCAGTGAATCGAGGGCTGGCTGACAAGCCCAGCCCAAACTAATGTAGACCGAACGTTCTACCCACATGAACGGTACCGTGGAGGGGTGCATGTCCGCAAGGGCGGACGCGAAGGCGAGGTGAGCTCGTGCCGCCAAATAAGACCGGCACCAGGGACCTACCTGCAACCGGGAGCCGCAGGTCGGCCGCGCGCGAACGGATTCTGGAGACCGCTGACCGCCTGTTTTACAGCGAGGGCATCCATTCGGTCGGGGTCAATCGGCTGGTCGAGGAATCGGCCGTCACCCGGGTCACCTTCTACCGGCATTTCCTGTCCAAAGACGACCTCATCGCTGGCTATCTGGAAGACCGCGCCCGCCGCGCCCGCCACAGGATTACCCAGGTGATCGAGGACGGCCACGGCGACGCCGGAGCCGTGCTCAGGGAACTGGGCAGGGTCTTCACCAGCGAGACCTTCGCAGGCGAGTACCGCGGGTGCCCGTTCATCAACGCGTCGGCGGAATTTGCCGCTCCCGGCCATCCGGCGCGTGTTCTGGCCACCGCGCAGCGCGCATGGATCGCGGACACCATCGAGCGGCTGCTGCGCGACATGGGCCACCGGGCCCCGGCCAGGACCGCCCGCCAGCTGCTCATGCTCCAGACCGGAGCCATCTTCGGCGTCGCCATCGACGACACCCCCGGGCTGGACACCGCATTTCTCGACGCGTGGGACCGGCTGATCGGCTCG
>JAFAPY010000079.1 GCA_019246795.1 Streptosporangiaceae bacterium | reverse complement strand
GGCGCACGGCGCGGCACCCGCGGCCCGGCGGCTGCCCGCAGGGGCATTCAACGGGTTCAACGGGGCTAACAGGTCCGCGCCGCGGCTGCGGCTTTCCGGCCGGGCCAACGGCAATGGCTGGCTGGTCGGCGGCAGCGCGGGCGGAGCCCGCTCGTCGGCGAGAGCCGGCAGCAGGACCACCGCGGTGCGCGAGCCGCGCCTCAAGCTTGGCCGCGGCGGCTCACCGGGCGGGAGCGCGCTGGGCGCCCCGGTCCGCGGCGCCGCGCTGGGCGCGGCGTTCAGCTCGGGCGGCCAGCCGAAGGTCAGGTTCGGGACCCGGCGCGGAGAAGGCGTGCTCGGCGGCTCTCTGGCCGGCAGCTCCCCGTTCAGCAGCTCCCCGTTCGGCGGCTCCCCGTTCGGCGGCTCTGGGCGTGGCGGTCCGCGGCCCGGCAAATGGCTGACAGGGCCAGGGGCCGGCGGCGCCCTGACCGGCAATTCAAGGCAGACCGGCAACTCCCCGCTGGCCCGCTCCAGGTTCGGCCGTTCCCGGGTGGGGCGGTCGCTCCTTGGCGGTTCGGTGTTCAGCCGCTCGCCTTCCTCGGCGCTGTCCGTGCCGGCCCGGCGGCCGGCTGTGGTGGCCGCTCCCCGCTTTTCCGTGCGCAGCCGCAACGCGCAGCATGGCCCGCTCGGCCGCTACCGTCGGCAAGGCATGAAGGGCGCGTTCGGGCGCCAAGGCAGGCTTCGCCTTTACGGGCAACGCCAGCCCCGCCGCTACGGGCGGCAAGGCCGCCACAGCCGCCTCGGGCGGCTTGCCGCCGCGCTGCGGACGCCGGCCTTGGCCAGGCCGGCGCGCACGTCGGCACCCCGGGGCTCGGCCTTCCGCACCTCGGCGCCGGCCGCCCGCGGCGCGCGCCGGCGGGCACTGGGCCGATCGCCCGGGAAGGGCTGGCTGCGCCGACGCTCCCCCCGCCCGGCGCTGTCCCGGGGGGCGGTCGGCGGGAAGACGCCGCGGCTGCGCATGTCCCGCCGCAACGGCGCGAACCGGCGACGGCGGAGGGCGGGTTACCGATGAACGTATCGTCGCGCCGGCGCCTGGTGCTCCTCTACCTGGTCGTGGCCGCCATGCTGATCACGCTCGGCGGCAGGCTGTGGTACGTGCAGGTGATGAACACCACCACGTACCGGAACCTGGCCGAGCAGAACCAGACCAGGGACGTGATCGTGCCCGCGGTCCGCGGCCAGATCACCGACGACGTCGGCAACAGGCTCATCACCAACAACGCGGCCCTGACCGTCTCCGTGGACATGATGGAGCTGTCCCGCCGGCCCGGCGGCGCCGCGCCGGTGCTGCGCCGGCTCGCCCCGCTGCTCGGCATCTCCGCCACGGTGCTGGCCGAGGAGACCCGGCAGTGCATGAGGGGCGTACCGGCCCCGTGCTGGGCGGGCTCGCCCTACCAGCCCATCCCGGTGGCCCAGCATGTCCCGGACCAGGTGGCGCTGCAGATCCTGGAGCAGCGCGCGCAATTCCCCGACGTCAGCGCCCAGGTCCAGCCGGTCACCCAGTACCCCGAGCCCTACGGGGCCGACCCGGCCCAGGTGCTCGGGTACCTGCAGCCGATCACCGCGCAGGAGATCAAGAGCAGGCACCTGCAGGTGACCGGCTTCTCCGGCGTGGACCTGGTGGGCCAGGCCGGCCTGGAGGCCCAGTACGACAGCCAGCTCCGCGGGAAGGCAGGGACGCAGGTGGTGTCGGTCAACGCCGCGGGCGACGTCACGGGCACCGTCCGGCAGACCCCGCCGGTCAACGGCGACGACCTGGTGACCAGCCTCAACGCGCAGGTACAGGCGGACGCCCAGAACGCGCTCGACGCCGCGGTCGCCAAGTCGCGGTCCGAGGGGAACAACCCCAGGCAGGCCGCGGCGGTGGTGATGACGACCACCGGCCGGGTGGTGGCGATGGCCAGCTACCCGGACTACGACCCGGATGTGTGGACCGGCGGCATCTCGCAGCAGGAGTTCAACTACCTGTTCGGCGCCGGCTCCGGCGCGCCGGTCATCAACTGGGCCACCATGGGCCAGTGGGCGCCCGGCTCCACCTGGAAGATCACCTCCACCGTCGCCGCGGTCGACAACGGGTACCCGCTGGGCGGCAGCTACGACTGCCCGGCCTCGGTCAACATCGGCGGCCACAACTTCATCAACGACGGCAACCCCAGCGAGGGCCCGATGTCCTTCACTGAGGCGCTCATCCAGTCCTGCGACACCGTTTACTACCAGCTCGGCTACGACATGTACCTGAGCGACGACACCCAGTCCAACGACGTGACCTCACCGAACGCCCCGGTGCAGAAGATGCAGAAGACGGAACTGGCCTTCGGCTTCGGCCAGCCCACCGGCATCGACCTGCCCGAGGAGAATCCCGGCAGCGTCCCGACCAGGGAATGGCTGTACTACTACTGGAAGGACAACGCCTACGCCGGCCAGGACTGGTGCAAGTACGGCAAGGAATACGGCTCCTACGTGCAGCAGATCGAGTGGCAGGACTGCCGGTACGGCAACGTGTGGGAACCGGGCCAGGCCGCCATCGCCGCGATCGGCCAGGGCTACGTGACCGTCACCCCGCTGCAGCTCGCCGACGCCTACGCGGCGCTGGCCAACGGAGGCACGCTGTACAGCCCCAGGATCGGCGAGGCGCTGATCTCGCCGTCCGGCAAGGTGGTGCGCTACATCAACCCGCCGGTCGTCCGCCGCCTGCCGGCCTCGGGTTACACGCTGGCCTACATCCGCAACGCGCTGGCCGGCGTGGTGACCTCCGGCACCGCGGCCGGCGCGTTCGGCGGCTTCCCGCTCAGCAAGGTCTGCGTCGCCGGCAAGACCGGTACCGCCCAGGTGTACGGGACGCAGGCCTCGTCGGTGTTCGCCTCGTTCGCGCCGTGCGGCGACCCGAAGTACGTGGTCGTCGCCATGGTCCCGGACTCCGGCTTCGGCGCCGACGTGGCGGCCCCCGCGGTGCGCCAGATCTGGGACGGCATCTTCGGCCTCGAAGGGCACAACGCCGCCGTTCCCGGCGGCGCGGTGCCGTCCGCGCTGCCGCGGATCACCGCGGCGGGGGCGATCCAGGCGCCGGCCGGCTACACCAGGGAGCCGTGATGGCGGGGCGGTCACCGGTCAGCTACAGCTCGGGCGGCCTGGCCACGCCGCGGCCCGGCGCCTTCGCCGGCCGCCCGCGTTCCCTGCTGACCCGGGCGTTCGCCCGGAACTCGGCGCTGCGCAGCACCGACTGGATCCTGAACGCGGCGATGGCCGGGCTGAGCGCGATCGGCGTGCTGCTGGTCTGGTCGGCCACCGAGCCCGCGCTGCGCGCGGCCGGGCTGAACCCGCGCGCCTACATGGAAAAGCAGCTGGCGTGGGTGGTGATCGGGCTGGCGCTGATGGCCGGGGTGAGCCTGCTCGGCGGCAGGCGGCTGCAGGCCTTGGCGCCGGCGTTCTACGGCGCCACGCTGCTCGCCCTGGTGGCCGTGCTGTCCCCGCTCGGTTCGCAGGTCAACGGGGCCCGCGCCTGGATCTCCCTGCCCGGCGGGTTCCAGGTCGAGCCTTCGGAGTTCGCCAAGGTCGCGCTGGTGCTGATGGTCGGGCGCGTGTTCAGCGAGAGCCGCCGCGGGGTGGCCAGGCCCGCGGCGGTGCCGGGCCTGCGCTCGGTGCTCCTGGCGCTGGCCTGCGCGGCGCCGCTGCTCGCCCTGGTGGCGATCGAGCCGGCGCTCGGCGGCGCCCTGGTGCTCGCCGTCGTGGCCGCCACCATGATCGTGCTGTCCGGGGCGCGGCTGCGCGTCGTCGCCGCGCTCGCGGTGATCGTGGGCGGAGGCATCACCGCTGCCGGCGGCCTGCATTTGCTGAAGTCCTACCAGCTCACCCGGCTCACCTCCTTCCTGCACCCGCACGCCAAGCTGTCCGCAGCCGGCTACCAGGCGGCGCAGGCCAAGATCGCGGTCGGCTCCGGCGGCATGTTCGGCACCGGCCTGTTCCACGGCCAGGTCGTCGCCGGCAACTTCGTCCCCTCCCAGCAGACCGACTTCATCTTCACCGTCGCCGGGGAGGAACTCGGCTTCGTCGGCGCGATCACGATCGTGTTCCTGCTCGGCGTGGTGATCGTCCGGGCGCTGCGCATCGCCGCGCGGGCGGATGACCTGTTCGGCCTGCTGGTGGCGTCAGGCATCGCGGTCTGGTTCGGGTTCCAGTCGTTCGTGAACGTCGGCATGACCATCGGCATCACCCCGGTCACCGGCATCCCGCTGCCGTTCGTCTCCTACGGCGGCTCGGCTATCTTCGCCGACATGATCGCGATCGGGCTGCTCCAGTCCGTCCACCGCCGCCGCCGCGTCTTCGACTAGCTCCCGGCCGGGACGCCGCGGACCGCCGCGGCAGGCACGTTCGGAAGCGATGGCACCGGTGCTCGTTCGGATAAATTGTGAGGATGCCTGTGGAATCGGTGTACCCGGAGCTCGAGCCGCTGCTGCCCCGCGTGCGCAAGCCGATCCAGTACGTGGGCGGTGAGGCCGGCTCGGTGGTGAAGGACTGGGACAGCGCCGACGTCCGGTGGGCGCTGCTGTACCCCGACGCCTACGAGGTAGGCCTGCCCAACCAGGGGGTGCAGATCCTCTACGAGGTGCTCAACGAGCAGCCCGGCGTGCTGGCGGAGCGCAGCTACGCGGTGTGGCCCGACCTCGAGGCGCTGATGCGCGGCAATCGCGTGCCCCAGTTCACGGTGGACGCGCACCGGCCGGTGAGCGCCTTCGACGTGCTCGGGGTCAGCTTCGCCACAGAGATGTGCTACACCAACCTGCTGACCAGCCTGGACCTGGCCGCTATACCGGTTTTCTCCGCAGAACGAACAATGGCGCATCCTGTGGTGATCGCAGGAGGCCACGCGGCGTTCAACCCCGAGCCGGTGGCTGACTTCCTGGACGCGGTGGTCCTCGGCGACGGGGAGCAGGCCGTGCTCGCGATCACGGACCTGATCCGCGAGTGGAAGCAGGCCGGGAGGCCCGGCGGCCGGGACGGCCTGCTGCTCCGCCTGGCCCGGATCGCCTACGTTCCGCGCTTCTACGACGTGACCTACCACCACGACGGCAGGATTGCCCGCGTCGTTGCCAACCGCCCCGGCGTTCCGCCGTCCGTTTCGAAACACACCGTGATGGACCTGGACGCCTGGCCGTACCCGCGCTCGCCGATCGTCCCGGTCGCGGAGACCGTCCACGAGCGGTACAGCGTGGAGATCTTCCGCGGCTGCACCCGCGGCTGCAGGTTCTGCCAGGCCGGGATGATCACCCGGCCGGTGCGGGAGCGGTCGATCACCACGATCGGCTCGATGGTGGCCCGCGGCGTGGCGGCCAGCGGCTTCAACGAGGTCGGGCTGCTGTCGCTGTCCAGCGCCGACCACAGCGAGATCAACGAGATCGCCGTGGACCTGGCCGACCGCTATGAGGGGACAAACGTCGGGCTGTCGCTGCCGTCGACCAGGGTGGACGCCTTCAACGTGACGCTCGCCGACGAGCTGAGCCGGAACGGCCGCAGGTCCGGGCTGACGTTCGCCCCGGAGGGCGGGTCGGAGCGGATGCGCAAGGTGATCAACAAGATGGTCACCGAAGACGACCTGATCCAGACCGTCACCACCGCCTACGCCAGCGGATGGCGCCAGGTGAAGCTGTACTTCATGTGCGGGCTGCCCACCGAGACCGACGCGGACGTGCTGGCGATCGCCCCGCTGGCGCGGCGGGTAATCGCGGCGGGCCGGGAGGCCACCGGCCGGCGCGACATCAGGTGCACGGTGTCGATCGGGGCTTTCGTGCCCAAGCCGCACACGCCGTTCCAGTGGGCGGCGCAGTGCCCGCCGGAGGTGGTCGACCCGCGGCTGCGCGCCCTCGGCATCGCGCTGCGCTCGGACCGCGGCTACGGCAAGGCCATCGGGTACCGGTATCACGACGGGCGTCCGGCGCTGGTCGAGGGACTGCTGTCCCGCGGCGACCGCCGGGTGGGCAAAGTGATCCTGGCCGCATGGCGGGACGGAGCGCGGTTCGACGGGTGGAGTGAGTGCTTCTCGTTCCAGCGCTGGCAGCGCTGCGCCGAGTCGGCCCTGGCCGGCGAGCCGGTGGACCTCGCATGGTACACTATGCGCGAACGTGATTACGCAGAGGTGCTCCCGTGGGATCACCTGGACGCGGGCCTTGATCGGGACTGGCTCTGGCAGGACTGGCAGGACTCCATCGCGCCCATAGGAGCGCGCGAGGTGGAAGATTGCCGCTGGACTCCGTGTTATGAGTGTGGGGTCTGTCCCGCTATGGGCACCGAGATCCAGGTGGGGCCGACCGGGGAGCGCCTGGACGGGAAGCGGCTGCTTCCGGTGATAGGCGGGAGGTAGCGTTGCCGGACGCCCGGCCATCGAGTAGCGCGGCATCCGCCCAGCCCGCGGTGCAGCACCTGGTGGTCCGGTATGCTAAGCGGGGAAAGATGCGTTTTGCCAGCCACAGGGATGTGGCTCGCGCCTTCGAGCGGGGGGTGCGCAGGGCAGGACTGCCTATCGCTTACTCTGCCGGGTACACGCCGCATCCGAAGATCTCCTACGCGGGCGGCGCGCCGACCGGCGTGGCGAGCGAGGCGGAGTACCTCATCCTCGCGCTGACCGCCCGGCAGGCCGAGGCGCAGGTACGCCAGCGCCTGGACATGGCGCTGCCTGATGGGATAGATGTGATCGACGTCGCTGAGCGCGTGAGTCCGGGCCCGTCGCCGCAGGCGACAGAGCCAGCAGTGTCGCCGCAGGCGACACAGCCAGCAGGTCCGGCCCCCCGGGACGGCATTGCGAGGAGCCAGCCCGGGGTTTCCGGCGCGCCCTCGGCCGCTCTTGGCGGCCTGGAGGCGTCTCAGTGGCAGGTGGTTCTTCCGGGCGTGCAGCCAGCGGCGGCCAGATCGGCCGTGGTCGGCTTCCTCGCCCGTGCCGAGGCGCCGGTGCAGCGCCTCACGGACAAGGGCGTCCGGTTGCTGGATGCCCGCGCGGCCGTGGCCGGGCTGAGCGTGCTCGATCCGGGCGTGCTCGATCCGGCCGGCCGATCACACCGAGACGGCGGCAGCATCGCCGCCGTGACAGGTCTCAACGATTGTGCCATTCTCCGAATGGTTGTTCTACATACGGTGCCTGCCGTGCGGCCCGACGACGTGCTGACCGCGCTGCGCGAGGATCACGGCATCGCCCCCTCTTCGCCGCCGCTGACCACCCGGCTGGCGCAGGGCCCGCGGGCCCTGCTGACCGGGCAGGAGGCGTCGTGACGGCGTTTCCTGTGCGCGGGGAGGGCGGGTCGGCACAGCGCGAACGCGCGGTGGGCGCCGTTTCCGTGAAGATACACGTGCTCCCGTGCGGCGTGCGGGGACGCCGCGGCACGCCGTCACCGAGCGGCATGCCGCGGACCCGCGCGCCCGGGAGCCTGACGGGAGATTGCCCGAATGCTCGACAGCGAGCTGTACGACGGAGAATTCCATGACCATACGACAGGCGGCCCAGGCGCCGGCGAGCTGACCGCCCATGGCGAGCAGGGCGCCCATGGCGAGCAGGGCGCCCAAGGCGAGCAGGGCGCCCAAGGCGAGCAGGGCGCCCAAGGCGAGCAGGGCGCCTCAGGGGTGCCTGCGGCGGTGTTCCAGCCGCCGCAGGTAGTCTTCCAGCCGCCGGCAGCACCGGCGGACACCCAGCCGGCGGCCACCGCTCCTGACGCTGCGAACACGGACGCCGCCGGCGACGATAACGGCGCTGGATCAGGCGCCGGCTCTGGCCGCCGCCGCCGCCGAAGGTCCGGCCGCGGCCGCGCCAGGCCCGCAGAGCCGGCCGAGCCGGCGGAAGCCGGCGGCCAGGACGCCGCGGCCGGAGGCGG